>CALENB010000143.1 GCA_937910235.1 uncultured Myxococcales bacterium | reverse complement strand
CATCCGCGCGTTCAGCTTCTGCATCACATGGGACAGCGAGTCCTTGCCTGTGATTTCTACGGATGCGACGAGCTTTTTCGCCATGGTTACGCAGCCTTCCAGCGGTCAGGGCGAACGCGAGCGCTAGCCTCGATCCACCTCACCACGTCGTCGCACTCCATCGCCCACAGCTCGGACGGCTGCCAGCGCTCGAGCAGGGCCAGGTCCATTACTGTCTGCTCCCACTTCACCCCTAGTCCCCAGATGGCGACAAAAAACCGACCACCTCCAGCAGCAGCGTGAACAGGTCCACAGGGTCGACGCACTCGGCCTCTGCCTCGGTGATGCCAGCGCTATGTGCCAGCAGCACCACCAGGGTGTCGACGGTGTCCGAGGGGAGCCTTGCGAAGTCGAACTCCCCGCCCTCCCCGCCAGACGCCGCCTGAAAGCCCGCCATCATCTGCGGGTAGGCGATGCCGCGCAGGGGCTTGAGCGTGAGCCTCGTGAGCCAAAGCTCGTCGACCTCCTCGCCGGCCACTGTGATCGGGTAGGTAAGCGCCGGCTTGGACACGACCTGTCGCGTTCGCTTCAGCCGGTAGTACGCTGCATCAGTTGCCATGGTTGGTCCCCCCTCGAACCGTTAGGCTGCGGCGATTAAATCTCGTCGCAGCTAGTGCCCTTGAGCAACACCGTCACGGTGCCGTCAATCGGATTGATGTCTGGCTCGCCTTCGACGAACGCCTCTGTCAGGATGTACTGCAGGCCGTTGGCCAGCTTCACCGAGGCGGTCACTCCGGACATTGCCTCGAACAGTTTGAGCCGCGTGTCTGCGGTGGTGATCAGCTCGGCCTCGATGCTCGGGGCGACGCCCATCTCCTTGTAGCCGGCCGGGCCGTTGACGCCGACCACCGGTTCCTTGCTGGTCTGAAATGGCCGGATGGTGAACGAACCAGCGACGGTCCAGCGCACGCCATCCGCGATGAAATCAAGCTTGCCTGCTACCGCTGCCATGGCCTACCTCCGGAACTGCACGCTAACCGCACCGGTGACCATGGCGTTGGTCACGTCGGGCGGCAGCAGGACGTTGATTCGCTTCTTGTTCGTGGCGTCACGCTCGACCGTCACCAAGCTGGCGAACGTGTCGAAGTCCTCGACGATGCCGTCGCTCTCCCACTGTCTGAACAGCGCGATAGCCGCGGCCAGAATCATGCTCGGGGTGACGATCTTCTTTCCCGGGCCGAAGTTGGTGCCATCGTCCGCAATGCGGTGCTGACCGTAGGCCGTGCTCATCGTGGTGCGGAACGTCCGCTGGATGTGCATCAGGTCATACATCGTGGTGACGTCCAGCATGCTCTCGTCGGCCACACCAGAGCCGTTCAACTGCCAAGTGGTGATCAGGTCCTCGAGGTGCAGCACCCCTGCCGCGTCAACGTAGGTCGGAGTCACACCGTCCGTCAGCAGGATGCTCCGCTCCGAGGCCGTGAACCGGTCGGACTCGCGCGGGGGCAGGATGCCATTGAGCGGAGCGGTGTGGTACACAGCCGCAACGTCAGCGTTGCGCAGGCGCGAAACCTGCCCGGCCACGGCGCCGGCCAACTCCCACGGCGGCGCGGGGCACGACTCGATGCCCAGCAGCGACGAGTGCTGAGAGTTGCGGGCGTTGCCGGCCGTTGTCAGGTTACCGACCGTGTCGTCGAGCGCCGCGAACACGTGCCCGTAGGCCGCGCGCAGCGGAGACCACCGGCCGGTGGTGTCGTTCCATTCGGTCTCGATTACGTCCAGGGTTGCGTCTGCATTCCACGGCACCGCCACGAAATCGAACTCGGTGTCACCGAGCGCGGTGATTGCCGTGGCCGTGTTGACGACCCCAGCTCCAGCGGCCAGGCGCACGGGCGTGGTCTCGATGCTGTTGCCGCCGGCCGTGATGGTCACGCCGGCGGGCCAACTCTCACCGCCGGCCGCGAGCCGGTAGTTGGCGCGCACGTCGATCTCGTCGCCCAGGGTGCCCAGGTTCAAAGCCGTCAACGTGATGTTGACGCTCGGGGCCCCAACATTGACCGACGTGACCGGGAGGTCGTTGGCGGCGTTGACCGCGGTGTCTACGGCTGCGGCGATTGCCGTGGCCGCGTCGCCACTGGTCACTGTGACGTTGACGGCCTGTCCGCCGATGTACAGGTGCAGAGTGCCCGACGCGGTCGCGGGCCCGGTGACCACGATATCCAGCGTGCTGGCGGCGCCAGCAGGGTCAGCGACCCCGATGGTCCACAGCTCGCTGAACGGGTCCTGCGCCCGGAAGGCCACCGCCATGCGGTGCAGTTGGCTGCCCTGCCCGTGAGCCGCCGCGGCCTCTGCCGCGCTGGTGATGCGGTGCAGCGTGGCCGCAGGAACAGCCCCGGCCGCAGTGCGCTGGGCCATCAGCAGCGCCGGCTTGACCGTGCTTGTGCCGCCGCCTGCCTGGCTGGAATCGACCTCGAAGTACCAGCCGTTGGTTCGGAGGTTGGCCGGAATCTGGGAAAATGCGATGGCCATGGTCTAGCCCTCCTCGGTGACGAGCACGACGTCGCGCTTCGCGAGCCGGCGCATCCAGTATGGGGTCGCAAGCACGGCCGCGCCATCCTCTGGGAGCAGGCCGCCGCCCTCGTCAGCGGGACGACGGATGAGCAGCGATTGGCCCGGGTTGCGCCGGTCGAGGCCCGGACGGACCACCATTCGATTGAGTTGCGGACTGATGCTCATGATGGGTCCCCCGTCAGGGTGATGGTCTGTGTCACGTCGATCTCGCCGTCTACCTGGGCTAGGTCGGTCTCGACCTCGAGCCGCTCGAACGAGTTGGTCGCGTCTGGCTCCGCTGCCTCGTACTCGATGTTCTGTTGCGTCAGGGTCAGGTCGATCTTGACACTGCCACGGCGCTTTGTGCTCGCGATGCTGGCCAGCCGGTCGACCGTGAACGACACCTGCGAGAACTGGTTGTACCACTCGTCGTCGGCCAGCAGCACCGTGAGCACCTGGTCCTCGATTGTGTCCAGCGCAGCGGCCAGCAGAGCGTCGGTGGCGGCCTCGGTGGTGGCCTCAATTTCCAGCAGGTCAACCCGGCTGAACGACGCCCCGGACATGGACGCCAGCGTGCCGTTAGACTGCCTGGACGAGACGCCGATGACAGGCCATGCGCTAGTGTCAGGCCAGTCCAGAATGGGCGAGTCGTACACCTCCGCGCCCGCTGACGTGGTGCCAGTCAGACGCGTTACGATGTCGGTGCGGATGGCCGTGGGTCCGAGGCTCACGGCGTGGTCTCCAGCAGCATCAGCGATGCCCCGCCAGCGCCGTCAATCTGGACGTCGGAAATCTCGAATGTGCGGCCGGACGACGTGAGCAGCAGGGCCGTGCCCTGGGTTGGCATGGCGACCAGGTCAGCCAGCTTCACCCAGAGCACCGGTGCGACCGAGCTAACGGCCACGTCCCCCTGCATCTCCACTGCTTCGTGGGCCTCATCGAAGACGCCGTCGAGCATCTGGGCTGTGCCAGATGGGTCGTAGATGATCGGCTCCGGGAACGTGTCCCGGATTACGCCCATCGCCCCATCTAGACTGTCAGCCCAAACGCTCACAGGTCACCCCTTAGACCAGGTCCACGAGGGTCTCGGAGTACAGCAGTTCGGCCGCAATGACCGACACCACAGCCCCGGCGCCCGCGTCGCCGTCGACGATGATGCGCAGCACCAGCTGCTCATCTGCCGCCAGGTACGCCGCGCCAGCAGCGTCCGTGATGTCCGCACGGTGCAGCTCGGGGGCGCCGGTGTTGTCCGCGCGCTTGGCTGCCGTGTTGTGGTTCGCGTCGTAGTCCGCGTCCTGGTCGCCGAAGACGACTGCGGCCGTGGGCGATGCACCGTCCGCAGCCAGAGTCCGCTTCCAGAGTTCGAACCGAACGTCATCCGCGAGGGCCACGTTGCAGGTGTAGTTGACCGTCATGCCCGTGGGCTTGATCCCCTTGCTCGCGGTGGTGCGAGCAGGGGCGGGGATGTCCTGCCAATACTCCTCGGTGGCCGCCGCCGCAGTGCGGGTGAGGCCCATGATGCCATCCGCCAAGACGCTGGACGTCCAGGTGCCAGCCTCAGCCACGCCGCTGTGCAGCGGGATGGCCATGTGCCCGTCGATGTTCTCGGCGCCCAACGCGGCTACCGCGTTGACCGCGGTGTCAAGCGCCGTTCCGTCGACGCTCACGTCCCGGCCATCGACCAGGTTGACGTTGGTGATGGACGCGCCGCCCACGTCCTTGGCCGTCGCGCCCACGGCCAGGGCCGCCAGCACGTTGGTCTCGTCGGTCACGTCGGCAGCCGCCTCAACGCCCAGGATGGTCAGCACGTCGCCGGCCGCCAGGGCTGCGAGGTTGCCCGCCGCGGCACGTCCCACGATGGTGGACACGCCGACCGCGATGCCGCCCAGGTCGCCCGCGGCCGTGCGGCCAACCAGGCTTTCGTCAGCAACCGCGATGCCACCGAGACCGGCGGAACCACGACCCACGAAACTCTGCACCGCAACCGCCTGCGGACCGAGCACGCCCGTTGCCGACCGACCGACGAAGCTCTCATCAGTGACCGCGATGGCAGCCACGTTGCCTCCGGTCTGGCGGCCGATGAAGCTTTCCACCGGGACAGTCAGCGCCGCCGGGGTGTTGTCCAGCGTCGCAGCCATGATGGTCTGCGCGTTGAAGTCGGACTCCATGACCGCGCCGGCCGCGTCCACCGACGTGCTATCCACCACACCCGCGCCGTCCTCGACGTTGATGAGGGTTCTGACCTCGGTGGCCGTCAGAGCGTCGATGGTCCCGCCGGTGATGCGGCCAACCAGGGTCTGCTCGGCGACCACCAGCGCAGCGGGGGTGTCGTCCGTGTCCGCGGCCAGGATGGTGTTGGCATCGTACAGAGATGCCGCAACCGCACCCGACGCCGTGGTCAGGCCGGGGGTCAGCTTGATACTGACGTTTGCGTCGCCGCCCGCGGCCGTGGCCGCGCACTTGCCGATGAAGGTGTTCGAGGCCGTGGTGTCAGCCTCGCCAGCACCGCCGTCCCAGTAGACGTTCGCGCCCTCGGCAATTGCCAGGGCCGCCTGCTTGGGCATCGACCACACGCCCTCTGTGGCGCCCGCAAACGCCTCGCCCACAAGGGCATCGGCCTGGGCCACGACGAACGTGTTTCCGATAATGTAGCCGGTTCCGCTCGTGACCCCGCCAGCGGGGGCGGTGAACGTGAGGAACTTGCCGTCTTGTCCGTAATCGGTCGCCATCGTGGCTCTCCTAGTGGGGCTTCCGGCCCCGTCAAGTTGTCGGGTGGGGCGGGGGGTCAGACCCCCGCCCCGTCATGTTACGGAGTGGTGTTCAGGTACATGTTGCGGTGGTCAATGGCCTTGGCAGCGAAGTCCAACGTCGCCTTGATCTTGACCCCGTCGACTTCGAAGCCGTTCTCGGTCTCGATCATCACGCCCTCGTCGCCCTCGAGGTACATGTATTCCACCGTATCGCAGGCGTTCGGGTCGCCGGCTCCGTACCAGTCGGTCAAGCTGACGGCGTCCAGGCGGGGCTCCGCGATCGGGATGAGCGACTGCAGGTAGGCAGGGCTGATGTTGCCCGGGGCGTCCGGGAAGCGCTGCACGACCCCGATGGCCTGCTCCGTGACCAGACGCAGGGTGACCGGCACGATGACGTATCGGCCCTGGTTGTTCAACGGCGTGGTGCCGTCGAGCGCGGTTTGCCGCGCCAACGCGGTCATCATCGCGCCCAGGGTGGCGATGCTCGGAGGAGCGGCCGCACCGGAGATGTTGCTGTGTGCCACGCTGAACAGCGCGCTGCCGTCCGCCATGTTGGCGTTGGCCGTCAGGATGCCGTAGACAATGTCCGACTCGAGCCGAGACGCCGCCATGCCGAACGCGGCAGGCAGTTGGTCAAACGCGTCCAGGTCGTCGTTGATGATGGTTTCCCGCGTGATGGCCAACGCTCGGGCGTAGGTGCCGAGCGCGTACTGCTCGCGGCTCTCACCGATGGTGCCGTAGGTGACCTCGCCGTTCTCGACCTTCAGCAGCAGGTTGGGCGCGCTGCCCAACTGGAGCCGCTTGACCTGCTTGAAATCCGGAGCGGTGGCGCGCTTCGCCCAGGGCTCGAACGTGCGGGGCGTCTCGTCGTAGGCCCGGCGCAGGCTCTTGCCCATGGCGTCGGCCAGCAACAGCGGAAAATCGCTGGTGGTGTGGTAGCCCGCTCGCGTGGTCATCCCGCTGCCCCGGAGGCTCAGGGCCTTGCGCGCGATCTCACGCTGGCCCATACCCCGCGTCGAGATGCCGTTGGCGACCAGGGCGGCGCGGCAGAACTCGACCAGCCGAAGCCCTCGGAACTCCATGCCCTGCTCGCTCAGCTTGTTCTTGCTCGGGTTGGCGCGGTGCAGCAGCGCGTTGAGCATCCCTTCGCTTCGGGTGGCCACCTCGTCCTGCTCGCCGGGCTCGATGGCGCCACGGTGCGTGGGCTGGATGTTCGGCTTGTCGTCGGCATCCGCGGCTGCGCCGAAAAAGGCGTCTCGCGCGGACTCCAGGGACACACCGTCGTTGATGGCGCGCTGCACGTCGCCGGCCGGAATGCCGAGCTTGCGCCCAGCCTCCAGAATGCCGGCCATACGGCGGCGCTCATCCGATGCGGCCTGTTGGCGCACGGCCTTCAGGTCCACCACAGGGGCGGGCACGGGCGCGGGGGTCTCGGGCTGGCGCTCCACTGCGGGGGCGGCCGGAACGATCGGGTCGGTCTTCGTCTTGTCGGCCATCGTAGCCTCCTGCGTGGGCGCCGTCCTGGCGCTGTTGTCATTGGTATCGGGGTCTTGTGTCGGAGCGAATGATCGGAACATGGCAGTGTCATCGGCGCCCATCGCTACCGCACTCAGCTCGTAAGCCAGCCAGCCCGTGATGGTGCGCTCAATGAGCCCGGTGTCGGTCTCGCGGTCTTCCCATTCGGTCGGCTCGTACCCGACCGAAATGTTGCGCAGGATGCCGTCTTGGATGTCCTGCACGATGGGCGCGATTTCCTCGCGGGCGCTAAATCGGATGGTCGCCAGCGCTTCGCCGTTCTCGACGCGGGCAGAGCCCTCGACCACCACGCCAAGCACATCGCCAAGCGCATCGCGGCCAGTACTGATGAGCCCGCCTACCGAGTGCTGCGCCAGAAACGGGGCACCGTTGTTCAGCCGTGATAGGTCCGCGCCGGCCAGGTCGAGCACCTCCAGGTAGGAGATACGCCGGCCCTCACTGGACCAGCCCTGCCGCTTGACCGGAGCGCCGGTGCTCCACACGATGTCGACTGTTCGGGCAGTTGCGTCGAAGCTGGACGGCTTGATCGATGCCGCGCGGGCGAATACAGGCAATGACTGCCCGTCGCTACGCGGCTGCGCTCGCTCGCTCAATCGGACCCCCGTGGCGCTTCCTGCGCCGCCGTTGCCGTCCTGGCACCTCCATCACCCTAGCATCATGCTACAGGCGATGGCTGCCGTTAGGCTACGGCTGCCACATATGGCGTGTCAAGCGGGAATCGCGTTAGGAGGAAAGAAGGTCGGCGGCGAGGCTCATCGACTCCGCTCCTTCTTCGTCGCCCTCTGCCGCGTAGCCCCTGGCGACCTGGCGGATGAGATGGACGATGGCCGCATCAACGGACTGCTGGCTATCGCTTGCAGGGTTGATTCCTGCGCCCTCGCGGAACTGGTCTTGGGCGCCGCCAGACCGCGACGTCTTGCGGGGGTCGGAATCGAACACCGCCCCAGCCGCATCTGCTGCGGCGTTGTCCGCTGTGATCTCGGCCATGACCTGGTCAGGGTCGTTGCCCATTCTGGCGATGGTGTGCTGACGCGACACCGTGCCAGCGCGCATTGCAATCAAATCCGCAGTGGCTTCCTTGACCCGGTCGATGTCCTCGATCCGCGGGGGCGACCATACCACCGGGTACTCGCGGTCTGGAATCTCGCCGGCTGCAATAGCGGCCGTAACGAACCAGCGCCACATCGGCTCGCAAAGCAGCGGCACGACCAGGTGCTGCTGCATCGACTCGACCATAGCGCGGAACTCCAGGGCCCCGGCGCGGTACGAACTGTAATTCACCCGGCTCAGGTCGGCGGCCAACATCTCGTAGGGGATGTTCAGCCCGGCGGCGATCCTGGCCAGCTGGCTGGCCACGTAGTCCGGAAATCCGCCGATGGCCTGGGGCGTGCTCAGGGTGACGCTCTTGTTCCCGCGGATGATGGCTACCATCCCGGGCTCGACGCGCTCAAGCGGATTGCCGTTGACGTCGGTGATCGTCTCGGTGCCGTCTGACCCATCCTCCGGTGCAGCAAGCGCCGTCGGGTTTTCCTCGTCCAAAGTCACGAACGCCACCAGCGCGGACGACATGCGCATCCGCACCAGCTCGTAATCGCTCGCCTCATCGAGGTCTCGCAGGGTCACCAGCACCGGGGCCAGCCACGGGACGCCGCGGACCTGCCCGGGGCGAAGGGGCTTGTACAGCTGCGAGATTGACTCAGCAGGCACGAACACCGACGCGTAGCTGGACGTCAGCGGGGCCAGCTGTTCGCCCGGGTGGGTCGGGTGCATCCAGTAGCCTCGGCGCCGGCCGATGGGGTCGAACTCCACGCCCTGTACGATGCGACCGCCGCCGGGCACGTTCTGCGTTTTCAGGGTGTCCAGGTGGTCGGCTTCCAGAAGCTCGATCTGCATGGGCACGCGCAGCGGCTTGCCGGTGCTCTGGTCGGATGGCCGGCGGTAGCGCCGCCGGATCAGCACCTCGCCCGACTCCAGCATCGACCGGCACGCAAGCTCCTGGATACCGTAGACGGTCAGGTCATCGCCCACGCTGGCCTGTTTGGCCCACGCCTCCCACAGCTCGTTGACCCTGACGTCCAACTCAGCGTCTCCGCTCTTGCACCGTGGCTTGATGCCGCCGCCGACGAGGCGGGTGGTGAGCTTGGTGACCGCTGAGGATGCGTGGGCGTTGTTGCGCAGCAGGTCCCTGGAGCGGTTCCGCAGGGTGCCGATGGCCGCGCCAACCGTGGTATTTGCCCCGGCCCCGCTGGTCTTCCAGTGCATTTGCAAATGCGAACTTGTGGCGCCCTTGAAGTTGCGCCGCTTGATGAGGCCCGCCGGCAGGTCCCCGCCGAACGCCTCAGCGATGCCCGCTGCCCGCTGCACTGCCGGAGCGCGCATGGCCCGCGCAGCCAGTCGGCCCGCCGCGATGGCCGCGCGCCTGGCGGGCCCGCTGGACATGATGGCATCGGCCAGCCCATTGCGTGCGCGCTTGATGAGATCGTCCATCCTGGCCATCTCAGTACCCCTTGCTGGTGAGCCGCACGTATGACGGCTGGGCGGGGCTGGACAGCGCGCGCTCCATTCGCTGGATTGCCGCCCACAGTTCGGACATGGAGCTGTAGGTGACTGATTTGTCTCCGTGCCGCACCGTGGTCACGCCGCGCGCGTAGGCCGCCGTCATGGCGGTCAGCTGAGCCTGAGTGAACGGTATCGCCATGCGCATCCCCTTGGGGCCGGCGTGTGCGTACTGCCCCGCTCGTTATGGTGCGGCATGTTGGGGGGCCAGGTCAAGACCTGAAGGGTCAGGCGCAAATTACCAGGTAGACCGAGACGGGCGCCCTGTGCCACGCGACGGCTGGCGGCGTGGCGCTGGCCGCGGGGCGGGGGCGGAGGCCCGGGGCGCTGCGCTTGGCACGCTCTGAGGCTTCGGCTTTGGCTTGGGCTTCGGCCTGGACAGTTTGAACCCGCTAGCCCGCAGCCCGTGCAGCGCGGCCGTGGCGTACACCCGGCAGTCCAGGGCCTCGTTGCGCTTGTGGTCAGGCTTCCACCAGTAAAACACTGCTCGCCCGTTCCGGTACTTGGTGCGCAGCTTTTCCGCCGTGAGCTGCGCAAAATAAGCCTCGTCGTTGTGCGGGCCGCTGAAATGACAGTACCCCGGACCCTCCTCCTCGATGGAGAGCCGGGCCGCCAGCTGCGCCTTGGCGGTGTCCTGGCCCACGATGTAGACGTCGTACTTGCCTCTGCCAGGCTTGGTCGGCTTCTTGTTCCAAATTGGCCTAGGTGTGTGCTGTGCTGTTTTGGCGCCCATGACGGCCCACACGCGACGATGACGCCGGGGCCGCGTGAACTCGCACACGCGCTGCGTAGAGTACCCCGAGTCAACGGCGACAGCCTGGATCATGATGCCGGCCGGGAACAGCGGGTGGGGGATCGGCGTCAGAAGGATCTCGTCCAGGATGTCCCACACATCGCCGTGCACCGGGTCCCCTTGGATAACCTGGTAGTGCACCGACCAGCTCTCCTCGTACTCGCCCCACCCAACGATCTCCATCTCCAGCCGGTCACCCTGCACGTCGACGCCGGCGGTCAGCACGATGACTCGCTGGTCGCACTCGACGGAAGGGGGCTCCACCCTGGCCATCAGCGTCCCAGGGTCCACCGCGTGCCCGTCCGTCAGGTCCCACGTCTGCCCGAGGTCGGTGTTGACCACCACCCTGAGAAGGGCCGTGTCCTTGGTCCGTGTGGCCTTGACCCAATCGCTAGCGATGTCGCCCCAGCTGCGCCAACCGTGCGGACGGTAGAGGCCGGTGATCCAGTAGCCGTGCACCTTGGGGTTGTCGGCTGTCGCCGTAGCGCGCCACTCGCCGTGCTCGAGCATCCACCCCTTCTCGTGGTTCTCGACAACGCGGGCGCAGTGCGGGCAGACGTAGGCGGCCTCGTGCGGTGGCCTACCCAGTTCCGTCCACTTGACGTGTTCCCAGAGCAGCTCCTGCATTTCGCCGCACTCGGGGCACGGGACGAAATAGTGCCGCTGGTCCGTGGGGCTGAAGCCCGCTTTGCGCTGGTCATCGGTGCCCGAATACTCGGCCTCGATGCGCGACGACCCCATGATCGTCGGGGTGCTGAAGATGAGTATTTTGCGGTTGCCAAACGTGGCGGTACGGCGCATGGCCAGCGCCACGGGATCACCCTCCCCGTCCACGTCCAGCGGGTAGCCGTCCACCTCGTCAAGCGCCAGGCGTCGGATGCTCTTGCTGCGGAGCTCCGCGGCCGAGTTGGCGCCAGTTACGATCAGGAACCCGCCGGGGAACTCCTTGCGGGTGGTGGTCGAGCCACCGATGGCCCTGGACTTCTGCTCGCTCACCAGGCCCACCAGGGACGGGGTGCCAGTCACCAGCGGCGTGATGCGGTCTTTGGCGTAGTCCCTGGCCGTGTTGGTGGTCGGCTGCACCATGAGAAATGTCGATGGGTCGAGCTCGATGCTGCTGCCGATCCAGTTCTCTGCCGCGCTGGTAAACGCGAGTTGGGCCCCCTTCATCACCACCACCATCTCGCAGGGGTCTTGTGGGCTCAGGCGGTCCATGACCTCGCGCAAGAACGGCACGCGGCTGGTGTGCCACTGGCCAGGCTCGGCCGATGTGCGGGGCAGGATGCGGTTCGCGTCGGCCCACTCGCTGACGGTGATGTTGGGCGGTGGCTGGATGCCGGCAGCAAAGCCGAGCACGCAATCACGCAGTGGGTCGTCGTGCATCGTCGGCCACGTCCTGTAGTGCCTGGCGGATTGCCTCGTCGAGCGCAATGCGGATGTCATGGGACTCGGTCATGGACGCGAGGCGAGGGGCCAGCGCCTGGGGGATGCTCATGAGGCGGGTGCGTAGGCCCTGGGCCAGCTCCTGCCATTGGGCCTTGACCTCGGCGGCGGCGACCAGGGAGCCGCTGCGCTCCTCGTACTCGAGCCGGCGCAGCCGGGCCTTGTATGTCGTCTCCTTGGTCTTGGCCTCGTTGTAGTTTAGGGGCCCGGCGGTGTCGTCCTCGGCTGGGGCCGCTGTGTTAGACCGGCGCGCAGGGGGCTTGGGCTTGGGCTCGGGCTCGGGCTTGCCGTGACTCGGGGCAGTAGCCGGTGCTTCGCTCTTCGGTGCTTTCGTCGGCGGGGCTCGGCCGGCGTCCCACTGGCGGAGCGAGCCCACCGGGTCCAGCGGGACCGTGAGCCGACCCGCCTTGACGGCCTTGCTGATCGCCTGGGGGGTGACGCCGACCATGGCCGCGAATTCCTTCTGGCTAATGGCCATCCGCCTCAAACCCCCATAACGCGCGTATCAGCGCGGTTGTTCGCCTGGGGCCATGGTTGATCGGAGCGGGACTTTTGGCAAGCCATAGGGCCGCGCTCGTGCGAACAACCGGCCTTTGGGCCCTGTGACTAGCGAAGGCGAATGCTTCGCGCTGGTACC
>CALENB010000142.1 GCA_937910235.1 uncultured Myxococcales bacterium | reverse complement strand
TCGTGGCCCGGTCGTGGCCCGGTCGTGGCCCGGTCGTGGCCCTGGCCGTCGTCGCTGGATGCTTCTGTTCGGTCGCTGATTTTTTCGTGGTGGACGAAACGATGACCAAGGCCCTGTTGAGCCGCCTTTATTTTGGCGCCGCGCCGCGGGACCGAAGCCAGCGCGGACAAGTCCAATTGGACCCGGCGCGGTCCTTTTTTCATTTTTGGCTGCGGGGCGCGCGTCCAGTTTGATAAATCAGGCTTTCAGCGCGCATGGGCGCCGCCATCTTGGCCATTCTCTCGCCGTTGTGTCGTCTGGAATCGTCCGGTTTTGGATTGGACGCCGATGCCGAGCACGCCGTGGTTTTCGCTGCTGAACGCCCGCACTCTTGGCGCGCTTGTGTCGCGAACGCGCGGGATTTGCGGGCAGTTTGCGCCGGTGCAGCAGTGACACGAAGGCCCCCGATTGGCATGGGCTAGGACAGCGCGGCGTCATCAGTCATACTTGGGCGGATTTGGGCCTCTTTTTGAGACGGAGTTCACCATGCGCGCAGCACCTGATCGACGGCAGCCGGGCCTGGAAATCATCCGCCATGTGCTCTTCGCGAACGTCCTCGTCGCCGTCTGCGCATGTGGACCTTCGGCGGCCGTCACCGGCGACGCTGTCTCTTCAGGCGACGGCACGAACCTGGGCGGGGTCGGGGCTGACTGCGCCAAACCATCCGACTGCGGCGACAATGACGCGCTGGCGGGGTGCCGCCTCTGGGGATGCAGCAAAGGCGCGTGTTTCAAGCTCGCCGCACCAGACGGCGCGATATGCCACAACGGCGATCGATGTCAGGTCGGCCTCTGCGCCTTGGGCGTCTGCCAGAACGCGAAGCCGACCAGCTGCCCGGGCACCAAGGCCGGATGCGTCGTGAACGCCTGCAACGCCCTCACCGGCGCCTGTGAGCTCGGCGACGCGACGGACGGCAAGGCCTGCGATGATGGCGTGGCCTGCACCACGGTCGACACGTGCGTTGCCGGCAGCTGCGAGGGTAACGTGCAAGCCTGCGCTTGCCTGAAGGACGCCGACTGCCCGGACGATGGCAACTTCTGCAACGGCGCTGCGTACTGCGACACGGTCAAAGAAAAGTGCGTCATCAACCCGGCGAGCGTGGTGGCGTGTGTGACGGTCAAGGACACCGCTTGTGTCAAAAATCGCTGCGATCCAACGACCGGAAGCTGCGCGCTGTCTGTGGTCCCGAGCGGCGCGCCGTGCGATGACGCGTACGCCTGCACGACCGGCGACACCTGCAAAGTCGGCATCTGTACGCCAGGCAAGTTCACATGTGAGTGCAAGGGCGACGCGGACTGCCAGGACGACGGCGACCTGTGCAACGGCGTGCCATTCTGCAACCTCGCGACCGGCAAGTGCGCCCTGAACCCGGCCACGACCGTGGTTTGCCCGAGCGTCGCTGACAGCACCTGTATGGCGAGTGTGTGCGAGCCGCAGACGGGCACCTGCGCGCTGATCCCGGTCAACCAGGGCACGCTCTGCAGCGATGGCAATATTTGCACCGTCGACGAGACCTGCAAACAGGGCGCCTGCGCGTCCGCGACCAACGTGTGCGTCTGCAATACAGACGCGGATTGCGCGGCCAAGGAGGATGGCGACGCCTGCAACGGCACGCTGTTTTGCGACAAGTCGGTTCATCAGTGCGTGCTGAATCCATCGACCGTGGTCACGTGCCAGACTGTCGACAACACGCCCTGCGCTAAGACCACCTGCAACCCGACAACCGGCGTCTGCGCCCTCACAGCGTCGCAGGACAACACCGCATGCAGCGATGGCGATCCCTGCGGCGCTGGCGCGTCGTGCCTCAAGGGCGCGTGCGTGGCGTCGACGCCTCAGGCTCCCTCGCAGTGCAGCTGCGGCAGCGATAAAGACTGCGCGAAGTTTGAGGACGGCGACCTGTGTAACGGCACATTGATCTGCGACCTCGCCAAGAAGCGCTGTTCGCTCGACAGCCAAACGGTCGTGACGTGCTCAGAATCCGGCGACGCGTGCACCCAGAATACGTGCAATGCGCAAACCGGCGTCTGCGCCGTCGCGGCGGTCGTCGACGGAGCGGCCTGCACCCTCAGCGCGCCCTGCGTGAAGACCGCGGCGTGTCAAACAGGCGTCTGCAAGCTCGCCACAAAGCTCGTCTGTGACGATGGCAATCCGTGCACGACGGGGACCTGCGTTGCGGGCGGCGGATGTAGCTTTACGCCCGTAAATTCAGGCGCGAATGTGCAGTGCTACAGCGGCCCCAGCGGCACGCTGGGCGTCGGAATCTGCAAGAGCGGCACCACCACCTGTGGCGACGGCGGCACGGCGAACCCCTGCGTAGGCGAGCAGCTGCCCAAGAGCAGCGACGTGTGCGGCGGCGGCAATGAAGACTGCGACGCGCTGACAGACGAGGACTGCGGCGACCTCTTCAAGCTCAGCCTCGTCTGCGGCGACGGGCAGCGCGCCAAGCCAGGACAGCCCCTGAGCGAGCCGTTTCGGGTACAGGTGCGCACCGGCCAGAACCTGCCAGCCGCCAACGTGACCGTGTCGTGGAGTGGTCTTGATGGCGGCTCCTTCTCGCAACCGACGAGTCAGACCAACAGCCAGGGCATCGCTACAAACGTCTTCACCGTCGGACCCGACAGCGGCAAGACCTACCTCGGACGCGCCACGGTGGGGGCGATCACCAACAAGGTCGACATGACAGCGCAGGCCGACGCGCTCACGCCGGGCTACGTGTTCAACCATCCGACATTCTGCGACCCGTCGAAGCTGAAACTGGTCGGCGACGCGGTGCTGTCGGGCGATAGGATCCGGGTCGTGACGGATGGTCCTGGTGTCAACGGTGCGTTCTGGCGCGCGACGCCGTTGACGAAGAACAAGAGCTTTCAGTTGAAGATCGACGTCAACGGCTACGCGCGGGGCTACAGCCTGGTGTTGCAGTCGACCACCAACGGTGTGGGCCAAGCGGCCGGCGGCGACGGCGATCAGAGCACACCAAAGCTGAAGCCTGCGCTGGTGGTACAAGTCGTCGGCATCATCAACGGCGGCAAGTACGCGCCGCCCAGCGTCACCGTCTACAGCAACGGCATCTCGGTTGGATCGAAGGCCGCCATCATGCCTGAGGGCCAAAATAACGAGGCGACCACGTTGTGGCTCGACTACGACCACGCCACGACCACGCTGACGTTTTTCGTGGCGAAGAAGGGCGGATCGAAGCCCAAGACGCCCACGTTGACGCTGAACCAGTATGTCTGGGAGTCCCTCGGCAGCAACGGAGAGTCCATCTATGCGGGGTTTACGGCGGCCAACGCGTCGGGCGGCGACCATGGCACAAAGTATGTCGAGGGCTGGTCGTTCGCGACGGAGTAGCGAATGTTTGGGGCGGCAATTGGCGCGGGGCACCTAGCGCTGGACGCCCGGCCACCACCGGCGCGCCAGCGGTCGCACTTCAAATCGCAGCACGGCGCCACGCGCGACCCCAAAATGCGCGTGGCGGTAGGGCGCGTTCAGCTGCGGCACCTGGTCCAACACCTCGCCCTCGCCAAGCCCGTCGCAGCCGCGACTCCCCTCGAGGTGGCAAGCCAGCGCCGTCACCGCGAGCGCGCAATTCGGCCGTGGAACCAGCCCGTCAAGTGCCGCTGCCAGCGCTGTGTCATCGCCGTCGACCCTGCGCGCCGGCCATCCGGCGCCCCAGACCACGAGCGCCTCGTTGTCGACGCTGTACTCGCCGCTGACGTGTTCGGCTGAGCGCGACACCAGCACGCAGGTGGGCCAACGCTGGGTGGTGCTGGCGAGAAAGTTTGCGTTGACCTGGAAGTTTCGCTCCAGCGCCACGCCGAACGGCCACGCCGACCACGGCACCATGTCATTGGCGTAGCGCCCGTCGATCAGGCTCAGCAGCGCCACCAACGTCACCAGGCCACGCCGCCGGCTCGGGAGGGACAGCGGCTGCGCCAGGAGCGGTCGCATCTGGCGCCAGCCAAGCGCGGCGAGGACCGTCAACGCCGGCAGGAGGTTGGCTAGGTAGCGCTGCGATTCGTAGGCGTGGCCGTGGCCCGCCGCCCAATAGATCTTGAACACCGTCAGGGTCGCCAAGAGCAGCCACAGCCAACGCCGATCGCGCCGTACCACGTGCCACGCGCCGGCCAGCGTCAGCCCCACAAACGCGACCGGCGTCGCCGCGCTCAGCGGGGCGGGTAGCACGAGAAACGAGAGGTCGGTGGGGAGCCCAGCCAGCGCGGCGGACACCCAAAGATGCGGTAGCGATCGCCCGGTCTGCGCATGAAACGCCTCGACGACCGCCTGCGTGAGCCCCTCCCCCCAGACCGCCTGCCCCACGACAAGGCCGCCCACAGCGACGAGCGCGGCCACCGGCGCGCGTGCCGGTCGCCGCAGGATCCGGGCAGCCACCTGCTGCAGCCGCGTGCGCGTCGGTTTGGTCAGCACGAGCGGCCACAGCGCCGCCGCGCTCCCGGCCAGCCAGAGCAGCCAGAGCTCATGTCGCGGCCCTAGCAGCGCGCCTAGACCGAGCACCAGCGCCGCGCCGCACCAGCGCGCTGCGGTCGAGAGGGACGCCTGATTCGCCGACCCCACCCCGATCCCGCCGAGGCCGCAGACGAGCCAGATCACCGGGGTCCACGTCTCCGACGAGGCGATGACCAGCGGCAGCCCGCTGAGCATGCCTAGCGCCACAATCCACAGCGCCGCGACCCAGCTGTCGAGCATGCCGTAGAGCAAGATCCCGAGGGTCAGCATGGCTAGACCGTGTAGCAGTCGATTCGCGGCGGCCCGGCCGGCGAGCCCGTGGCCAGGGCCGAGCAGCCAGCGCGCCGGGGTCTGCCAGGTCCAGGGCTGTGTGATGCGATCGAGCACGCCCAACGTCGTATCTTCGTGCATCATGTTCATCGACGCCGGAGGCGACACCGAAGCGCCAGCGGGGCTTGCGTTGAGCGCGATGCGCCCCACAACTGGCGCCGCGACAAACAGAACGATCGCGACGGCGATGGCTCGGCGCAGCCGCGGTGCATGTCGCCACCAAGCCAGCGCGACCACGATGGAGAGCGCGCCGATGCTGCCCAAGATGAGGCCGGTCGCTTGACCCTCCGTCAGCATCGGACTCCTCGATCACGTGGTTCCAGTCAATGACGTCAGGCGTCAGCCTTTATCACGCGGCCTCATTGTGTGACAAACAACCCCCTGGCAATGGAGGCCCATGACCGACCCTCGCCCCGGCATCGACAAACCGATCTTGATCACAGGTGGCGCCGGCTTTCTGGGCCGCCATCTGGCGGCGATCCTGCGTGGTCGCGGGCTGTTGGTGAAGACGATTGACGTGCAGCCCGATGGTGGACCCGACGGCGACGCGGCGCGCTGCGACGTGCGGGATGAGGCCGCTGTGCGCGCGGTCGTGGCCACGGCGTCGGCGGTGCTGCACCTGGCCGCAGTCGTCGGTGTGCAGCGTTACGTGGCCGACCCGCTGGCCGTGCTCGACGTCAACATCCTCGGTACACGAAACGTGCTGCGAGCCGCCCACGAGGCCGGGATTCCGGCGCTTTTTGCGAGCACCAGCGAAGTTCACGGCGCCGCGGTGACGCCGCTGCACGAGGACGAGGCGAGCGTGCTGCCGAATCCAGGGCGCCCGCGCTGGTCCTACGCCGTCTCCAAGCTGGCCGGGGAGCACTACGCCCGCGCGCTGCATCGTGACGGGCTCAACGTCGCCATCGTGCGCATGTTCAACGTGTACGGCCCAGGGCTGGATACGCCTGGCGAGGGCCGCGTCGTCTCGCGCTTCATTGGCCAAATCCAGCGGCGAGCGCCCATGACGTTGGTGGATGGCGGCGGTGAAGTGCGCGCGTTCTGTTACGTCGACGACGCTGTGCAGGCCATGGCCGCCGTGTTCGATCACCTGTGCAAGCACGCGCCGCACGCGGAGGTGCCCACCTTCGCCATCGGCCGCGACGAGCCCGTGACGATGGCCGATCTGGCGGCGCGCATGGCGTGGTTCACCGACCACAAGGCCGGGGTGGTCACGGTGTCGCCCGAGGCGGTGTTCGGCGAGGGGATCGAGACCATTCCGCATCGCATCCCTCAGCTCGACCGGCTTGAGGCGACGACGGGCTTTCGGGCCAAGACGTCGCTGAATGACGGGCTGCGCCACACGCTCCGCGCCGCGGGTCTGCTCGTGCAGGAGGCGCCGCCGCCGCCGTCGCTGCTGCCCTTTGTGCGACCCCACGTGGCGGCTGACACCCACCTGCTGCTGCGGCTCGGGCGGTCGCTCGTGACCGGCGCCCTGACGAACCAAGGCCCCCACGCCCGCGACTTGGAGGCGGCGCTGAGCGATCGCTTGGCCGCGCCGACGCTGGTGGTCAGCAGCGGCACGGCGGCGCTGGTCGGTGCGCTCACGGCGCTCGGCGTCCGCGGCGCTGCGATCTTGCCTTCGTTCACCTTCGCCGCCACGCGCAACGCGGCCCTGAGCAGCGGTCTGCGGGTGTGCTACTGCGACGTCGATCCGATCACGTGGACCCTTGATCCCGGGGCATTAGCTGACTTGCTCACCCGTCATGACGACGTCGGCGTCATCGTCGCCGTCACGGCCTACGGCGTCACGCCCGACCTCGCGGCGATCGTGCGTACCGCGGGCGCGATCCCTGTGGTGCTCGACGACGCGCACGGTTTCGGCGCCTCGCGGGATGGTCTCGAACTGCATCCAGGCGTGGCGGCGACGGCGATGAGCTTTCACGCGACCAAGGTGCTGCCGGCGGCGGAGGGCGGCGCCGTCAGCTTCCGTGACCCCGTCGTAGCGGCGTCCCTCGCTCGACTGCGCAATCACGGGCTGAACCAAGCGTCGCCCCTCACATCGACGGCGGGCCAGAACCTCAAGCTCTCCGAGCTGCACGCGGCGGTCGCGCTGCATGGTCTCGCGCGGTTCGACAGCGACCAGACCCACCGCCAGGCGCACCTGCATCGGTTGCGTGCAGCCACCCCGCCGGCCTTCGAGCTGCAGGGCGTGCCTGACGCGGTCGTCACCAACGCGCAGAACTTCGCGCTCTTGGTGCGTGGAGACGGCGACGCGACCACACGCGCTGCCATGGCCGTCCTCTCGGAAGCTGGCGTGGGTACCCGTCGGTATTTCTGGCCGCCGCTGCATCGCATGGCCGTCGCGTCGCAGGATCAGCGCGGTCCACTGGGCCAGACTGAGCGGATCAGCGACCGCGTGCTGTGCCTGCCGCTGTACAATCGCATGAGCGAGGCCGAGCTGCGACAAGTCGAGGCAGGGCTTCGGCTCTGGCACGATCGCTGAGGCTGCCGTGAAGCCCGTGGGTGCGTCCACGGCTGGGTTGGCGGCATTTCATCCTTGCCCACGGTAGAGCGCGCCGCTACAACGCACGCCATGAGCGCACACCTCCCCTCAGTCGATGTTCCGCCGCCGCCGCCCGACGCGCTCCCTGACGTGCGCATCGCGCCGCCCGGGCCGAGAAGCAAGGCCTGGTTGGCCCGCCTCAAGGCGGTTGAGTCTCCCAACGTCACCGCCGTAACGCCTGAGTTTCCGATCGTCTGGCAGGCCGCGCGCGCCGCGGTCGTGATGGACGTGGACGGCAACCGCTTCCTCGACGCCGGCTCCGGTTTTGGCGTCGCCTTCGTCGGGCACAACCACCCGCGCGTGGTCGCCGCCGCGAAGTCGCAGCTCTCGAACCTCGTGCACGGGATGGGCGACGTGCACCCCCCTGTCGCTCGCATTCGGCTGCTCGAGGCGCTGCAGGCGGCCGCGCCGGGGGATCTGGGTCACGCGGTGCTGTGTACCGGCGGCTCCGAGGCCGTCGAGGTCGCCTTGAAGACGGCGCTGCTCAAGACCGGAAAGCCCGGAATCCTGGCGTTTGAGGGCGGCTATCACGGCCTCTCGCTGGGCGCTCTGGGTGGGACCTGGCGGGCTGATTTTCGCGCGCCCTTCGCAAAGTGGATCCCCGGCCCGACGCGGTTTGTGGCGTTCCCGACCGCAGCGCCGACAGGGTCGTCCCCCGTCCCACTGGACGCCTCCGCCGACGAGCTGAAAGCCGCCGAATACGCGCGGTTGGCCGCGGTGCTCGCCGACGTGCAGCGACACTTGCGCGATCCTACCGCTGAGATCGGCGTGGTGCTCGTTGAGCCCGTCCAAGGCCGGGGCGGCAGCCGCTTGCCAGCCGAGGGCTTCTTGCGCGCGCTGCACGCCCTCTGCCAAGCCCACGATGTGCTGCTCTGTTGCGATGAGATCTTCACCGGCTGCGGTCGCACCGGCGCGCTGTTTGCCTGCGCAGAGGCCGGCGTGGTGCCTGATTTGCTGTGTGTCGGCAAAGCCCTCGGCGGCGGCTGGCCCATCTCCGCGTGCCTGGGCCGCCCTGAGGTGATGGCAGCTTGGGGCCCCGCGTTAGGCGAAGCCCTCCACACGTCAACCTTCTTGGGCCATCCCGTCGCCTGCGCCGCCGCGACGGAGACGCTCCAGATCATTCAGGCCGAGCGGCTGCCAGCGGTCGCAGCGCGCGACGGCCAGCGATGGCTCTTGGCGCTGCGCGCTGCGCTCGGTGATCACCCCGCCGTCGCCGAGATTCGCGGCGTCGGTCTGATGATGGGGATCGCGCTCGCCGCGCCGACCGGTCCGCGCTCCGCGGCCCGCTTCGCTTGGCGGGTCGTCGTCTCGTGTCTGCAGCGCGGCGTCCTCGTCTTGCCGTGCGGCGCCGGCGAGGTCATCCAACTCACCCCGCCGGCGGTGATGACGCCCGAGCAGCGCGGTTTTGTGGTGCAGACGCTCGCACAGACCATCGACGCGGCGTGGCAGGCGGCGCGTGGATGACCGACCGCGCCTTGACCACCACCGCGACCGCCGCGACCGCCGACTGGATCCGAGCGTGGGCCCGCGGCGAAGCCGTCTCGGCTGACTTTGACGCGCTCGCCCGGGCCCGTTTTAATGAACAGACCGCGTCGATCCGGGCTTTTGGCGCCTACGCAGCCGCTCGCGGTGTCACCCACGCCGACCGCCAGCCGGTGGCCACGCTGCCGCTGGTCCCCGTCACCGCGTTCAAGCGGGCGCCGCTTCACACGGCTGAGGCCGCCGCGCACCCGGTCGCTCGCTTCGAGACGTCGGGCACCACGGACGGCCAGCCCGGCGTCGTCCAGCTCGCCGATACCGCCCTCTACGATCTCAGCCTGCGCGCGAGCTTTCATCATTTCGTGGTGCCGGACACGCCCCTGCGGCTGCGTCCCGATCCCGGCGCAGGCCCGTTCCGCGTGATCGCCCTCGTGCCCGACCGCAGCCTTCGCCCCCACTCTTCGCTGGGTCACATGGCCGAGGTCATCGGCGAGACGTGGGGTGACGCACCGACGCGTTGGCTGCTCCGCGCCGCGCCGACCGCGGACCATCGCCATGCACCCGCGGAGCGTCCGGAGCAGCTCGACGTGGCGGCCCTGCGCCACGCCCTGCACGCCGCGTGCAGCTCCGACACCCCAGTCCTGCTGCTGACCACCTCCATCGCGCTACACCTGCTCCACGAGGCGTGGCCCCCGTCGGAGACGCTGCGCCTGCCCGCTGGTTCTCGCGTCATGGACACCGGCGGCCCGAAAGGCCGGCGAATTCAGCTCTCACGCGCCGCCCAGCACGCCTGGCTGCAGCGCACCTTCGGGCTGCCGCCTGCCCTCATCGTCGGCGAGCTGGGTATGACCGAGCTGTGCAGCCAGCGCTACGAGACCGTCACCCGCGCGCACCTCGTGGGTGATGTGCCGTCAGCGCGGGTGTACCTGGCGCCGCCGTGGCTGCGCAGCGTCGCGCTCGCGCCGCATGACCTCGCCCCGCTGCCGCTCGGAGAATCCGGCCTGATCGGGCACATCGACCTCGCCAACGCGGACACGTGCGCCTTTCTGTTGACGGGAGATCTGGGTCACCTCGTGCCGCTCGCAGCCGGCGATCATCGCGCGGACTACGGACCCGCGCTGGTGCTGGAAGGGCGCGCGCCGGGCAATCCATGGCGAGGCTGTGGGCTGGATGTGGAGGCGATGTTCTGAGACACGCGTCAGCGTCAGCCCGGCTAGGCGTGGCCGCGCACCAGCGCCTCAGACGTGGTGCGCGTGACTGAATCCCCGAAGTTCTCACGCACCAGCGCGCGGTGTCCGGCGGCGAACGTCTCCTCGTACGCCTCCACGTCGTGCGAGCCGCCGAAGGTGTAGCGCTCGACAAGCGTGCCGTCCTTCAGCTCGACCAGCCGCGCGTCCCGCATCCCGCCCACCTCACGCATGCTCGGCATCCGCTCGCCCACCAGCCAGCTGCGCAGTCGCGCCCGCGTGTCGTCATCGGTGGTGGTGCTGGCGACCTCGAAGAGCACGGGCCCCTGCTTCGCCGCCATCATCATCGCCACGAGCTCGTCGAGGCTGTCGATGAACATATCCGCCGTCGCCTTGGCGTCGCCACCCGGCCGGCGCACATGGCACGTGCGGAGACCCCGGCCGCGCGCTGGGATCAGGTCCTTCTTGTCGAACGCCGAGACGTGGAGCCACGAATCCCGCGTCGCGGCCGTACGCGCCACGCCCATGCGCACGATGGCGTCCCAGGCGCGATCACTGGGCTTGTAGGCGCGGATCTCTTGGCTGGTGATGCACACATCCCACGCGACACGCAGCGTCGAGATCACGTCGAGCTGATGGTTGGCGTCGCAGTTGCTCAGCACCCCGACCTGGACCATGTCCTGCAGGGAGCCCACCGCGCCGCGGCTGTCGAAAAACGCCGGCACACGCCCGAGATCATCGGCAAATAGCCCGATCACCGCCGGCCGCAGCTTGGGGCGCAGCTTGCGAATCGTGTCCTTGAGCACCTGTTTGTAGGAGACGTGGCGCTCCTGGCTCTGAAGCACCGCGCAGGCGTCCATGAACTCAGCGAAGTCGCGCTCCTCTTCGATCTCGACGGTCGCCAAGCCGCGTCGCCAGTCGAGGAGCGTGCCAAAGCAGTCGAAGGTCACCAATTGAATGTCGCCGAGCCAGGATGGGACGCTCATCTATGCCTCCAAAGTGCAGCGTGGCGAACCTACCACCACCGGCCGAGCGCGAGTAGCCGCCGCCAAGCGATTCCGACCGCCGGTGGATACCCGCCACAAAAAGCGACGCGCCCCGCCGATCTCAGATCGACGGGGCGCGTTGCCGGGTTACCGCGTTGCCTAGAGGCGGCGCGCGTTCTTCGCGAGGTAGCTCGCCACGCCTTCGCCGTCGGGGTTCATGCCTTCCTTGCCGTCCTTCCAGCCCGCGGGGCACACCTCGCCGTGCTCTTCCGTGAACTGCAGGGCGTCAACCATACGCAGCATCTCGTCGATGTTGCGGCCGAGCGGCAGGTTGTTGATGACCTGATGCTGGACCACACCCGCTTTGTCGATGAGGAACGCGCCGCGCAAGGCGACGGAGTCGTCGATCAGCACGTCGTAGTCGCGCGCGATCTGCTTGGTGATGTCGGCCAGGAGCGGGAACTGCACCTCGCCGATGCCGCCGTTCTTGACCTTGGTGTTGCGCCAGGCCCAGTGGCTGAACTTGCTGTCGACGCTGCAGCCGAGGACCTGCGTGTTCTTCTCTGCAAACTTCGGGATCCGCTTGTCGAACGCGATGATCTCGGTCGGGCAGACGAACGTGAAGTCGAGCGGGTAGAAGAACAGTACGGTGTACTTGCCCTTGTAATCGGAGAGGGAAACCTTGCCGAAGCTACCGTCGGCGAGGACCGCGTCGGCGGTGAAATCTGGGGCCTGCTTGCCAACCAAAACGCTCATGAGAACTCCTACGAGGCGACCGATGGTGTCGCCAACTGTGTAGCCGCAACAGCGTCTCTGCTGCTGGGTGGCGGAGGGATAACGTAAGCGCCTGGGCGTGGCAAGCGAAAGTTTCGAAAAAATACCAAAACAGGCCACCTAACGGCATTTTTTCACCGAAAACCCGCGTCAGCTCGTCGTTGTCAGCGAAGTTTCGTCGCCAATTTAGCCGTCTCGTCGCGATTTGCGACATTTTGTCGAAATAAATTTTGGCCGGGAGCGCCCGCTACATCCGCGGGTGCAATTAGAAAATAGTCAACAGTTTTAATTGGTTGCCAGACTGTGAGCGGAAACGCAAGTGAATTCAAAAAGTTGCGTGCAGCGTCAGCAAAATTTGACGCGTCAACCGGCTCGTGGAAGCCGACACCTGACCGCTGCGGTGGCAAACGACGCAACTCCTTGAAATCGATCGTCATTGCTCAGATTTGAGGATCTCGCCACGATCCCAAGAACTTGACCCGTGAGGCAGCGCGCGGTGATTTTCGTGACGCGGCCCAGGACTCCGCCAAGGCTTTCTCTTCTGAGGAGGCACGAGTCATGGCCAAAACGTCGATTTCCGCCCGCACAGGTCGCCTGTCTGCGATCCCGAGCGCTCCGAATCTACGCGTCGTCGGTGCGCCGGAGGCCAAGCCCGCCCGGCAGGCGGCACCCTTCGTCAAGTGGGTCGGTGGCAAGGCGCGCCTGACCGATGTGCTCGCCCCACCGCCCGGCGTGCGGCGATTTGCCGAGCCCTTCGTCGGCGGCGGCGCGATGTTTTACCACCTCCACAACACCGGAGACCTGCAGGGCGCCGTGTTGTGCGACGTGAACCGCGACGTCGTCACCGCCTACCGGGTGGTGCAGACCCAGGTCGACGCGCTGATCACCGCGCTGCAGCTGCACGAGCGCCGCTACCTCAAGCTCGATGCGGCGGGGCGAAAAGCCTACTTTTACAGGGTTCGAGCGCGTCATCCCATGGACCACGACATGGACGACGTCGAGCGCGCCGCCCGCATGCTGTATCTCAACCGCACCTGCTTCAACGGGCTGTGGCGCGAGAACGCGTCGGGTCGGTTCAACACACCGCACGGTCGCTACGCCAACCCGCGGATCGCCCGCGAGCCGGAGCTGCGCGCCTGCCATGAGGCGCTCCAAGGTGCCACGATCCTCGAGCGCGACTTCCGGATGCTGCCCAAGCTAGCGCGCGATCATGGCGTCGATTATGTGTACCTCGATCCGCCCTATCACCCCATCAGCGCGACGTCGGCCTTCAACGCCTACAGCCGCGGTGGCTTCGGCGCGCGCGATCAGGCTGAGTTGGCCGAAGTCTGCGTAGAGCTTGATCAAATGGGCGTCCGTTTCATGCTGTCGAACAGCGATTGTGAGTTGATTCACAGCCTCTACGAGCGCTTCGACGTGAGCCAGATCCACGCCGCCCGCGCCGTCAACTGCAAGGCCGGCAAGCGCGGCAAGGTGACCGAATTGGTCGTGCGGAACCTGCACCGATGGTAGCCTAGTCTCCTCGCGCCGAACCGGCGTAGATAGGGAGACTCATGGGCAAGCTGCTGTCTATCGAGACGGGCTTCACCTGCAACAGCCGCTGCAAATACTGCACGCAGCTGGATTATCGGGTGATTCCGCAGGCCGACAAACTCGATCTGACCACAGAACAGATCCGCGAACGCATCCGCTACGCCGCTGAGCAGGGCTACGATCAGCTTGGGTTTTCAGGCGGAGAGCCGACGATTCGTCCGGATTTCGTCGAGTTGATCCGCTACGGCCGCAGCTTTGGTTTCAAGCGCATCGGCGTCACCAGTAACGGCCGCATGTTCGCCTATCCCAGCTTCACCGAGCAGGCCATGCGCGCTGGGCTCGATGGCTTCACGTTCTCGCTGCACGGCCACACGTCCGAGATTCACGACGGCATCAGCAACGCCAAAGACGCGCTGCAACACGCCCTGCAAGGCTTGCGCAACATCGACAAGGTGAAGCAGAAGTTCGGGCTCGAAGCGCACCTGATGAACAACCAGATCTTGCTGCCGGACAACGTCGGACACATCAAGGAGATGGTGGAGCTGCTGGGGCCGCTCGGCGTCGGCCTGTTCATGATCCAGCCCTTCATCACGCAGCGCAGCAACTCGGACCAGCTCGGCCGCTTCTACGTGCCCTACGATGACGTCGTCGCCTCCGTGGCGCGCGCGATCCCGGCCTTGAAGCGCTTCGGCGCGCGCGTGAAGCCGTACAACGTGCCCAACTGTCTGCTGAGCCATTTTGGCCCCGAGTTTGTCGAGTCGCAGTTCTACGGCCTCAGCTCGTTCCGCGAATACGAGCTGCAGCACCCGGGCGAGTTCAAGGCGTTCAAGGCCAAGCAATGGTACCGCATCGACGCCTGCAAGACGTGTGAGGAGTACTGCCCTGGCTTTCGCATCGAGCAGTATCCGCAGCAGAAGATGGCCGATGGCTTGGTCTCCGCCGCCACCGACTTCACCGCGAAGCAGCCGACACCCGCCGCGCCGCGACCTCCGTTGATGTTCTCCGGCACGGAGCTCTTTGAGCGCGCCACGGTTGTCGACGCCATGGCGCGGGTGCACGCCTCGCATGGTCCCGTCGCGTGGATGACGGCGTTGAAAGAGAAGGTGCCGCGCCAGGCCCAGGCGGAGCTGATCTGCGACCTGACCGAGGCGGGACATTTGGCCGAGTTGGTGCTGGTCACTCAGCCCATGGATCAGCGTTTTTTGGCACAGCGGGTGCTGGAGAAGGGCAACCTCGAAGACCTGCGGGACGGGCTGTTTCGTCTGGCCGAGCTGGCCGATGCGGGTCGTGTGTTGCCGCGGTTGCGGGTGCTGTTTAACGTCGGCGATCTGGCGCGATTGATCGAGGAACCCGGCCTGCAAGTGCAATGGTCCCGGCTCAACAAGGCGTTGGCGCGTGCGGCTGGACGGGGAACGGATCGGGCCCAGCCAGTCGACGCGATCATCGCGATCTCCAACTCGCCGCGCGGTCAGAAGCCGCCGGACATGATCCGGCAACGCGAGCAGAACCTAGCGCTGGCCCGCAAGTTAGAGATCGCCTGCAAGCTGCACCACATGCGGCCGTCGCTCGCGACGCTGGAGGACTGCCGTGGCCTGGATCCCGCTCGGGCCAAGCAGATGGCGGTGGTTGAGGCCCAGTTCGCCGAGGTGTTGCCGGTGGAGTCTTGGGCCCAGCGGCTGATGCGGCACCCGATGTCGATGCCGGAGATGGACTTTGTGTCGTGGTCGCCGCCCTGGCTTTTTGAGCGCTGGGACCTGAGCGATGGCCGCGCCGCGCCCCAAGGGGTGATGATCCAAGCGCAGGAAGAGTCCGCGTCGGGCCTGCGCACGACCGCGGTCGCAGAGGTTGTGTTGCCGGGCTGAGCGCGCGCTGTCGGTCGTCGCTCTCGGCTACGGCGCGTCCTTGGTCGCCGCCGGCCGCACCGCCCGAATGCCAGCCCAGGACCACGTGGGATCGGGCCGGTCGTGGCAGCTGCTGCGCGTCACCGCCAAGTTGCTGAGCAAGACGATGTCGAAGTCGTGGGTGGGCGACTCCCGCATGAAGAGCCGGCTGCCGGGCGCGTAGAGCCGATCGTTCAGCACCTTTGCGTCGCTGCGCGTGAGCAGTTCTGGCGCCGTCAGCCGGAAGTAGCGGTGCTCACGAATGTCCTGGCAGTCGCCTCGAAAGCGCCCTGATTGCTTGTAGGCGGCGACGTCGGTGACCAGCAGGCCGCGCAGGGCAGGGGGGAGGTCGCCCGGTTCGAGCACCTGGTTTTGGTCGACAGCCGCGATCAGCAGCGGCCGGCTCACCGACTGCGGCGCTGCGGCCTCGCCCTGTTTGGCGGTCTGTTTGGCGGTCTGTTTGGCGGTCTGTTTGGCGGGACCAGCTGGCGCCTTGAGCGCTGCGTCGCCATTCGGAGTCGCCACCGTCTCCGTCTCGATGCGGTAGACCAGCAGGCCATGGTCCTGACCGTCGTCCGCAGCGTGACCACGCGACAGCGCCAGGATGCGCACGGTGTTGCCCGGCTCCAACGGCAAGCGGCGACCGGCGCCCAGCTGATACGCGAACTCTGCGGGCTTTCCGGCGCGTGTCTCGACCGTCAGCCGGTAGTCGACACCGGCGCTCACCGACGCGACATGGCGCTTGACCGTGCCCTCGACCGTGTGGCGAAGCACCGCCCCGGGCGCGCCCGGCGGCGGTGGCGGCGTGACGCGCAGCAGCGCTTCGCCCGGCGCGCGCAGCCAGAAGCGATCATCGAGCCGCACCGTCTCTCCGCCGCACCCGCTGAGCACAAGGCCCGTGGCCAGCACGCACAGGACCCCGAAGCTCACGCCAACGCGCGACGACACGCCCATCAGGCCGCTCAGATGTGGACTTGGCCGAACCCGCATGCCTCTCTCCCCCCAAACCGTTCCGCAGCGCCTCTGTATGCCACAGGTGCGCAGGCCCGAGTATCGGCGTGTCTCCGGCAAACCTTGATTTGTCGCCTGCGAGTGGTGAAGCTTCCGCCCGACCCGCTCGGCAGGACCCCTCCATGACTCATTTCGTCGCAATCCTCGGGCTGGGCCTCATCGCAGTCGCGGCGCTGTGGCCCCTGTTCGCGCTGGTCATCTACCCGCTGTGGTTAACGACACGCCGCCAGGTCGCCGCGGTTCCGGACGACGACGACAGCTACGCGTGGCCTGACGTCACGGCGATCGTCGCCGCTCGCAACGCTGAGGCGATCGTCGAGCGCAAGGTGCGCGAGCTGCTCGGGATGGACTATCCGGCCGACAAGCTGCGGGTCATCGTCGCGTCCGACGGCTCGACCGACGCCACGGCCGACATCGTTCGACGCATCGGCGATCCCCGCGCCACCGTGCTCGATTTTAAGACCCACGTCGGCAAGACCGCGGCGGTCAACAACGCCGTCGCCCAAGCGACAGGGGAGGTGTTGGCGTTCAGCGACGTCAGCACGCGCTGGCGCTCCGACTCCCTCAAGAAGATGGTGCGGCGCTGCACCGCGCCAGGTGTCGGCTGCGCCTGCGGTCGCATCGTCTACATCGGCGGCGCGAGCGACATCGCCGATGGCTTCAGCATCTACCAGCGCTTCGAGATTCGGCTGCGCGACCTAGTCGGTGGCGCGGGCCTGCTGACGTCGGTGAGCGGCGCCATGCACGTGGTCCGCAAGCGGCACTGGCGGCCCATCCCCGAGAGCTTAACGGCTGATTTAGTGCTGCCGCAGCTGGTGCACATCGACGGCGCCGGGGTGGTGTATGTCGCTGACGCGGTCGGCGAAGAGACCCCGCGTGATTCGGCGAAGCAAGAGTTCCGCGCCCGGGTCCGCATCGCCACGCGCTCGGTGCAGTCCGCCGCGTGGACGGTGCCGCAGCTGCTCCGTGCCAAGCGTTTCGCGCCCGTGTTTGTGCTGCTGTGCCACAAGGTGCTGCGCTGGTCGATCTGGGTGCCCGCCGCCGCGTTTCTCGTCGGCAGCGCGCTGCTCGCGTCGTCGTCGCTGCTGTGGGCGGTGGCGCTGGTGGGTCAGCTTGTGGTCTACGTCGCCGGTGTGCTGCAGCTGCAGTACGGTGTGCGGCTGCTGCCGGGCAAGCTGCAGGCGGTGGCTGGCTACTGGACGTTAGCGGTCGCCGCGCTGGCGTTGGGCACGCTCCGCGGCCTCTCTGGCACGACGGCCGCGACGCGCTGGAATCCGGAGGACTGAGTGAGTGAGCTCCTGTTGATGTGGGATGTGCTGCTGCTGGGCACGCCGCTCGCGGTGGTCGCGTGGCTGCTCGTGGTGTGGCGCGGCGAGCACGCCGTCGATCGGGTGCCGGTGCTCTGCTATCACCGCCTGACCAGCCAAGCCGACCTCGACAGCGGCAAGATCGTCGACGACGAGCCGGTGTGGACGGTGCTGGACACCACGTTCGCAGCGCAGCTCGACTACTTGAAAAACAACGGTTTTGAGACGCTTGATCTCGACGAGGTCCTCGCCATCCAGCGCGGCGAGCGCCCGGCGCCGGCCAAAGGTGTGGTGATCACCTTCGACGACGGCTACGAGAGTGTGCTGCGTCTGGGCGCGCCCCTGCTGGCTGCGCGCGGTCAACGTGCGGTGGTCTATGCGCTGCTGGAGCCCGACAGCTACACCAATGGCCAGGTCGCTGGCATCGACCGGATCTGCACGCCCGACGAGATCTTGGCGATGCAGGCGCACGGCCTGCAGATCGGCTCGCACTCCATGACCCACGCGATCCTGACGACGCTGTCGGCGGACAAGCTGCGCTGGGAGGTGGAGGCGTCCAAGGCGCAGCTGAGCGCGCTGTGCGGCCGAGAGATCAACCATTTCTGTATTCCGCGGGGCGGCGTGTCCCGCGCCGTGGTCGACGCCGTGCGCGACGCTGGCTACCTCACCTGCTCCGGCCGCGCCAAAGGCACCGCGCGGCTCGCGAGCGACTGGCTGACCCTGCCGCGCATCGCCGTTGAGCGGCACCACACCCCGGCCGCGTTCGGCAAACTGCTCCAGCCTCGGCACTCGTTTGTGCACAAGGTGCTGGGTGATCTGCGCCTGATCCCGACGCGCCTGTTCGGCGCCACGTGGGGCCGCAAGCTGCGCTCGTTGCTCTACGGACCCGGCCTGTCGTGGCTGTTCGCGCCGCGCAACGTCAAGCGGCTGCTGGTGCTCGGCGCGGTCCTGTACGGCGTCGCGCTCGTGGAGCTGGTGGCGCGTCGGCTCGGCTGATTCGGGCGGCGCGCTACGCGCTACATCACCCGATCGCCGGGCTCCGCGTCCGCGCGCTCCGCCGATGGGCTCAGCACCACCAGCCGGTCCCTAGCGCCCAGGTTCAGCGCCATGTCGTTGCCCGGGTTGAGGTGCAGCCCGCCCCGCTCCGCCGACAAAAAGACCCCCAGCAGGATATCGCCACGCGCCCGCAGCTCAGCCGCCAGCGCGCCAAACGTCGTCTCACCGACGTCGCTGGCATCCGGCAGCGCGACCGTTGGGCCGGTCGCACTCAGCAGCATCGCGAAGACGGCGTCGAGGGCAGGGCGCAGCAGCACCTGCCCCAAGACGTGACTGACGAGCAACGGCGTGACGATCACCTCCGTCGCCGAGCCGTGATACAGCGACGCGTTGGCGTTGTGGGTGAGCTCGATCAGGACGTTGGGTGGCCGCGCTAGGTCGCGAAGAGCCCGCCGTACCAGCAGCTCGGCGACGATGCTGCGCGCGTCCGTCTCTTCACCCGGATCGGTTCGGACGCCAGCGACGATCAGCACCCTGTCGACGCCGCGCCAGTCGATGGCCTCGATCGTCGCCGGCAGCGTCGGCTCGCCGCTGTGCAGGACCAGCTCGACTGGGTTGTCGGCAGATACCACCGCCAGCGCCGCGTCGATCGTCGCGCGCCGCGCCGCGCTCGATTGCGGCGCCGCCTGAATCACGCGCAGCGGCATGCCGAGGCTCACCGCGGCCTCGGCCAGCTCGCTGATGACGATCGGCACACTGTCATTCCAGCCCAGGATCGCGACGGTCTCTGGGTGCCGTGGGAAGCGGTCCGGTCGCGTGTAGTCCCCTGGGATGACCACGTCACCGTCACCGACCAGATCGTTCTGTGGCGCCAGCACCACCAAGCTATCGGACGCGGTGATCACGCGGTCCTGTTCCGGCGCCAGCACCGCCGTGCGGCTCCCTTCCAGCCCGACCAGCAGGCCGATCAGCACCCCGCCGGTGTGCCGCGCGCAGGCCTCATCGAAGCGCTGGCCCGCCATGTGGTGGTGCGGACGCTGGTAGAGCTCATTGCCGCGCCCGTGGGTCAGCAGCTCCGCCAGCACCTCGCTCAGCCCGGGATTGCGCACCGCCTGCGCCAGCACCCGGCCCATCAGCCGATCGCTCGCCAGGACCACCGCCGGGCCCGCGTAGGCGTCACGGGCCAAGTCCGCGCGGCGTGGATCGAAGATCTCCGCGACCAGCGGCGGCAGCGGCAAGTTGCTCGCTTGGGCCCGCCGCGAGATCGCGAGCAGCGCCTTGATCGTGGTCGTGTCGCGATCGGCCTCGCCAGCCTCGTCGCGATCCTCACCCGGCAGCAGGATGCCCGCCGCCTTCAGGTGGCAGACCCGCTCGAGATCGGCGGCGACGAGCCGGTCACCGCGGCGCACCGTGAGCCGACGTTCATCCCACAGCGGCCCCAGTTCGCGCTTGATTTGCGCTTGCAGCGTCGGCCCGAAGTCCTCCGCGAGCAGCACGACATGCAGCCGCCGGCCCGGGCCACCGTGCAGGATCCGACGCGTCCGCTCCTCACTCAGGAGCAGCTCCGAGACGATGGCGCCCGTGCGGTTGGTCCAGCCGACGACGAGCAGGTGGCCCTCACGCTGCAGCGGCGTCTCGCCGCGCTCGAGGCGTTCGACCGTCTCGCCGAGCCACTGCGTCATGATCGCCATCAGCGTGCCCATGAACAGCACAGAGCCCATCACCGTCACCACCACCGAGATACCGCGACGTGTCGTGCCCTGGTCATCGCCCAAGTAGCCCGAGTCGGTGAGCCGCAGAAACGCCCACCACGTGGCGCCGCCTAGCGTGTCGAACGCGCCGGTGGCGTGCACCGCTAGCCCGCCGACCAGGGCGACGAAGGCTGTGACCAACGTGAAGAGGATCAGGCGATATGGCGTCCCGCGCAGCAGCAGCCGCTCGACCCAAAACCGGAGGCGGTGAAAAAGCAGCCCCATCAGCTATCACCCCGCGAAACCGGGGCCTCAGCGCGCAGTGAGGGTCTTGGGCAGGTGCAAATCACAGCGGGCAGTTCCATGGGCTTCCGGGTTGAGCGCCGCGTCAGCGGTCAGCGTCGCGATGGGGTTGTAGCGATGGGGTGGCGGCCTCCGTTGTCCACCGCCCGGGCCGCGCTGTCCAGACCGCTGTCCAGACCCCTGTCGAGGTCGCGACAAAACCAGCGGGCGTCCCTGTCTCCGTCGCCGATGTCGTGGAATAGTCGCGACTATGAACACACCGCCAACGTCGCCAAACCCGCCCGCCCCCGGCTCCACGGCAGCAGCCACCGGCGCTGGTCACCGGTTCTTTGCCGCGTGGGCCCGCGCGGTGCTGCGATATCGCATCCCGCTGCTGCTTCTGACCGTGGCGCTGACCATCGGCGCGGTCTATCAAGTCCGCACAAGCCTGAAGATCGAGACCTCGTTTGAGTCGTTCACCTCGTCGAAGAGTGAGGCCCGACTGGCGCTCAACGCGTTTCGCGCGACGTTTGGGCGCGACGATGTCTTCCTCGTCGTCGTCGAGGGTGACGTCTTCTCGATGGCATATCTCAACCGACTCAAAGCCCTGCATGTCGAGCTGGAGGGGCTGTCGCTGGAGGGTATCGAGCCCCTCGTGATCCGGGCTGAACCGCGTAAGTCAGCCGCCAACCCACGACCTGCCACGTTGGCAAACCCCGCCACAGTCGTCGCTGCTGGCGCCACGGGCGACGCTGACTTCGGCGACTTCGGCGACTTCGGCGATGACACAGTCAGCGGAAGCGCCGAGAAATCAGGCGATCCGTCGAAGGCGTCCGCCGCTCCGTCCGCCAAAACCGACGCGTGGGGCGATGAAGCTGGCGCGACGCTGATCGACCAAGTCGTCTCGCTGATCACGATGCGCAAGACCCGGATGACAGACGGCGCGCTCACCGTGGGTGAGCTCATGGATCCGATGCCGACCGAGGCCACGCTGGCGCGGACCAAGACCGAGGCGCTCGCGGAGCCGGCGGTGTTGGGTCAAGTGCTCGGCAGAGCGCTGCGTCACTCGCTCGTGGTGGTGCGCACGTTGCCGCTCAATGAGGCAGATTCAGATCGGGTGTTTCGCGAGCTGCAGCAGATCGCCGCGCGCCACAACCGGGATGATTTTGCGTGCAGCGTCGCGGGGCAGCCCGCCCTCACGGCCTGGCTGAAGGCGGCGATGATGCGCGATATGCGTGTCTTGCTCGGCTCCGCGGTGCTGGTGATGTTGCTGGTGCTGGTCTTCATCTTTCGGCATCCAGTGGGCGTCGTCGGCCCGATCATCGTCATTCTGATGTCGGTGGTCTGGACCGTCGGGATGATGGCCACGTTTGGCATGCCCATGACGGTGATGACCACGATCATGCCGTCGTTTCTCTTCGCAGTCGGTCTGGGCGACGCGATCCACCTCGTCAGCGTCTACCGCGACTTGCGGCGCCACGGCGTGGCCAATGACGCCGCCATCGAACAAGCGCTCGCCACGACGGGCGTGCCGCTGGTGTTCACTTCGCTGACGACCGCCATGGGCCTGCTGAGCTTCAACTTCGCCGCTGTCGACGCCTTGGCCCAGATGGGCACCGCCGCCGCATTTGGGGTTGGCGCGGCGCTGCTGCATTCCACGGTGTTCTTGCCGATCGTGCTCTCGTTCAATCACAAGAGCCTCCTGGGCGGACGCGACGTGGCTGGCGGTGACCGTCTCGACCGCGCCCTGTGGCGTATCACCGGGCTTCGCACCGCGCGTCTGGGGCAGCTCACCCCAGCGCGAAACCGCCGAGTTCTCGGGCTCGCGGTCGCCATCGCCCTGCTCTCAGCGTGGGGGATCTCGATGATCGGCGTGTCGCACAATCCGCTGAAGTGGCTCCCCAGCGACCTGCCCATCCGGGCGGCGTTCGACACCGTGGACCGCGAGGTTGGCGGCACGACGACGGCGCAGCTGCTCATCACCGCCAAGAGCGCGCGCGGCATCAAAGACCTCGCGTTCTTGCGCGGCCTCGAGAAGCTGGAGCAACACATCCTCCGCTTCGAAGACCCAGACTCCGGCAAGATCGTCGGCGCCGCCATCAGCGTGCTGGACGCCGTGCGAGAGACCAACAAGGCGCTCCACAACGCCGATCCCGCCTGGTACCGCTTGCCCGATACGCAGCGCGGCGCCTCGGATCTGCTCTTTCTCTTCGAGTCTTCCGGGCCCGCGGAGCTACGCCGCATGGCGACGGCCGACCTGCGCACCACCCAGATGACCGTCCGCATCAAGTGGCTGGACGCCCACGCCTACCTGCCGTTGGCCGCCTACATTCGCGCCGGCGTCGCTGAACATCTGGGCGAGCTGGCGGATGTTCGGGTCACGGGCAGCACCTTCACCCTCACAGCGACCGTCGCGGGCCTGATCGACGACACGCTCCGCAGCCTCGCCGCCGCGCTGTTGGTCATCACGCTCTTCATGATCCTCTTACTGCGCGACTTTCGCCTCGGCCTCGTCGCGATGGTGCCGAACCTGCTGCCGATCGCGATGATTCTCGGCTTCATGGGCTTCATGGGCATCCCGATCGACATGGGTAACCTCATGCTGGCGTCGATCGGGATCGGCATCGCCGTGGATGACACGATTCACTTCTTGCACCACTTTCGCGTTGGCCGCGCCGGGGGGCAGTCGACCGAGGCGGCGATCGCTGGCGCCGTGCAGCACGCCGGCCGCGCGATGGTCGGCACCACGGTGGTCCTCACCCTTGGTTTTGCGGTCTTTTTGGCGGGGAGCTTGGTGCATCTCCAGCGCTTCGGCGGACTGATCGCGATGACGGCGGTGTGCGCGCTGGTCGTGGATCTGGCGCTGACGCCCGCGCTGCTTCGGGCGCTGTACCGCGATGGCAAGCCCGGCTAGCGGCGGTGGTGTTTGTGCGCTGCCAACTGGGCGCGCTGACCTATCTTGTCCACCGTAGCCCTGTCCTCGTCGCGGCCGTGTGTGGCGCGACACGGAGCACGCCGAATGTCCCTCTCCCTGGCCCTAGCCGCCGCCTCCCTCTCCGACCGCGCTCGGGCCCTCGTGCCCATCGTGCTCGCGCCCAACGAGGTCTCCAGCGCCGGGTTTCCGTTCTTGAGCGCCGCCGCGTTCGAGACGTTTCGAGACACGATCCCCCACCTCTTCGCCGAAGGCTCGCGCACCCTCGCCGCAGCGGACGAGCTCGCGGCCGCGACCCGCTCGCTCGCGCCAACGGAGACGGAGACCGAGACGCTGCGCCGTGGCCTCCAGGTGGTGCGCACCATCGTCAGGACCGCCGCGATCACCGCGCCGTCGGACCTGTGGCTGCTGCGCGCCGTCCTCGGCGCCTTCGCTGAGCTGGGTCTGGCCACGCGTCTGAACGCAGGGGACGCGATCGTGGCCGACGCCTGCTTCGTTCGGCGTGACAACCGTCGCGTGCAGCTCGACGCTGATGAACTGGCTACGAATCTTAGCTTCCTTGAAGCGCGCGGGTTGATTGAGCGACGCGAAGATCCCGAGGGTCCCGCCGATCCTGATCACCCCAGTTTTGTCGCCGCGAGGCACCCTCGCGCGCAGGCGCTCTGGGCTGAAGCCTTGGTTTTACCGGCTCAATGGCTCGACGCCGTCGATCTCTGGGGTGCCGTGTTCAGCGGCGAATCGCTGCCTGCGGACGACCGCGCGACGCTGCAGTCGATGGGCGCGGTCGCCGCCGCCGCCCTGCGACACGACACGCTGCCAGGTTGGCTGCCGAGCTGGGCCGAGGTCGAGTTGGGATTTCGGGTGCTCGGCGTGGTGCTGGGGCTGCGCGTCGCCGGGCGCACGGTCGGCGTGCAGGCCGGCGCCAGCGCCGACGCGTCGCTGGGATCGGATCCGCTCGCGACCGAGGCGCGCTCGATTCTGAGCGCGGCCGGCGCGGTGACCGTCACCCACACTCACGGCGACCCGTCCGGCGTGACCACGACGTGGACAGCCGTCGGCGCGCGCATGATGAGCCGCGGGCCCGGGCCGATGGGGATCATTGAAGCTTATCGCCCCTACATGGCGTGCCTGGTCGAGACCCTGGTGCGAGGTCGCGCGCCGGTCTGGGTGTCGCGCAAAGCCAACGTGGCGGCGAGTCGCGCCGCCAACGCGCAGACGTTCACGGGCGCGCTGGACGCTCTGGCGCGATTTTGTGTCGATCACGCCTTCAGCTACGACGTCTTTATCGAACACGCCATGGGCGAAGGCGAGGCGATTCGGCAGCGCTGGCGGCGTCCCGGCGGCGAAGCCCTGACGTACGTCGGCGCCGACTTGGAAGACGCGTCAATCGACGCCGCTATCGTGACCCAAGACAAAGGCGAGCTGCCAGCGCAGGTGCTCTTTGTCCGCAACGCCAACATCGGGCGGCCGGAGGCCGTGACGGAGGCGTTGGCAGCGGCGGGGATCAGCAGCAGCGGCGCGGTGATGATCGTTGGCAATGGCTTTCATGAGGTCCGCGACCAGAGCGACAGCAAGATGACGGCGGTGTTCCAGGGCTACCATGACGCCGGCCTGGTGCTGCTCTTCACCGAGGCCAGCGCGCTCAGCGTGACGGACCTGTTGGCGACCGCATGGAACACCTATCACGCCGGGTTTACCTACGTTCACGACAAGTCTGGGCAGGGGTTGCGACCCGCGTACGGTCACGAGCGACAGACGACGAGCGCGGGTCTACGTGGCAGCTGGGACGACTGCGCTCAAGCCGCCGGCTACGTTCGTATGGAAGCTTACTGTCCGCGCAGCCGGACGATCTACCCGTACAAGCCGGCGTCGGGCGAGAACCCGTCCATCAGCGTCACCCACTTCTTTGTGCCGGCGACGTTTGGGCATGGTGTCTGCCCGCCGCAACTGCGCGCGCGGTTGGCGTCCTCAACCCGTATTCGCGCGGCGTTGTCGGCGCAATTGGCGTTTGATGAGCTTGATGGCGAGGAGCGCGCGCTCGCCGCGGCGGTGCTTGAACACAGCGTCGTGAGCCCGGATGGCGACGCGGCGCTGGCCGCAGCGCTGGCGGCAGATCCTGTCCCTCGGAGTCGCCTGGATGCGTTGGGTCGCGTGATGCGTGACGTAGCGTTGAAGCCGGCGTGACGACGTCGCTGTTGTGGGTCGTGGCCCGCAGCGACGGCGTTGGCAAGTCAACCTACGTTCGCCACAAGATCCTACCGCGCCTGCATATTCCGTTCGTCAACGCTGATGAGTACGCGTGAGCGACCTGGGGCGACGACGTCGACGCTCATGAGCCACCGTCGACAAGTATCGGTCTAAACCTGTCTGGTGCGATTCTAGCAGTCGTACTTCCCGCTCTTCATCGCGTTGTCTTGCTGCGGCGACACCGCGCCCGCGTAAACATCGCCTTTTGAGTCGCAAGGGTGCTTGATATAATACGAGTATGAACCATTTGCGTTCGTCTTGCGACAAAGGGGCGGTGGCGCATTACCGTCCTTGCACTCAAGCTGTAGTTTTCCGGGTCCGGCGCATCCGTCATTAGTTTTCCACCATGGATCCAAGAGCTTGCCGTTTGAATCGTAGTAGTAGTTTTTCCACGCGCATCCCGATTTTCCACAGGTTGGGCAGCCAGTTGCACCCGGAGAGACGGCGTTGGTGGCCGTGCCTGGTGCGGTATTTGCGGGTGGTGTGTTAGTAATACTAACAACAATGCATTTTCCGCCGAAACACTGCAAGCCCGGTAGACACGTAGGGCAATTCTTGCACGGCGTGTTTGGAGCGCACGTGGAATTCAATGTGCCCGGAGGTTTACATGAATTCATCGCGCGGTTAACGTTTACGAATATGAGCAGTAGCACGAAGGGCAGCAACGCTGGGATCGGTTCACCATTTTTTGCCAGATTCGCAGCAATTCGCTGATGCATGCACTGCACATAAGACGTGAGGGTAGCCATGTCGCAGTAGATAGAACCATCCAAGATCATCGGAAAGATCTTGTTGCAGTCCAATAATTTGCCCGCTGGAATGTGCGAAACAAGCGGTGGCGGTCCGAAAGCATGATGTGGATTCTGATCCGCCAGCAAGACACGGGCGGTCTCCTGAATCACCGTGATGGGCACCGAGCTTCCGATCGTGCGCATCGGGTCCATGACTTGAATGAACTCGGCGACGCTGCGCGCGTCGACGCCACTTGTGTCGGTCAGCAGGTGCAACAAGGCGGTCAGCCGCCCACCTAGGTCATCTCGCATGCCGTGCCCGACCGGAGTTTGAACCGGTCGCTCACTCCCCAGGCCACGCCCATCTTCATGGCCCGCCCGCGCCGCGTCGACCACAGCCGGTCGCGTTTCACCGCATGCTCCGCCGCATGTCTTGCCGCACGCTCCGCCGCATGCTCCGCCGCATTTGCAGCCCACCGCAGATGGCGCCGCGAACGCAGGAAGCGGTGTGAAAGTCGACTGCGGGGGCGCGGACACACCCTGCGTCACGTCCTCAGGCAGGTTTGGGAGCGGGACCGACTGAACCGACTCGACACGCGCCCGGACGTGTGTGATTACGCCGCCGGTGGCACCAAACCACGTCACCATGACCGAAGGCGCCCCGCCGCGAGGATTGGCCGCCCACCCTGGGATTTCAGCCTGGAAGCTAGACTGTAGACCCCGAACATGCAGCCGCGCGAAGGATTTAACGCGACGTGGGGTCGACCAAGCCAACGCTACGCTGGCTGCGCCAACGGGCGGGTCCGGCATCAGGATCTCGACGTGATGTGTGTTCATAGCCTCGGTGCTCCTCAACCTAGTGGGCAGAGTTTGACGTGCGTTTCAATTGGGCGGCTTGCTGGTGACCGGGCGCTCAGGTTGTCCGCTCGCCACCAAAATTCCGATCGTCATGGCCGTGCTCGCAATCGCGTACCAAGGCTTGGTGACGGCGTCGCCGTGACTCTCGCGCGTAATCTGGACAGGGCCGCCGCGACCCACCACCACAATGCCAGCGCCAAGCGTCACCTGCCGCTCCGTGCTGATGGTGTAGTCGTCGACGTCCACACGCGTGGCAGAAAACAGAATGCTCTGACGATCGGCGTCGGTGCCGAGGATCGCTGTAGCCTCCGTACTGTCGATCGCCGCGGTTTGTACGATGCCGTGGATTGCCATGGTCAGCCTTCTTGGATGTATTGCATTTGCGTGGCGAGACGGACGTGACGCGACGCGGACGCTGTGCGCTTTGATGGCAGGTTACTGCCCGCCAAAGGCGCCGTCGCTCAGTCGAACGACGCGCATGAAACCAGTGTCACTGTCATCAGTGACACGACTCGTCGCCGACAAGATCTGGAGCGTCGGCGGTGCGTCGGTGCTAAACACACCGTACGAACCCATATAATCGCCGTAAAACAGCTGGTGGTTGCGTCCGCCACCGAGCCCGGTCGGATCGCCGAGCGCGAGCGCGCCTGGGCGGAAGCTGCTGCCGCTACAAGCGACGCGCACGGCGATGGCTTGCGGGCTGTAGTGCTCGATGCCGGCGACCATGTACCGGCCCGACGGCAGCGACTGGACAAAGCCAGGCGTCAGCGCGCTCCACTGCAGCGCGTTGACCTGCTGACCAGCCGCGAAGCTGTAGGGCAGCCAGAAGGATTCGCCCTCTGGAATGGGCTCGTAGGTGGTCTGCAGCCACATCAGCACGACGCCGGGGTAGTTTGTCATGCCGGTACGCTCGCCCCCGTTGGCCGTGATTCGCTCGCCGCGGCGGAGCCGGATGGCGTTGCGCAGCAGGTCCATCATGCCCGGGTCGAAAGGGGTGAATAACCCGGCCGGGTTGCGTTGCGTCGGCACGATCGCGGGGTAGCCGACCCGCAGCAGGCTTGGCGCGACGATACTCGCGAAATCAAGGGACTCGCCGCAGGCATAACCAGCGATGAAGGCCATGTCTTCGGAGAGCATGAAGCCGCTGATGCCGGTGCCGTAGAAGAGATCGTCTGTGATGGCGCCGAGGACGCCGTTGGCGGTCTGGAGATCGGCGCTGGTGTAGGCGGCGAGGTGGGTGGGCATGGGAGAGGCTCCTGAATTGGTGGATTGCGTGTGAATGGGCTAGGCGAAGGCACAGTTGCTGTTGGCAGCCGCGACGATCTTGGTCGCCACCGGGTTGATGTTCAGCTGCGCGCAGTCCGTGCGAACCATGAACCCAACGAGCGGCACGATGTCATTGGCCGCAATGAGCGCTGCGTTGGCGATCGCACCGCCTGCACCGACATACAGTCGTGCGCCAGCGGCAAATCCTAGGAAGAGTGCCGTGTCATAAACGGTGCATTCTGGAAGCACCAAGACGGTCTCGCCGTCGGATGTCGCAGCAGCAGCTAGCCCCACCGGTTGGATCGCACCCCCTGTTGGGTTGGCGGGTTTCACCTGGCCCCATGTGGTGCCCTGGCCGACTGCTTGCCCCGCGGCGACATTACCCTCAGCGGTCGCGGTGAAGGCTCGGGTCGGGTTGTACTCTAAGATTTTCACGGCGTTCCTCCGATGTGGGTTCTTTGATTGCTGGGCAATGACTGCTTGTCTCGACAGTCTCATTGTGACGCGGAATTACTGTCGACAACATAAAAATGTTAGATGATATTTTAGTGGCATTTTAGAGTCTTAGAGACGTAGACCAAGATCCTCCGGAAAATCAGTACCATATTTCATTGCGAATCTTCATTGCGAATTGTTGCCGTGCTGAGAACCAGATAATTATTTAACTGTGAGGTAGGCGAACGGCGCGGACCAACTAACAGACGGCGCGTCGACGCTTCAGCCGCTCATGGGCGGCTCACAGCGCAAAACATACTGCGGTCCTGTACCACCGAGGGTCGCTGTATCGCGAGTCGGCCGCCGTATTCAATGTTTGTCGTGATTTGGATGCGGCCCACGGCCGAGGTGGCCCTTCAAGAGAGCAGGTGCCATCGTCCAGGTTGGTCGGAATCGGGAGGTTGGCCGTGGAGAGACCACACTAGCTGCGCGTGACAACTACTTACGTTCCTCACTGTCGCAAATAGGCAGAAGCGCAGTCGTTTGATGCGATCTCTTTCGCTGGCGTGACTACCAAGTCGGAGACTTCGCCTTGCCCCAGCAACTCACCTCGCCGCTGACCATCAGCGCGCAGACACGGTCTTTCGCGGCGACCAACTTCGTCACCTTGCCAACGACTGGTGCAGGCGCGAGATTGGCGCTGCCGCTGCCTGCTGCGCCCGAGCCTGCGCACTCCACCGTGCCATCCACGTATTGGAGACAACGGGTTCCATAGACGTCTGGCGTGACGACGGCGGCGATGTCTTTGTTGCCAACCACGCTGATGAATTGTTTCGTTTGGTTCACGCCCCAGCACGATGCGGTGCCGTCTTTTAGGAGCCCACAGGGACATATCCCGCCGCCCAGCGCAACCACATCTGAACGCACAAGAACTGGTTTCTGGAAGTGAAATCCAGAGGAGGCCAATCCAAGTTGGCCATAATTGTTCACTCCAAAGCCCCAGACGAGACCACTCTCCGTCAGCACCAACGCGGCGCTTTGCTGTTGGAATATCGACTTGAGCGGTCCGGTTACCGCGGACATTGGGCTCGTATACGGGAAATCCGGGATTTTCTCTTCTTTCGCTGCACGGAGCTTGGATGCTCCCCACGACCAACCTTCCCCTTTGCTGTCAATGGCATAACCCGCGCGCCAACCGCTCTTCACATAAGCGGCAACGAAGGTCTGCTTCGGCAGGGCAACGGCCTCTCCCCAGCTTGCCGCTGGGACATCAGGCATGAGCCCCCCCAAAGACGCCCCACTATTGTTGCCCCAACACACG
>CALENB010000141.1 GCA_937910235.1 uncultured Myxococcales bacterium | reverse complement strand
CACGAGGGCAGCCTCGCGATCATGGCCGACGACCTGTGGCTGGTGGAGGTTGTGGGTGAGCTGCGGGAGGCCGGGTTGGATGCGGGGTTGCAGATCTCGGTGGACGATCTGGAGGTCTACGAGAAGGCCATCGACCGGCTGATCCTCGCTGAGACGGCCATCGTCGCGAAACGCATGGGCCATCTGCCGCCAGGCGACGTTGTGGCCCGGCTCGAGACGGCGCTGCCGCTGATTCACAAGTTCCTGAACAAGCGCCACGAGGCCCGATTGCGGGAGATTATGCGCAATTTGTGACGAGACAGACTCGTCACGTTCAGTCGAGGAGGACTCATGATTGTCGACACCCTACTCCAACGGCTGCCCCCCGCGGTGCGCCGCAAGGTCGATGAGTTCACCGAGGCCGCTGACGTCGCCTCCCATATTCGCGATCCGCGGGTCTTGCGGGCGCTCGGCCCCTCCGCTGCGCGCGGGCTGCTGCTCAAGCGCGGCAAGCAGGGCGTGCCCAACCTCATGCCGTCGGGGCACGCCGCGCACTTCGACTGGACCTACCCGCACGACAACGCCGAAATGGCGACGCTCTACAAGCGCGCCAAGCAAGGCCAGTGGGACGGGGACGACCTGCCGTGGCACCTCGACGTCGACCCGGAGAACCCCGAGGTGCGGCTGCTGCCAGAGAGCTTCTTTGACATCGAAATAGCCGAGAAATACGCTGGAAAGCTGTCGCCCAAGGAGCGAACACGGTTCATTCACAGCATGAGCGCGTGGATGCTGTCGCAGTTTCTCCACGGCGAGCAAGGCGCGCTGATGGCGTCGGCGCAGGTGACCGAGTCGGTGCAGTCGTTTGACGGCAAGCTCTACGGCGCGACGCAGGTGATGGATGAAGCCCGCCACGTGGAGGTCTTCCTACGCTACCTCGAGTCCAAGCTGGGGCGGCTATACCAAATCAACGACAACCTCTTCACGATTATCGACGCGGTGATGACGGACAGCCGCTGGGACATGAAGTTCCTCGGCATGCAGATCATGGTCGAGGGGCTCGCGCTCGGCGCTTTCGGCACGATGTACAACGTGACGGAGGAGCCGCTGCTGAAGGACCTGCTGCGCAACGTCATCCGCGATGAGGCCCGCCACGTGCACTATGGCGTGGTGGCGCTTCGGCAGCACATCGTCGGGGAGCTGAGCGAGTCGGAGCGGCAGGAGCGGGAGGACTGGGCGTTTGAGGTCAGCATGCTGATGCGCAATCGCTTTATGATGTACGAGGTCTACGAAGAGTGGTTTGAGCACTGCATGACCCGCGCGCAATGGCGAGAGTGTGTGCTCGCGGCGCCGGGGCTGGAGATGTTTCGGAGTCGTATGTTTGCGCGTCTAGTGCCGAATTTGCGGGATATTGGGCTGCTGAGTGAGCGGATCATGCCGGCGTACCAGGCGATCGGGCTGATGCGGTATTTTGATGGGGCGAGCGCGCGGGAGTTGGAGGTGGAGTCGTTGTTGTGAGAGGCGACGCGGCAGCAACCGCCTGGTCGCGCCCCCAGCCCGCGAACCCGTATGAAAGGAGACCTCGCGCAGCTTGCCCGTTCGCGTCGTGACGCTCGCGTGCTGGTCGAGCGCGTGCGCGCCGCCCGCCCGAAATAGAGGGATCGCCTACGACCTCGCCTCGCGCAGCTCAGCGGTGACCTCGGCCGCCAACTGGGTCTTCGCCGGGTCGGTGACGCTGGCCAACCACGCCGCGAGCAACGAGAAGGCGAACGCCGGAGGCAGCTCAGTCAGCGGCTCGAGGGTTGGGCCGACGTCGGGGATCTCGAATACGACGAACCGAAACAGCGGCACGCAGGCGAAGCCGGTGAGCATGGCGGCGATGACACCGCGGCGTGTGAGACCGCGCCAGAAGAGCGACAGGATCATGGTCGGGCAGAACGTCGCGGCGAGGCCCGACCAGCCGAAGATCACGAACCAGAAGACGGTGCGACCGGGCATGACCGCCGCCACCGTGAAGCTGAGCAGCAACGCCGCGATGGCCAACCCGACCGTCACTTTGCGGGCCAGCCCTGTCAGCGCTAGGTCCGAGATGTCTGGGTTCTTCACCTGCTGGTACCAATCCCGCACCACCGCGCTGGCGGCCATGACGAGCAGCGAGTCCACCGTGCTCATGATGGCGCTGAGCACAATCGCGACGTAGATGCCGACGATGACGACCGGGAAGATGTGGGCCACGAGCAGCGGCAGCACGTCTTGACCGCCGTTGCCGAGCACAGCTGTGACGCTTTGGCCCGCGTCCGTGAGCAGGTGTCGGCCGAGCAGCCCGCTGAGGACGGCGCCGCTGTCTGCGAGGATCGTCCACGTGATGGCGACGAGCGCGCCACGGTTGATCTCCTTCTCGGAGCGCATGGCGATGAAGCGCACGAAGATCTGCGGAGAGCCCAGGAATCCGGCCCCGATCATCGCGCCGCCGATGGCGCTCATGACGGTCGCGGTGGTCCAGCCGCCGTGGCTGAAGCTGAGCAGATTGGGGTCGATGGTGGTCAGGTTGGTGACGACGACGTCGGGGCCGCCAGCGACGAATACGCCTGCGATCGGCAACACGACTAGACCGACGAACATCAGCGAGCCCTGCACGACGTCGCTCCAGGCGACGGCCAGGAAGCCGCCAGTGGTGATGTAGACGAGGACGACGGCGAAGCCCACGAGCGCGCCGACGTAATAATTCCAGCCTAAGAAGCTCTCAAACGCCGTGCCTGTCGCGTCGATCTGGGCGCTGACGTAGATCGTGACGAAGACGACCAGCACCACCGCCGCGACGCGCCGAATACGCTGCTGCGTGTCGCGAAATCGGGCCTCTAGGTAGTCGGGGATCGTGATGGCGTCGTAGGAGTCGGTGAGTCTTTTGAAGGGTTTGGCCATCCACAACCACGCCGCGCCGACCCCCAAGGTCTCGCCGAGCACGATCCACATGCCGTGCAAACCGACCGTGGCGCCCAGCCCCGTGAGTCCCAGCAGCAGCCAGGCGGATTCGCCGGTGGCGCGTGCGGAGAACGACGTCGCCCAGAAGCCGAGGGTTTTGTTGGCGGCGAAGTAGTCGCGCGCATCGCTCACGTGGCGGGAGGCGTAGACCCCCAGGCCGAGGAGGCCTGCCATGTACACAAGCACGATGAGTAGTTTGACGGTCTCGTCTGACATAGGGGCGCCTCACGGGTGAGCGCCGCACCCTAACACAGCGCCCTACCACAGCGCCGTTGCAGGGCCGTAACAGGGCCGTAACAGGGCCGTGATGCCGCCTCGGCCGTGACCCTACTTGCACGTTGGGCGTGGCTGCGCGGAGAGGGTCCTGCTCGCCATGTTCGTTTGCGACGCGACGCGACGACGGCCAATCATTACGGATTTTCGCCCATTCAGCCGGCCCGCAGACCGCTAGACAATCTCCGTCTGGGTCGCGCACCTCGAGGTCTTCTTGATGCGCGAGCGGGTGGAACGTGACGCCCTCGTGAGCGACGCCGAGCGCGGTGGCGCGCGCAGCGATGGCACAGCTGGGCTGGCGGCGCGCACGGGGCCTGCGCGCTGAGACCACGCCGCTCAGACCGCATGGCCATCCGTGAGCGTTTGGGTTATCCCATGGCTTCGTTGAACGAATCCGTCCCCTGGAGGCCACCGAATGAACCGTCCTAACCGCCACATCGGCTTGATTCTCACAACCGCCCTGCTCGCCGCTGGACTAGCGCTCTCGGGCTGCGGCAAAAAAGACGCGGACGCGCCTGCACACGCCCCAAAGGCTGAATCCAAGGCCGGCGAGGCGGCCGCGGCGAACACCGAGGTGGACGCTGGCACGGCTGAGGAAGACACCGCGAAACCCGACACCGAGCCCTTCGACGCGGGCCCCTCCAAGGATGAGATGCGACGCGCGCGGGCCGACGCGCCGAGCAACGTGGCCGCGGCGCCGGCGAACGCAAAAAAGACGAAGTCTGGCATCCCGTTTGTCATTCTTCAGGCGGGCACCGGCACCGACAAACCCAAGGGCGACGACTCGCTGCACATCCGCTACACGGCGTGGGACGTCGCCGGCAAGCGCACGTCGACGACGTGGAAGATCAAGAGCCAGGAGCCCCGCGAGCTGTCCTTTCACAAGATGATGCCGGGCTGGCAGGAGATCCTCGGCGACATGGTCGTGGGTGAGCGACGCCTCGCTTGGCTCCCCGCCAAGAAAGCGCACCTGAAGAAGAGCGCGTTCAAGAAAGGCCCGCGCACCGTCGACTTCGAGTTGATGTCCCTGAAGGTCGCGCCGCTCGCGCCCAAGGATCTCAAGAGCCCGCCGAAGGACGCCAAGAAGACCGCGTCCGGCCTGATCTACAAGAAGCTGAAGGCAGGCACCGGCACGGCGCATCCCGGGCCGAAGTCTGACGTGAAGGCTGTCTATGCGGGCTGGTCGCGCAGTGGCACCTGCTTTGATTTCTCGCCGAAGGGCGCGCCTCACGCGTTCAACCTGGGCGACGTCATCAAGGGCTGGACCGAGGGGCTGCAGCTCATGGTCGTCGGTGACACGTACCGCTTTTGGATCCCGCAGCCGCTCGCCTACAACGGCCTCGACGGGCGGCCGGGCGGGCAGCTCGTGTTCGATGTGGAGCTGACCGAGATCACCGCGAAGCCGGTGAAGTAAGCAGGCGTCGCATCGGCTTCCGACCGAGCCTGCGACGGCGCCCGCCGGGCCGGATTACCGGCCTGGTCGCGGCGGCGGCGCGTGGCGAGCAGGGGCCCGACGCCTTGCGCTTGGGGCGGTTGGGCGCCGCGCAGGCTTCGGCGTCGCCTTGGCGCTACCGGCGGCCTCGGGCTTCACGCGTGTCGATTTACCAACGCCCGCTGCCAGCGCGGGATCCACCGGTGAGACGCGCTCCAGCAGCCCCTTCGCCTCCCTCGCCAGGACCTCGTCGGGACCCTTCGCCACACGCTTGAGCGCGGCGGCGGCGTTCGGGTGCCCACTCTGCTGCAGCGTGTAGAGCGCCCACGTGCGCGCGTCGGCCGGTACCGCGGTCTCGTTGAGCACCTCCACAGCGACGTCAAACGCCGCGAGGCGCTGCGGCACACCGACGGCGTCGGATGGATACTTGGCCACAGAATAGCGCCACGTCGCCTTGGCGAGGGCCCCGCCCACCAGCGGATCCATCTTGTCCTTACGCCAGCGCGCCACCAAATTCGGCCACTCGCTCACCGCGCCAGCGTCACCCAGGCCCGCAAAGGCCGGCATGGTGAGTTGACCAGCCTGGGCCGCGGCGAGGGTCTTCAGCGCGGCCAGGGCCTCGGTCGCGTGATGCTCTCCATGCGTGATCCGCGCGAGATGCCCGACGGCGGCCTCACGCACGTTGACGTCGTCGCCCTCCGCCAACGCCACAGTGATCAGGGCGGTCGCGAGCGACTCGCGCTTCGCGGCGTAGATCCCACCGAGCTGCGCCAACCCCTTGCGCGCATCCGGCACGCCGTGACTCCGGTCCATCAACAGCGCCTCCATGTCGGCATGCAGCTTCGGCAGATCGGTTCGCCACCAGTTGCTCAGCAGCTCAGCGATGCGGCCAGCGCCATACCCTTCTTTTCCCTCGCGTTTCAGGGCGTCCAGCAGCTTGCGCCCTACGGCCTCGTCGCCTTTCAGCGAGGCCGGCACCTGACAGGCCCGGTTCGCCAAGAAGGCCGCCGCGTAACGCGAGTTGCGGTGCGTGGCCGTGGCGACGCCGTGCACCAGCGTGCGCCACATGCGCTCATAGGACGCCGGGCTGGCTTCGGCGGTCTTCCGCGCGGCCCTGCACGACGCCTCGAGCTTGGCGAACACCTCGCACTCTGACTTGATCGCGCGCGCGCATGTCCCGACCGCGCGGATGTCAGCGAGCACCTTGGCGTCGTACGTGCCGGCCGCGGCTCCGGCGTTGTCGCCGGCTGCCGGAGCATCGTCTGCCGCCGCCGCAGGATCCGGCGCTGGCGCTGGCGCTCCCGCTGGCGCTGGCGCTCCCGCTGGCGCTGCGGCGCTGGCAGGCGTGGCCGGCGGCGTCTCCTCCGGCGCGTTGGTCGCCTTCTTCGCCGCGGCGCCCGCCTTGTCGGCGATCGTCTGTTTCAATCGGTCTACTTTGTCACAGCCGATAAAGGCAAACACCACCCCGAGGGCGATAGGCATCAGGTGACGATGAGGCATAGGGGTCTCCGCGAGGCGGCCGAGCGCGGCCAATGTGATCCGTCTCGGTAGTCTTCCCCAGCTCTGGGCTCCGGGTAAAGCGCATCGCCCGGATTGGCCGCATTCGCACGGATCGGCGTAGACTCAAGCACACCCCTCACGCGGCCCGTCGGGTCGCCACACGCACACCATGGGCACGATGAACACACCTACCGACCCCCACCTCGACACCGCGCCTCAGGCGACCGACGAGGCCATCTTCGCGATCGAGCGGCCGCATCCCAAGCTGCTCCGGCTCTATCTGCTGCGCTCCTTGCTGAGTGGTCCCGCGATCGTCCTGACGCTGCCCATCCTGCTGTTTCGCTATCAGACGCTGCGCTATCACTTCGACGATGAGGGCATCGCGATGAAGTGGGGCCTCTTGTTTCGGCGTGAGGTCACGCTCACCTACGCGCGCATTCAGGACATTCACCTGCACGCCGGGTTTGTGCAGCGCTTCTTCGGGCTCGCCGACCTCATGATCCAAACCGCGTCTGGCTCGGCGGGCGCAGAGATGACGTTGGAGGGCCTGCTGGAGTACGACGCAGTGCGTGACTTCCTGTATCGACGCATGCGCGGCGTGCGTGACCCCGCCGCAGCGAGGGCCAACGCGGCCGACGTCGCCAGCGGGCTGGCACGTTCAGACGAGACGGTCGCCCTGCTGCGCAGCATCCGCGATGACCTCGCCGCGGTTCGCGCCGCGGTCGGCCAGCGCGACGGCGGTGCCCAATGAAGGTCGCCGACGAGCCCCAGCTGAGCGGCGTCAGCGCGCTTCTAGCCCGCGTTCTCAGGGTCCCACCGCGGCCCGCCCCGCCGGTCGGCAGCCCGGGCAGCCTGCGCGTCTTCCGCGCCGCGCCGAGCTGGGTACGGTACCGCATGGTCGGGTGGCTCATCGCCCATGGCTTCACTCTGTTGTTGCTCGGCGGCATCTCGATCGCGATCGCCGGCAGCGCGCTCTTCGGCCACGAGCAGCTGCCCGGCTGGGGCGCAGCGCTCCTGTTGGTGTTCGCCACCCTGCCCCTCCTGCTCTGGTTGAGCCTCGCCGCGCTGGGTTGGCTCACCATTCGCATCGACCGGGAGCTGCGCTGGTACATGGTGACGGACCGGAGTCTGCGCATCCGCGAGGGCATCTGGTTCGTGCGCGAGATGACGATGACGTTCGCCAACATTCAAAACGTCAGCGTCTCGCAGGGGCCGTTGCAGCGGACGTTTGGGGTGGCGGATCTCGTCGTGCAGACGGCGGGTGGAGGCGGCGGCGCAGCGGAGGGCACGCAGGGCGCGGCGATGCACATCGGCCATTTTCGGGGCATCGCCAACGCGTCGGAAGTGCGCGACTTCGTCATCGCGCGGATGCGTGCGGCCTCCGGCGCGGGGCTGGGTGATGAGGACGCCCCGGCGTCGTCCGACGGGCAGCAGACGGCAACGAGCGACGCCGACGTGTTGTCGGCGCTGCGCGAGGTCGCCGCAGAGGCCGCGGCGTTGCGGGACTTGGCGTGGAGCGATGTGGCGTAGGACGGCCGCCGCGTGCTGCGTCGCCGCGGGTATTGGCCTCGCCACCGCCTCCGTCGCGACAGCCAAACCGACACCGCTGCCCGCCGCCGCCACGGCGACCGCCTCCCGCCCCGACACCTGCCCTGCGGCGGCTCAAGGGCGGAGAATCGGGGCGATTCGCTACACGGGCCTCAACGCGACGCGGCCTTTTGTTGTCGACCGTGCGCGCTTCCAACAGCTGGGCCACCGCTTCTCCTGCGCCCGCTATCGGCTGGAAGAGGCGCGCCTGCAAGGCCTCGACCTCTTCGCGGTGATCCGGGTGACGACCACGCCCATGCCCCAGGACCAGCTCGCGGTCACGTACCACTTCCTCGAGCTCCCGAAGTACATCGTCTTTCCGGCCGTACGGCGCAGCGATGTCTACGGTTGGCTCGTCGGTCCAGCCGTGTCGTTTCTCAACTTTCTGGGTCGCGACATTCGTCTCGAAGCCTTCCTTCGCAGCGCCGTGGCCCCCAAGCCTTTCGTGGCGACGGAGCTGCTCTTTGAGGCATCCAGCCCCTGGATCGGCCGCGCGGTCCCGGTGGAGTACGCGATGCGTGTGCTCCGCAACCAAGCGTTCGACGCCGTGAAGCTGTTCAACGAGTCGTCGTGGAACGCCCGGCTGTCGTTCTTTCACCGCATGACGTGGCGCTTTCGCCTCATCTACGCGGCCGAGTTCACGCAGGTCTCGCCCGATCCGCTCAACCCGACGTTCGACCTGGCGAGCAACCCGACACCCGTCCCCGTGGTGCTCAACAACCAAGGCGACCTCGTGCTTGGCCTCTCCGCCGGTGTGCTCTGGGATTCTCGCGACCGCCGGGTGAATCCGCACAGCGGTCTGCGATTCGAGGCGACCGTAGGTCAGTACGGCGGCGTGCTGGGTGGTCCCGCGAACTATCAGCGGGTCCTCTTCGACCACCGCAGCTGGCTGCACGTGCGTTGGACGCCGTCGCAGCTCACGATCTTGCACCTGTCGGCGCTGGCCAGGCTGCGGCCGGGTCGCATGGGGGTCTATGACTACTACGTCGTCGGGGGGCCGAACAGCCTGCGCAGCGTGGCGCAGAGCAGCGAGCTGTACGGGCAGAGCGAGGTGCTCGGTACGGCTGAGCTGCGTCACGAGCTCTTCGACCGACGACCGTTTTCCCTCTTTGGCTTCCACCTCTACGCCGGCCTGCAGGTCGTGGCCGGCGGCGACGTGGCGCTGCTGTGGCGCCCGCAAGACGCGCTGAACGGGCCGCCTCGGGTGGCGTCGGCCGTCTACGGCGGGCTCCACGTGCTGCTGCCCGGCGTGGACCGCGTGCGATTTGAACTCGGCTGGCATCGCGACGCCCAGGGGCGCTGGCAGTCCGGTTTCTCGGTCGGATTGTTCGAGAAATCCAGGACCCAACGCTTGCGGCACCGCTAAACGCCGCGCGCTGTGAACGTCATCTCCGGCGTTGAATCGACCTTGGCTAGCGCCGCAGGTGACTGACGGCCTGAAACGCCGTGTGCGCCAGGGTCGCCGCGATGGTGCGGGGATCTCGCAGCGCCATGGTCGCCAGCGTGTCGGCGCGCGGGCTGCTGCTCAGCTCGCGCAGGAGCTGGAGAGGATGGCCGCCGTGGGCCTGCGCCAGGGCGATGAGGTCACGCGCCCAGTACCGCCACGTCACCCCGTCACGCTGCGCCCGGATCGGTGAGATGCGCCCGGTCGCGAGCTCCTGAAAGTGCGCGCGAATGAGGTGCGTTCCCGCGGCGCGGCACAGGTCGAACCACAGCGTCGGGCGTGGGTTGATCTCGATGAGTCGCAGCCGCCCGTTGCGGGGATCACGCTTGAACTCCGTCCCGCAAACACCGCGATAACCGAGCAGGCCAACCACCTGCTCGCTCAGCGCGCGAACCTCCGGCAGGTGCTGCGTCTGCACCAGGGAGCCCGAGCCAAAGTCGCGCGGGAACTGTCGAAGCTTCCTGGCTGTCAGCACATGGCGGGGCGCGCCGGTGACGTCGGTGAGCACCGCGCCAACGACCAACTCGGACTCTGCGCCGGGGATCAACTCCTGCAGGACGACCGCCGTCGGGTCGCCGATGACGTCATCGAGCAGCGCCAGGAGCTCCGCCTCGGTCTGCGGGATCAGCAGCTTTTGCCCGCGCAGCCGGTGTCGCCAGAGGTGGCCTTCACGCGGCTTGACGATGCATGGCAAGCCGGCGGCCGCGATAAACGCCGTCACATCGGCCCGATCGCGAGGCACGACCGTCAACGGCACGTCGATCCCCAGCTCGGCGCAGCGCTGCCCGAATCGCAGCTTGTCGAGCAGCATCCCTGCCTCGGCCTCGACGTAACTCGGCGACACGCGCGCAAACGCCTCAATCTCAGGCTTATGGTCAATGACCCACTCGCAGGCGGCGTCGCAGCAAGGCACCACCACCGGCGGCGAGGGCTGCGCGGCTGCCCACTGCTGCATCGGCGCCAGCAGGTTCGCGTCGAGCGGCGACGCGCTGAGTCCACGAATCTGGGTGACGAGCCGTGAGTGGCGTCCTGGTCGCCACGGGTCCGCGTCCACGCCGACCACAACGCTGGCTTCGCCGTGCAGGTCGCGCGCGGCGGCGAGGCCGGTGCCTGTCAAGGTGAGCACGATAGCTGCGGACACGAGGGCTCCCAGGTTGGGTGGTTGGCGCGGAGGGACGTGGTCACGGCGCCGACGCGCGACCGACATACGCTACCGAGCGGGCAACTTCAAGGCACGCCGTCGCGCGCTTCTTACCCGCAAAACCAGGCCGAGACACAACAAAAGGAGCCCGACGCTGCCGGGGCTGGGCAGGCGATCGCGGCCACCTTGGACGGCGCAGCCACACCCATCCACCTCCTCACCGTTCAGCCTAGTCGAGGTCCCCGAGGCGCCTGCGTCCGCGTCGCCGCGCAACGCCGACACACACGCGCCCGCCGCCGCCGTGAACCCGTCTTCACAGATGAGCAGCGTCGTCTCGGCCACGGCGGTGTGGCCCGCGACGTCCGTCACCGTGCAGATCACGACCTTCTTGCCCGGTCCAGCGAGCGCACCGCCGTTGGCGGCGCGACCGTCCCAACCGAGCTGCAACGTGACCGACTTCTCGGCGACTTTGCGCTGCACGCTGCCCTCCAGCATGCCCGGCGCGCTGAGTCCGGTGTCGACGTGGATCGCGCAGGCCACCAGCGAGAGTCGAGTCGCGTCCTGCGCGTCGATCTCAAGCGTCGTGCCGGCGTGGTCACTCGGGATCACCGCGGGGACCGCGAGCAGACGTGAGATGGTCGGCGCCTCGGTGTCGACGATCTTGACCCCATCCGTGCTCGTCGGGGCGGAGAAGCTGGTCTTGCCGCTGGCGCCGCCATAGGCGCGCACCTCTACGACATACGTCAACCCGACCTGCAGCGAGAGCTTGGACACGCTCGTCGCGGTGACGAGGCCGACGTCAGCCCAAGGCACCACCTCGGCGCCGTCCTGGCTGAGCACACGCACAGCGTACCCTTGTGCCCCCGCGAGCGCCGCCCAGTTGGCGTGCAGCACATCGGAGGCGTCCTGCGCGTCGATGTCGGCCGCGTCGCTGAGGGCCGGGCCCGTGCCGTCATTGTCGCGCACCCACGCGATGGTGCCGAGCTGATTGGTGTCGAGCACCTCGATGAAGCCGTCCGGCATGGGCACGACGATCTCCACGGCGCCATCCCCGTCGACGTCGGCGACGACGGGTGCGCCGATCGTCCCGCGGTAGTTGCGCACCCACAGCACGGCGCCCGTCGCAGCGTCCACGGCGTACAGCAGGCCCGTCGCCGAAGCGAACAGCAGCGCCGGCTTGCCATCACCAGCCAAGTCCTGCACCGCGACTAGGTTGGCCAGCGTCGTGGCGCCGGTTCCGGTTTGGCTCGCCTTGCCGTCGCTGTAGACGAGGCTCCACAGCAGCGTGCCGGTCTTTGCCTTGCGTACCTCAACACGGGTCGAACTCTTGAGCAGCGTCGCAAACACGGCCTCATTGTTCAGCCTGAACACCGCCGAAGCCTGACTCTGCCAAGCGACGCCGGACTCCAGCCAGAGCGATGCGTGGTCACCGCCGTCCTCAAGGCCGATGCCGTGCGCGCCGCCCGTGATGAGCACCTCGGGCACGCCGTCGTCATTCACGTCAACGACCTTCGGGATACCGTACCGCGGCTGTTTCTCCGTGTACGACCCGACTTTGGCGCCATCGGCGAGGCTGTACCGGAACCGAAAGCTGTACAGCGACTGCAGAATGACCGGGCCGTCCTTGGACGGGAGGATGACGGGCGGCCAGGCGTAGCCGTCCTCCGCGATGGCCGCCGCGTCGGCCTTCCAGGCCAGTTTGCCGGTCTTGCCAGAGATCAGGCGCAGCCCACCCTTGGCGCCGTTGTCGGCCCGCCGCATACCCATAAGTAGGTCTTCGGCGCCATCTCCGTCAGCGTCAACAATGGTCAGGATCGGGCCGTCACGCCGGCCAGCGCGCAACCCAGCGTCGGCCGCGGCCCACGTCCACTTTGACTGCCAGGCTGGTTTTCCGGGCGTTCCGCCGAGCGAGAGCGATTGTACGCGCACGCCCTGCCCGACCGGCCGATACTGCACGACGACCTCGCGGGAGCCGTCGCCATCGCCGTCCAGCGGCACACCCACCATCGGGTCCGCCCCCGACCGCAGCACCTCCGTGACGCTGGGCGGGTGCGCAGGCCCCGCGTTGGTCGGATCAAGCGCCAACAGCCGTCCGGGGAGCCCGACCAGAATCCGCGGCGCCACATCCGTCGCGTTCAACCAGCCGACACGCACCTCGGGGAGCAGGTTGCCGCCGTAGGCGAGGTCCGCGCGACCATCGCTGTCGCCGTCGTTCAGCAGCAGCCCGGATTCGTCGCGGACCTGCACCGCGTCATCCCAAGTGCGCAGCGCCAGCGCACCGGAACCGCCGTTGCGCAGCCAGAGGAGACCGCCGCCCAAGGCTTGAAATGGCATGGTCCCGACCGAAGCGAAGGTGTGCGTCCCCGGCTGTGCGGGTGTCTTGCTCGCGACCACGGTGAGCGTTTTTGTCGCGACGGTGTCGACGAGACCGTCCTGATCCGTATCCACCAACCACGCCACGTTGGCGCCGCCACCTAGAGACGTAGCCGTCGGCGGCGCGAACCCAGCGCCGGTTGTCAGGCGCGGCGTGGCCAGCACACCCACACCCAACGACCCCGCGTGCTGGAAGCCGCCGACCCGCGACCAAGTCAGCAGCTCCGTCGGCCCGGGCGCGGCGGGATCCGAGGTAATCCCACGGGCGATGAGCGTGGGCGCGCCAACGCCACGAACCAGCGCCACCACACCTGCGCCGACATCGCCCAGCTTCGCTAGCCAAAAGGGCGACCCCAGGGGCGCGCCAGTTTGCGTGTCGAGCACGACTAGCCCGACGCCACGGCCAAAGAGGACCGTCTCAAGCTTGTTGTCTTGATCAAGATCGTGACTGCCGATCCACGTCACGCTGCCATCGACAGGATCCGGATGAGCCCAGCTCCACGTCTGCACGAGCGCTTTGCCTTCGCGCTTGAACGCGGCGACGCCGGGCACGCCGAACTCAGACTTCGCCGGCGACACGCAGAGCACCGCACCCCCAGCCAGCTGGTACCTGCCCACACAGCGCAGCCCTTGAATCTGCGTCGACTGCGCGAGCAGCGCGCCGGTTTTACCTGAGAGCGCGTAGATCCAGCCTTTTCCGCTGGCGTCTGAGGCGGCATTGAGCAGATCCGGCAGGCCGTCGCCGTCGATATCGAGCGCGGCCTGGCTGCCCGCGTGAACGGGCGCGCCGTAGGGGCCCTGCTTGGCTGTGGCGAACCGCTCTTTGACGCCGCCGACGAAGCCGAAGACGTGGGTGTCACCATAGACCCCTTCGTTGAAGCCGCCGTCATTCGCCAACGCGAGGTCAGCGACGCCATCCCCGTCGAAATCCTCCACCGCCACGAACGTCAGTCGATCGAACGCCCCGGCGTCACTGCGCCAGATCTCCGCGCCGCTCAGCAGCGACAACACGCGCACTTCCCGCGCCGCGCGAACGATCACCTCCGCGATCCCGTCGCCGTCGAGATCGTCGATGGCCATGATCGCCACGGCGCCCATGGCCGCCGTCTTCCACAACACCGCGCCATCCCACCTACGCGCAGACACCGCGCCAGCGACCAGCGCGATCAGGTCATCGCGGTCGTTCAACGTCGCGTCCGCAGCGAGCAGCTGCTGCACGCGCCCGCCAATGCGGACACGCCAGCGGGTCACCGGTTGACTCAGGTTGCCGACGCCGGGCGAGGTGCGCGAGTTGCGGTCGTCATGCCTGAGCGTGCGCCACTCGGCATGCGGCGTCGCGGCCAGCAGGGGTGTGACGAGACTCGCCGCGAGGACGCACGAGAGCGCGATCAGGCTCGTCAGCGTGGGCAACAACTGCTGCCGCTCACGCTGCGGCGGCGCCACAGGTGAGAAGGGAAAGTCGAGGTGACGGCTCATGACGGCGCTCCGATCTGGTTCAGGGCATAAGTTGGTGCCCGAAGCGCCGCCCAAAGATCAATCGCCGCTCCCGCCGCTCCCGCCGCTCCCGCCGCTTCGTCGGATCGCGGGGCTCGTCTGCCGAGGTACGCTTCGAAACTGCGGCAGCAGCGAGGTCAATCGCGCCATCCGCGCCGACTCTGGCGGCAAATCAAACGGTTTCGGCTCAATCGCCAGCAGCCACGCCTCGTCAACTTCGTCGATTTGGCCCGCTGGGAGATAGCGTTCGCCGTAGCGACGGTACACGCCAGAACGAACGAAGATGTCGAACAGGTCGGGATCGAGGTGGTTGTCACGTTTCATGAACCCCATGATCCGCATGGCCTGACTCAGCGTTTTTCCCGGTTTGTAGGGCCGATCCTGCGCCGTGAGCGCCTCAAACACGTCGGCGATCGCCATGATGCGCGCTGGCACCGACATATCGCCGGCATAGATCCCTCTCGGGTAGCCGGTGCCATCCATCTTCTCGTGGTGACCACAGGCGTACTCCGCGACGTTGCGCAGGTGACGCGGGAACGGCAGCACCTCTAACATCCGGATCGTCTCGACCATGTGGCCGTTGATGACGAGGCGCTCCTCGTCCGTCAGCGTCCCGCGCGAGATGCTCAGGTTTTGAACTTCATCTTCGGTCAGGAGCGGACACCACTCACCGGCCATGAGGAACCGACGCTCGCCCAGCTGCCGAATGTGGGCGAGATCGTCGTCACGCAGGCACTCAGCGCCGATGTTGACGCGCTCAAGAAACGCCACCTCCGCGTCGAGGTCGGCGAGCACGGTCTCCAGCGGTGCGCGTGACAAGCTCGCGTCGTCTGTACAGGCGACCGCGTCCCGCAACCACGCGATCTCAGCGTCACGCTTGATGATCTCAATGCGCGCGCGCACGAGGTCGATCCGGTCGCAGATGGTCTCCAGCTTGGTGGCTTTGTCCATCACGTGGGTCGGCGTGACGACTTTGCCGCAGTCGTGCAGCCACGCAGCGATCTTCAGTTCGTACCAGCGCTCATCGTCGAGGCTGAACTCGGCCATCGGTCCGTCACGCGTGTCGCACACCTCTTGGCTCAACATCTGCACCAGCACAGGCACACGCTCGCAGTGCGCCCCGGTGTAGGGCGACTTCGCGTCGATCGCGGACGCGAGCATGCGGATGAAGCTCTCCAGCAGGTCTCGCTGAGCCTGCAGCAGCATCTGGTTGTCGAGCGTGACGGCCGCCTGAGAGGCGAGCGCTTCGACGATCGCGCGATTCTCGGCAGAGAACGGCACCACGTCGCCCGTCACCGAATCGCAGGCGTTCAGCAGCTGTAGCACGCCGATAATCCGGTCTTCCGTGTTGATCATCGGCACGGTGAACAGCGACGTCGAGCGGTAGTTGTTGCGTCGATCGAACTCGCGGGTACCGCTAAAATCGAAGGTGCTGTCGTTGTAGGCGTCTGGGACGTGAACCGACCGCTTGAGCAGCGTCGCGCGCGTGACCACGTTCTTCCGGTTCGGCAGCCCCGTCAGCGGATCGTGCAGCGGGATGGGTGGCAACTCGATGGCTCGCCCCGTCGTGCCCCCCAACGCGATATTCAGCGAGTTCGTTCGCATGATGACGAACTGCATGTGGTCGTCGTCGGTCCGCAAATACAGCGTGCCCGCGTCAGCGCCGCACAGGGTCATCGCTTCGACCAAAATCAGCTCAAAAAGCCGCTCGCGGTCGCGCTCAGCGCTCAACGCGACGCCGATGCGATGCAGCAGCTCGACGTGACTCTGCTCAGTTCTCGTGGGGGAAGACGTCATGTTGATCTGGCACACGGTTCAATCGAGTGGTGGGACGAGAGGGGCGCAAGTCCATGGCGCCAGCATGACGGATGCCAAGTCGCGTGTCGACAAACGCGACGTGACGCTGGGCGGACCGCGGATGACCTGTGATCGACGGACGGCGACGCGGTGTACCGTGTCATTTCAGGCCGTCATATCGGGCGTCGCGAACCCGCCAGATCATGGCTTCAGGCGAATCATGCACCAGCTCGAGCTCTGGATAGCGAGCCAGCAGCGCCTTCTCCTCGGCGGTCGCGACCACGAAACGCGCGCCGAAGAGCGTGTGGAGGCGGCGACTCAAGTTCGGCACCTGGCGCGCGCCGGCGCGAAAGTTGTTCCACAACTGAAAGTGTTTGGGCGCGCGATAGGCTAGGTAATTCGGGTCCAAACCAATCGCATACCGATTGCGCGGGCTGTAGAAGACCAGCATCGGGTAGTGATCCCACCGGACGTTGAAGACGACCTCGCCGGGCGCTGTGTGGTCGCGAAGGTAGGCGGCCGCGCTGGCGTAGTCCCCGGGTCGCGCGCCGTCATCCAGCAGCGCTTGCACGGCCAGGAAACGGGGCGCGAGCAGCAGGGTGCATGCCAACGCCAGGGCCGCCACGGCGCGACGCTCGAGACGCGGCATGGGGGCGGAGTCACGCGCCACCAAGGCGATCAGGGCGACCTGAACCGGCACCAAGAACCCGACGAATCGCCCGTGTTTCAGGGTCAGCACGACGAACATCACCCAGACCAGCGCCATCGCCGTGGTGTCGGCTTGCGGTCGTTCCCTCGTGCGTCTGAGCTGCAGCGCGAGGCGCGCGACGACCGCGATCAACACCGCGTGCGCGGGCCAGAGCTCCGTCGCGATGTAGCTCGGGAGCGCCGGCAGCCACTCGCCGCCGAGGGGCAGGTTGAGCGGGTTCGTGGTCTTGAAGAGCGCGTGAAAGAAGAGGTATTCCAGGTTCTGCGGAAACCACGGGTTGATGACTTGGCCCAGCACGAAGCCGCCGACGAGCCACGCGGCCGCTCGGAGCGGCACCATCCGCCGGGTCAGCATCGCTGCGACCACACACAACCCGGCGACGGGGATCAGAATCGTCGCGCCGTGGTGGGCCCAGGAGAAGAGGAACGCGACCACCCCAGCAGCCCTGGCGCGGCCGGCCATCACAAACGCGATGGCGAAGAGCAGGAGTGGCAGGTCGAGGGTCTGCGAGCGCAACAGGCTCATGCGAAAGTTGTAGACCTCCGTCGCAGCCACTAGCAGCAGCGCCCACAGCCAGGGCCGCGCCACGCCCTGACGACGCAACCAGACGATGGTGCCGCCCGTCGCGACCACCGCGAAGAACACCGCGGTGACGCGGACAGCTTGAAAATCCGGGAGAAAAGCGAAGGGCAGCCCGAGCAGGTGAAAGAGAAAGTGGTGGTCTGGACCATGCTCGCCGAGCACCGTGAACGGCAGGCTCGTGACGCCGGCGAACAGCCCCTCCGAGACCAGGGAGCGCGACTCGGCGACGTGGAAGAACGCGTCAACCCCGGCATAGCGCGCGCAGGAGAACACGAGGAGGGCGTGCCACACGATCCCGGCCGCGACCGCGAGGAGGTCTGTCAGGGTCAGGCGCCTGGACGGCGACGCTGGGTTCACCCGATGTCCCAATCGACCCCGCCGCGCAGGTGTTCGGGCACCTGGTTGCCGAGGTCCTGCACCAACGCGTTGGGATCGAGGTGCGACGGCGCCTGGATGAGGTAGGCCACCTGCGCCTTCATGAAGCTCTTCTTCTCGCCGACGACGGTGCACTGCGAGGCGACGAGCGCGTCACGGTGGGCCACGGCGCTCTCGGCGAGGGTCGCCGGATCGAGGCCGCGGACGATGAGGCGATAGGACACGGTGCGACTGAACAGGAGCAGCACGACGAACGTGAACGCTGTCGCTGTGACGGCGACGTGCGGGAGCTGCATACCGGAACAGAGCCCGATGACCGTGGCCAGAATCACGCGACCCGTGGACTCAGGCGTGCTCATGTTGGAGCGAAAGCGCATCAACCCGCCGATACCGAACACGACGAGGCCGACTCCCTCTCCGTAGTGCACGACGACGGTGCCGATGACGGCGCCTACCGTCGCATAGAGCACGAGCACCAACGGCGCCGCGGCGCCCGACAGGCGCTCGAGGTGTCGCCGGCGGCGCGGGCCCCACCCCACGATCAGCGAGAGGACCGCGGCCAGCGTGAGCGAGCTGAGGAAGTTGAGAAACAGCCCGACGTCGTAAAATCCGGCCCAACCATCGACCTTCATCTCACCCGATCGGCCGGTCGACAGCATGCTGCCGGCCACGGCGTCTGCGCTCCAGAACAGCGTCACCAGCGGCACAAGCGCCGCCAGCAACACGCAGATCCTAGCGGCCTCGGCGGGGAGCGGCCGCGTGCGGGACATGGGGCGCTGGACTGTGGTTCGTGTCATCATGGGGGCCGAGGCTAGACCAGTCGCGCGGCTCATCACAAGGTGACCGGCGAAAAGCTACGCTCACCGGCTGGCTGCAGTAGGGTCACGCGTCTGGAGGCTCGGCATGACGGCACACCAACGACAGTTCACGCGACACCAAGTGGTTCTCCAAGTGGAGGTGCGCACTCGCACCGGTTGGAGCCCTTGCACGACGGTGGACGTGTCACGCGGTGGTCTGTTCATGAAGTCAGAGGCGCGCTTCGAGCTCCAGCGGGTCGTGCAGCTGCGGTTGCATCTGCCGGACGGCGAGGCGGTGTCGATTCTTTCGCAGGTCCGCCGCAACGTTATGCAGGTCCCAGGCGCCAGCCCGGTGCCTGGGATCGGCGTGGAGTTCTTCGATATGGCCGCGGCCGTCCAAGCGCGCTGGGATCGGTTTGTGCTGTCGATCAGCGAGGCCGACAAGCAAGCGATGGCCGACGCGCTCCACCCCGATGACGCTGTCGCGGCGACGCCGGGCGCCGGCCACGCGACGCACACCGCTGGGCGTTCAACACTTGGTGCGACACCCGCGGCGCCGCGGCATGACACCCGGGCTGCCCGCGCCACCGCTGCGCCGCGTCCTGCCGAGCGACCCGCCCGCCGCCGCGCCAACCCCCCTGTGCCGCACCGGCCCCGCGACGACCTTGCCAGCGTCGTGATTCGGATTCGACCGAGCGGCGGCGGGCGCCTGCAGCGTCTGGTCGAGCAACGGCTGGCCGGCGAACCCGCTGATGCTGCGAACCAACGAGACCGTCGCGCAAGGTCAGCGGATCGAGCTCGTGTTTGTTCACCACAACACCGACGCTGAGTTCGTGATGCCGGCGGCCTGCGCGAGCGCGTCGCCACGAGATCGGCAGGGCCACCAAACTCTGTCCCTGTCATTTCCGCCGCTCACAGACGCGCTCACGGCTGGCCTTAAACGCTTCCTGCGGACAGGCACGCGCGACCAGCAGCACATGGGCCACAGCGAGCGAGATCTACTGGAGCGGCGGCGAGACCGAGCCAATCGAAACACGAAGGACCCGACCGCGCTGGTCGAGTATGGCTGGGCGGTGCTCGCCGTCGAAGAGAAGCCGGAGGAGGCGGCTGAGGTGTTTCTGAAGGCGCTGGCGCTGGCGGCGGGCCGACCCGACATCCACCACGCGCTGGGGATCTGTTACTCGCTCACGGGGCGGACGGAGCTGGCCTATCAGTTCATTCGCAGCAGCCTGAGGCTAGAGGGCGGCGAGGGCGTGCAGGCCGCGAACGCGACCTCCGAGGGCAGCTCCCGCGCCGTGATGCAGGATGACGTCGGTGTGCCACGAGGCCTGCGCCGCTAGTCGTCCCGCGTCGTCGGGGCGTCGTCGGTTGGGTCGCTGCGACGGCTGACGAACCAGACAGCGCCAATGGCCAAGGCCGCCAGCAAGGCCAGCAACGGCAGGTCGGACGACGTCGCGATAGCGCTGGCGCTCGGCGCGGTCGCGGCGGCTGGCGCTGGGGGCGGTATCGCCGCGACCTGGGCGACGGCCGCAGGTGACGGCTGAGGCGGTGCGACCGCCGCCGGGCCCGCCGCTCGTGCCGCGCGCTTGATGCTGTCAGCGAGCTGCGCGGCCTCGCTGGCGCGGTAGAAATACGGGAACTTGGCGTTGCCGCTGTTGATCCCGGTATTCACGGTGCCATCTGGCTTCAGAAAAAATACGCGTGGTACGTAGTTGCCGAGATCTCCAAAGCGCTGTTTGAGCCACTCGGGCCGCTCGTCACTGTTTTGCAGCACCATGATCACGTCGCCGCTGGCCCCCGTGATCGGTTGTTCCGCGAATCGCGGCGCCAGCGAGCGGCACTTCGGGCACCAATTCGCGTACACGACCACGCAGATCGCCTTGTTTTCGGCCTTTGCGCGGACCAACGCTTGGTCAAACGGCACCCACGCGATGTCACCATGCCAGGCGATCGCCGGAGCGGCGGTCGCGGGCTGTGCGCTCGTGAGCGACAATCCCACCGTCATCGCCAACACCAGCGCGGGGAGCGTCGCTGAGCGCACCGCCGCGGGGTGTACGCGACGCGCGCGGAGCTGAGCAATGTCATGGTTTCGGCGTTGACGGCCCGGCGCAAACATCGAAGAGACGGGGGGAATCATGGCAACCTCCTGGTTCGCTCCGTCGCACGCTACGAACACGCGCCGCTGTTCGCAAGGCTGCATCGGACCGCCAGCGGCGCGTTCCCGCTGTTGGCGCTAGGACGCGGCGGTCACAAACCCGCCCGATGGCGCGCCAAGGCGCCTGCAGCGCATCGGCCAACAGCCCGGAAACCCAGCGAACCCTGGAGCGTCGGTTGCCACCTCGATATTCTCGTCGCACCATAGCGGCGCTGACCTCAACTGTCTGACACGTTCGACCGACACACGCCGTTACCAGTCGCCCGGCGCAGCCTTCGTCGCGCGACCGCGTCACAAACCCGCATCCACGAGCGCACCGTGAGCCACGCCGTCCTGTTCAGCCAATGCATGCAGCGCGATTTCGTGGCCCACGTCAGCGAGCATGTCGCCTTGCCGAACAGACTCCATGTGGGGCGTCGAGAGGCGGTGCGCCTGCTCGGTCGTGACCCGACTCGCGGCCCCATGGCGCAGATCATGCGCTGGGCACGTGCGCAGGCTGTCGACGAACTCACGATTGTACATGTGCGTGACTGGCATGATCCGGTTGGGCATGATCCGGTTGGGCATGATCCGGTTGGGCATGATCCGGTTGGGCATGAGCGCGACCCCCAGGTAGACCGCCAACATTTTGAGCGTTTTGGCCCGCACTGTGTCGCGAATACGCCCGGCGCGCAGCTCGTGCTGGGGCTGGACGCCGAAGTCGCGTCGCGGCCGAACGAACACTACGTCAACGCGTCCGGTCTCAACGACTTTCACGGCACGAACTTGGCGGCGTTGGTGGCGCGCGCGCAGGCAGCAGCCGACGGCGACCTGCGGGTCGGTGTGATCGGGGTGTGGACGGAGGCGAAGGTCAGCTATCTGCTGTATGAGCTCGCGACGCGGTGCGGCCTGAGTCAGCTCGCGACGTGCAGCGCCCTGACAGCGAGCGCCTCACGCACCCAGCACTTCAACGCGCTGGGGCAGCTGGAGCGGCTGCTTGGCGTTCGGGTTGAGCACAGCGTGGGAGATTTCGCGAACTGGCTGCTCCCGACCGGCAAAACGTTGGCTGCCGCGGTGCCGGCGCCATCGTCACGCCCGAAGATTCAAATCGCCAGCGGCTCGGCCCTGACTGCGCGTGACGTCGCGCCGCTGGGGCACGTCGACGCTGATGTCGTGGCCGTGCTGTACAGTGACGCGGCCTCAGTCGTGCTGACGCCGCTCGCGGGCGGCTTCTCCGGCGCGCGCGTGTTTCGCGTGGCGGGCCAGGATCTACACGGCCACCAGATCGCGCCGACCGTGCTGAAGCTGGGACCGCGGGATCTCATCGCGCAGGAGCGGGTGGCGTTTGAGAAGGTCGAGGCGGTGCTCGGCAACGACGCGCCGACCCTGCGCGCCTTCGCGGACATCGGCGCGCGGGCCGGCATCATGTATGCCTACGCGGCCATGGGCGGGACCGGCGTGTGCACGTTCCAAGCGCAATACAACGAGGGCATGCCGCCCGCACGCGTCGCGGTGGTGCTTGAGCAGGTCTTTGGCGGCATTTTGGCGCGCCTCACGTCGGCGGCGCAGTACGAACGCCTGAGCCTGCTGGATGCCTATACGTTCGACTCGACGTATGCGGCTGACGTGCAAGCGCAGGTCGAATCGATCGTGGGCGGCCCCGTCGGTGAGCGGATCGAGGTGCTGCCCGGACAGAGCTGCATGAATCCAGCCCTGTTTTATCGCGATGTGCTGCCCAATCTGGGTCGATACGGCTCAGCGTTTCACTACGTCAGCTTCGTGCACGGCGACATGAACGCAGCGAACCTGTTGCTGGACGGTCGCGACAACGCGTGGGTGATCGACTTCGCCCACACCGGGCGGTCGCACGTGCTGACGGACGTGGCCAAATTTGAAAACGACCTCCAATACATCTTGACGCCAATCACCAACGAGGCCGAGCTGAGCGCCGCTATGGCGCTGACGCGTGGACTGGTCGGCCTCGACGACCTCGCCGCGCCGCTGCCGGCCGCGATTCGTGGGGTGGATCAGCCGGTCGTGCGCCGCTGTCTGGGCACATTGCGCGCGTTGCGGAAACACACCGCCCTGCTCTGCCGCGAAGATCGCAACCCCACACACCTCGCGCTGCCGCTGCTCCGATACGCCGTTCACACGCTGAGCTTCGAGGAATCGACGCATCTCCAGAAGCGCTGGGCGCTCTACGCCGCGGGTCTCTGGGCGAACTATATCGCGGACGATCACGCCCGCAACCAGGTCTTGCGGATCGACTGGATCGACGACCCGTGCCTCGGCGACGACGCGCGACTGGGCATCACCATCTGCCCAGGGCGCGCGGATCGCGGCCGCAGCCTCGACGAGGACATCGCTGCGCTCGTGGCGCAAGGCGTGGGACACCTGGTGTGTTTGCTGCCATCGGCAGAGCTAGAACGCGTCGGTGTGGCGCACCTCGCCGCCGCGGCCCGCGCGGCTGGCATCACCTTTGCGCAGGCGCCGATCCAAGATCAGCAGGCCGCGCCGCTGGCCCGCGTGGCGGAGGTTGTGGACCGCATCGACGAAGCGCTCCGCGGAGGCGCCTGTGTCGCCGTGCACTGCATGGGTGGCCTGGGTCGGTCAGGCATGGTCGCCGCAGGCGTGCTGACACGCCGCGGTCGCACCCACGTGCAGGGCATCGCCAGCATCCGTCGCGCCCGCGGCCCCCGCGCCGTCGAGACGGTGGAGCAGGAGCGATTGGTGCGAGATTTGGCCCGACAAGCGCTCGCCAGCGCCCAGTAGGACGATGTGATGTGGCGCCCTCTGACGCACAACTCCCAGAGATCGACGGCGTACGTCAACTGCGCAGTCGCCGCGTTGTGTTGCTTCTGCGCGCTTGGCTGCAGTGACGAGGATCAGCCCGGCGGCCGGCCCAAGGCCAGCCTCGACGCGGGTCTCGCAGATGGGCACGCCGAGCTGTCCGACGTCGCGGCCGACACGGGTAGCGACGCCGGCGCGGACACAGGCGGCGACACGACGCGCGAAGCGGACGTCGCTACGAACGCGCCAGACGTCGGCGATCCAGATTCGGCCAGCGCAGGCACCGACAGCGCAGATTCAACCCTCTCAGATGCACCTCAGGCCGACGCGGCGCCGGCGAAGCTCGGCGCGCCCTATCCCATCGTCCTCGCGCACGGCTTCTTCGGTGCCGACAAGTTCGCGGGCCTCGACTTCGCGACCTATTTCTACGGCGTGCGCGCGGATCTCAACAAGGCTGGCGAAGCCTTCGTCTTCACACCAGCGGTGGATCCCTTCAACAGCTCCACGGTGCGGGGCAAAGCGCTGCTGGTCCACGTCAAAGCCATTCTGGCCAAGACCGGCCACGCCAAAGTCAACCTCATCGGCCACTCGCAGGGTGGGTTGGACGCACGCTACGTCGCCCATGTCGCGCCGGAGTTGGTGGCCAGCGTCATCACCGTCGCGACGCCGCATATGGGCAGCCCCGCGGCCGACATCGTGCTCAAGTTGGTGCCGTATCCTGGCGTGCAGGCGATGATCGACGCGCTCGTGAAGCTGATCGGCAAGCCGATCTACACGCAAAACGGCGCGACGAGCAGCGTCATCACCGCGCTCATGCAGTTCAGCCCCGCGCAGGCCAAACTCTTCAACGCGGCGCATCCCGATAGCGACGGCGTGGCGTATTATTCGGTGACTGGGCGCAGCGACCACACGCTAGGTCTCAAAGTCTGCGAGCCGGATGAGGCCCACGATTTTGTGCTGAAGCTGAAGTACAACACCGATCCGATTGAGCCGCTGCTCGCCCTGACCGAAGCGGCCATCGACGGTACCCTGTTCGACGTCAAGGCCAACGATGGGCTGGTGCGCGTCGAGGACGCTAAGTGGGGCACCTTCCTCGGTTGCGTCCCGGCCGACCACATGGACGAGGTTGGCCATCTATTTGGCGATAAACCGGGGCTGTTGAACCCGTTTGACCACAGGGCGATGTATCGCTGGTTGGTGTCCGTGGTTCGACTCAAGGGGTACTGAGAGCCGCCCCTTGCGCCGCGCCTCGCGTGTGTTTCTATGGCGCCCTACGACACGACCTTGCGGCAGAGCCCGCGCGACGGGAGCCGCACCATGCGACAGATTTGGATTCCAAAGATCGGCGATCCAAGCGTGCTGGACGTACGCGAAGCGCCCGACCCAGAGCCCGGTGAAGACGAGGTTCGGATCGCCGTTGTGGCGTCTGGCGTGAACTTCGCCGACCTCATGGCGCGCATGGGCATCTACCCAGACGCGCCGCCGCTGCCGACGGTTGTGGGGTATGAGGTCTCCGGCCAAATCGACGCCGTCGGACCCAACGTCGTTGGCTGGGATGTTGGCGACCGCGTCGTCGCGCTGACCCGATTTGGCGGCAACAGCTCGTCCGTTGTTGTCCACGTCGGCCAGCTTGCGCGCGTGCCGGAGCAGTTGAACCTGGTCGATGCGGCCGCCATTCCGGTGACGGGCCTGACCAGCTGGATGATGCTGGAGGTGATGGGGCGTGTGCGCGAAGGCGACCGCGTGCTGGTGCACTCAGCGGGCGGCGGGGTCGGCCTGATGGCGCTCGATCTGCTCAAATGGCGCGGCGCGTTCGCTGTAGGCACCGCGTCGAAGGCGAAACACCGGTTCCTCCTCGACCGTGGCTACGACAGAGTCGTCGACTATCGCACCGAGGATTTCTACGACGTGCTGAAGGATGACGTCGGCTTCGACCTGATCTTGGACCCCGTCGGTGGCGCGTCCTGGGCCAAGGGACTGCAGCTGCTGCGCTCAGGTGGACGCCTGATCTGCTTCGGGATGTCCTCGAACGCGACCGGGCAACGTCGGTCTGTGCTGTCGCTGGTGCGCAACATGAGCGCTGTGCCGTGGCTCAAGATCAACCCCATCACCCTGATGAACGACAACAAGGGTGTCATGGGCGTAAACATGGGGCACATGTGGCATGAGCGCGATCGTGTCGGGGCGTGGACACGGGAGCTTGTGAAGCTCTGGGCCGACGGCGTGATTCGTCCGGTGGTGCACGCCAAGGTCCCGTTTGATAACGCCGCTGAGGCACATCGGCTGATTCATGATCGCGAGAATTTCGGCAAGGTGCTGCTCATTCCGTAACGCTTGGCGCCCCCCATTCCGACGCCCGCAGCGCCATGCTAGTCTCCGTCGCCCCCGACCCGTGATTCACACCGGTCGCTGCCGGAGACTTGGCCCCTCATGAGCGTAACCCTACTGCTGGTCGCCATGGTGATTTTTGCCTTTGGCGCGAGCCATTGGTTAACGCGCTATGCGTCCAAATTCGGCGCGTTCTCAGGGGTTGAGTACCTGATCGTCGGGGTCCTCATCGGCCCACAGCTGCCGCCACGTCTCATCACCGCGGCGTACCTGCAACAGGCGACGCCGCTCATCAGCCTGCTGCTCGGGCTGACCGGGTTCATCGCTGGTGTGCGGGTGCGTCGCACCATCCGACGCGCCGACGCGGTGGTCGCGGGCGGGCTGCTCGCCACCGCCGTGCTGCTGACGGTGGGGCTGGTCGCGCTCGGGCTGATGTACTGGATCGACACACCGCCCGACAAAGCCGTGCTGGATCTGCCGCTGTTTGACCTGTGGGGCCTGAGATTCGAGCTGCGCGCGTCCGGCGAACAGCTCTGGCTCGCCCTCGGCCTAGGCGCCGCCGCCGCCGTGTCCAGCAGCGCGATCGTCGAGTCGACTGGGCGCCTGCACCGGGCGCGCGGCCCGGTCTGGGACCTGCTTCAGACGGCCAGCGCCGCTGGCGAGCTGATCGCCGTGGTGGTGCTTGGGCTCACGCTCGCCGCCGTGCGCAGTGGTAGCGAGGCCGCGCGTTTTGACATGGGCCTGACGGAGTGGGCGGTCGCCTCAGTGAGCGTCGGCGTCGTGTGTGGCGCGCTATTCACCGTGTTTATCGGACGCGAACGCGAGGGCGGTCGCATGTTCCTCGCCAGCGTGGGCGCGGTGTTCTTCGCGTCGGGCATCGGCTCGGCGCTGGGCATCTCGCCGCTGTTCGTGAACCTGCTCTTCGGCATGACCGTCGCGCTGGCGTCGCCGCATTCGGCCCAGCTCTGCGCGGAGCTGGCGCGCCTGCAGCACCCTGTGTACGTCATGGTCATGATCTTCGCCGGCGCGTTGTGGGCGCCTGTGAGCGGGTGGCAGTGGCTGCTGCCGTTCGCCTTCGTGGTGGCACGGTACGGCGCCCTTCGCCTCTTCACGCCACTGGTGGCGCGATTTTCCATGGAGCCGCCGGTCATAGCGCACCGTTTGGGGCACGGATTGCTGGCGCAGGGGTCGGTGGCGGTGGCCATCGGCGTGAGTTATGCGCTGCGATTTCCAGCGCAGGCACCCGTGGTGCTGACGACCATCCTCGCCGGCACGCTGCTAGGCGACGTGTGGAGCGTTCGCGCGCTCACCGCGGTGTTGCTCGACGCCGGCGAGGTCACCGACACCGCCGCGATCTCGGGAGATCATCGCGTTGATGCCAGCGACTTGGTCGACGACGACCCAAACACCCCGGCCCCCGATCTTCTCGACGAATTCGCGCGGGCGATCCAGGCCGCTTCGACCGAGCAACCGGAAGAGGAGCAGCCATGAGCATGCGCGTTGTGATCATCGGGGCGGGCGACGTCGGCACCTACTTGGCGCGCGCGTTGAGCCAGGAGGGGGCCGAGGTCATCGTGATCGACCGGCAACCTGGGGCCCTCGACCGCGTCGAGGAGCAAGCTGATGTATTGACGCTGTTTGGCGACGCAACGCACTGGTCAACGCTGCAGTCCGCGGACGTCTCCAAGGCCGACATCACCCTCGCGCTGACGAGCTCCGACGACGCCAACGTGGTCAGCGCAGCGCTCGCCGCGAGCTTGGGTGCGCCACGAACAGTCGCCAGGGTCGATGATCCGAGCTTCTACCGCACTCCGAGCGGCGTTGAGGCGAGCGTGCTGGGGATCAGCGCGGTGCTGTGCGCGTCTCGCTTGGTGAGCACGGAGCTGCTCCGTCAGGTGCGCCGCGTCGACGCCGAATACGTCGGCCACTTCGCGGGTGACGCGGTGCAGATCGCGCAAGTTCGCATCGGCGAGGGCGCTCCGGTCATCGGCCAACCCGCCGCGCAGGTTCGCATCGCGGACAACGCCTGGCTCGCTGGCGTGGTGCGCGACATGGTGCTGCGCGCACCGGAGGAGATCGCGCGGCTGGAGGTCGATGATCACGTGTTGCTCGCTGGCTCGCAGGTCGCCATGGGCGAGGCGATTCGTGATGTCACCGGCGCGCGTCACAATCGTCGCGTGATCATCGTCGGCGGCGGTGACGTGGGCTTTCAAGTGGCGAACACGTTGGTGCAGAGCGAGCGCCGCGTGCAGATCATCGAGGCTGACCTGGACCGGTGCAACTTCCTCTCCGAAGCGTTGCCCAACGTGAACATCATCCACGGCGACGGCACCAACATCGCCGTGCTGCGCGATGAGCAGATCGACACCGCTGACTTCATGCTGTCGGTCACCCGCGCCGACGAAGTCAACCTGATGGCGTCGCTCATGGCGGCTGACCTCGGTGTGCCCTGGACGCTGTCACTGGTGCATCGCCCTGGCTACACCGACGTGTATTCGCACCTCGGCATCCACGGCACCGCCGGCAGCCACGAGCAGATCCTGCGCATGGTCAAATGGCTGCTGCCACCGCGGGGGCCGCTGGCGCGCGAGGAGCTGCCGGTGTGTACGCATGAGCTGATCGAACACCAGCTGCCGGGCAGCGTCGGCGCCGGCGTGCGGATCGCCGATCTCGCCCTGCCGCCAGATGCGATCCCGATCGCGCTGGTTCGAGGCCTCTCGTGTCACGCGCCACGCACCTCCCTCGCCCTCGAACCGTATGACCACCTCATCATCGCGACGCCACCGAGCAGCATGGCCCTGGTGCAGCGCCGAGTCAGCGCCCCGGGCCGAGGCGGCGAATGAATCCACGCACCGTCGCCCGGCTAACCGCCCGCATTCTCGCCATCGTCGCCGCGCTCATGCTGGCGCCGGTGGGGATCGCGCTGTTCGATGGCGCCAGCCACACGCTCGTCGCGTATGGCGTCAGCCTCGCCGCGGTGCTGCTCGTCGCCATCCTGTTGAACCTGATCGGCAAAGGTGCGCCAGACACGGTCCATCGGAAGGACGCAATCGGCGTCGTCTGCCTCTGCTGGTTGCTGCTTGGCGTGTTCGGCGCCCTGCCCTTCGTGATTGAGGGCTCGATTCCGAACCCCGCTTCCGCCGTCTTCGAGGCGGTGAGCGGCTTCACCACGACAGGAGCGACCGTGGTCGCCGATGTCGACGGCCTCAGCCGGGCCACGAACCTCTGGCGCTGCTTGAGTCACTGGATCGGCGGCATGGGCATCGTCGTGCTCTTTGTGGCCGTCTTCCCAACCCTCGGCGTCGGCGCCAAGCACCTCTTCCGCAGCGAGGTCGCGGGCCCAATCACGTCGGGATTACGCCCAAAGATCAAGCAAACCGCGCTCGCGCTGTGGTGGGTCTACGGCGGCCTCACCGCGCTTTGCGTCCTGCTGTACGTGCTCGCGGGCATGCCGATCTTCGACGCCGTCTGCCACGCCTTCTCCACGCTTGGCACCGGCGGGTTCTCGACCAAGGGCGCCAGCATCGGCCACTACGACAGCGCCGCCATCGACTGGATCACCATCATCTTCATGCTCATCGCTGGCATGAACTTCGGCCTCTATTACGAGGTCGTCCGAGGGCGAGCAGACTCGGTCTGGCGCAACTACGAGGTCCGCTTCTATCTGCTCGTTAACCTCGCCATCATCGCGGTCATCTTCGTCAGCACGCAGGACCGCCACGACGACGCGTTGACCGCGCTCCGCTTCGCATCGTTCCAGACCCTCTCGGTCACCTCCACCACCGGGTTCATGACCGAGGATTTCGACACCTACCCCAATTTTGCGCGCTATTTGCTCTTCCTCGCCATGTTCATGGGCGGCTGCGCCGGCTCGACGGCTGGCGGCCTCAAGGTCAGCCGCGTGTACGCCCTCTTCAAGCTCGCGGCCCGTGAGCTGCGTTTGGTTGTGCAGCCACAAGCGGTCATCTCGGTGCGACTCGGCCGCTCCGCCATTCAAGCCAGCGTCGTGCACAGCATCCTGGTCTTCGTGGCCGCTTACTTCGGCCTCTTCGCGATCTGCTCGGCGTTCATGGTGCTGCTCGGTCTCGACCTCATCACCGCGATGAGCGCGGTCGTGGCCTGCCTGTCGAGCATCGGACCGGGCCTCGCTGGGGTCGGCCCCACGATGAACTATGAGTTCGTACCACCGGTCGGAAAGTTGGTGCTCAGCTTTTGCATGATCGCCGGACGGCTTGAGATCTTCGTCCTACTCGCGATCCTCACGCCGGAGGTCTGGCGGAGATGAGACGTCTATTTGTCCTAGCGGCGCTCCTCGTCATGATGCTCGGGCTGCACGCGCTGAAAGTTGATCCGATCGGCGTTGGCGACCCGCTGACGCTCGCCGCCATCGGTTTTGTGGTGCTCGCCGCGTTCACCATCGCGGAGGTGGGGCTGTCGCTCAGCTTGCCGTCGGT
>CALENB010000140.1 GCA_937910235.1 uncultured Myxococcales bacterium | reverse complement strand
TCGAAGAGATGGAGCTCGCGGTCGAAAAACTCGAGCGCGGCTAGCCTCTAAGAGGCTTGACCGGCTCGCTGGCGTTCGCTGGCTAGCTAGGTCGACACCTGCCTGTGGATTCTGGCGTCTGCCTGAGTTCATGTCGCAAGAAAAAGTGAACCCGCCGCAGCCTCTGGTTGCGGCGGGTTCGCTGCTTTTGGCGGCATTCTCAGGTCGCGAGCGGCGCTGGCGGGCGGTCTACCGCGCGGCGGGCGCGCGCTGCCGCATCAGGCCCTCCTGCGCGGTTGACGCGACGAGGGTACCGTCGCGACGAAAGAACTGACCGCGCACCAGTCCACAAGAGCCGGATGCAGACGGGCTGTCGACGACGTAGAGCAGCCACTCGTCGAGGCGAAACGGCCGGTGGAACCACATGGCGTGGTCCAGGCTGGCGACCTGCATGCCCGGCGTGAGGTAGCTGACGGCGTGCGGCTCCAGCGCGGTCCCGATGAAGTGGCTGTCACTCGCGTACGCCAGCAGATACGCGTGCAAGCGCGGATCGTCCGGCAACCGGTCGATGGCGCGATACCACAGCAGCCGCTGCGGCGGTCCGGCCTCGGGATCGAGCGGATTGTGTCGCGTGATCGGTCGAATCTCGATCGGTCGGTCCCCAGTGGCCATCGCAGCGAGACCCGGAGGCAGCTTGGCGGCGCGTTCGATGGACAGCTCGCGAATCGACTTGAGGCCTTCCGGGCCGGCGACGATGGGCATCCTGGCCTGGTGCGTGAAGCCCGGCTCCTCGACGTGAAAACTTGCGGACAGATTGAAGATGGCCTTGCCGCCCTGGACGGCGACGACCCGTCGCGTCGTGAAGCTGTGACCATCGCGGATCGGGTCCACCTCGTAGACGATCGGCTGACTCGCGTCGCCACGGCGCAGAAAATAGGCGTGCAAGCTGTGTGGGAAACGATCCGCTGGGACCGTCTGTTCGGCCGCCGACAGGGCCTGCCCCAGCACTTGCCCACCGAACACAGCCCCCCAGCCCAGGTCTTGGCTCTGGCCACGGAAGAGGTGCTGCTCGATGCGCTCCAAGCGGAGCATAGCGAGCAGGTCGGCGAGGACAGGTTTCATGTGAGGGCTCCCGCACGCGGGCTTGGGCCAACGTGGTGCTAATAACTCGTGGCAACGGACCGAATCGTAGCGCATAGCGCCACTACGTGCCTATACTACGGCGCCAGAACCCGAGGCTGCGGCTGCTACGCAACGACTCTGGCGGGAGGGTTCCCTATGCATATCGCGATCCCGCGAGAGGTTCGCCTGAATGAGCGCCGGGTGGCGGCGACGCCCGCGTCCGTGGTGAAGCTGATTCAACTCGGTTTTATTGTCAGCGTCGAACGCGGCGCGGGCCTGCGCGCCGACTACCCAGATGCCGCGTACGGAGCGGCCGGTGCGACGCTCACCGACGATGTGCGGGCGCTGTGGGGCGAGGCCGACCTAGTCCTCAAGGTCGAGCCACCAACGCACCACCCCGACCTCGACGTCCACGAGGCGTCGCTGCTCTCCGAAGGCGCGACGCTCGCAAGTTTTGTGCAGGCGGACCTGTATCCCGACGTGATCGATGAGGTGAAGGCGCGCAAGGCCACGCTCATCGCGATGGAGAAGGTGCCGCGGATCACCCGTGCGCAGAAGATGGACGCGCTCTCGTCCATGGCCAACATCGCCGGCTATCGGGCCGTGATCGAAGCCGCAAATCTCTACGGTTCGTTTTTTACCGGACAGATCACCGCCGCCGGCAAGGTTCCGCCGGCGCGTGTGCTGATCATCGGCGCCGGCGTCGCTGGGCTCGCTGCGGTTGGCGCCGCGCGTGGCCTTGGCGCGGAAGTGCGGGCGTTCGACACGCGGTCGGCCGTGCGAGAGCAAGTGCAGAGCATGGGGGCAAGCTTCCTTGAGGTGGAGATTGAGGAAGAGGGCGAAGCCAAGGGCGGCTACGCCAAGGTGATGAGCCAGGCGTTCATCGACGCGGAGATGGCGTTGTTCCGGGTGCAGGCCAAGGAGGTCGACATCGTCATCACGACGGCGCTCATCCCAGGCCGACCTGCGCCGAAGCTCTGGCTCGCCGACATGGTCGCGATGATGAAGCCGGGCAGCGTGGTGGTCGATATGGCCGCGCAGCGCGGCGGCAACTGCGAGCTGACCGTCCCGGGCGAGAGTGTCATTCGTGAAGACGTGCACATCGTCGGCTTCACCGACCTGGCGAGTCGCATGCCGCGCACCGCCAGCCAACTGTACGGCACCAATCTGACTCACCTGCTCGATGACCTGTCGACGGACGGTGTGCTGCACCTCGATCCCATGGACGACATCGTCCGCGGCGCGGTGGTGCTGCTCAAGGGTGAAGACCCCGAATGGCCCGCAAAACCGGCGAAAAAGCCGAAGGCGAAAGCGGCCGTGGCCGCGCCGGTGGCCGCAGCTCCGCCCGTTACGCGGGCTGTCGGTGCGACCAAAGGCGCGCAACACAGGCACGTCTCCCACGCGAGCGACGCCGGCAGTGACTCCAAGCTCGGTGTCTGGATAGCGACGGCCGCGATCGCGGGTCTCTTCGTGCTGTGGGCGGCGCTGCGCTACGGATTGGCCGCTGGCGCGGACGACCCAGCGAGCACCCAGGCCGCAAGCGGGTTCTTGCAGCACCTCACCGTGTTCGTGCTCGCCTGCGTGGTGGGTTGGCACGTCGTGTGGAACGTCGCGCCGGCCCTACACACCCCGCTGATGAGCGTCACCAACGCGATCAGCGGGATTATCGTGCTCGGCGGCATCATGAACCTCGCGAGCGACGGCCCGATCGGCATCGCGGGCTGGCTCAGTGTCGCGGCGGTGACGCTCGCGACCGTCAACATCGCCGGTGGCTTCCTCGTCACCGAGCGCATGTTGCGGATGTTCCGCCGATAGCCGAGTTCTCTGCACCATCCAACCGACGGAAGGAAGCAATATGCACGAGGTCATGCTGGCCGCAGCCTACTTACTGGCGTCACTCCTGTTCATTCTCAGCTTGCGTGGACTATCGAGCCAGCTCACCGCCCGCAACGGCAACTTCTACGGCGCTATCGGCATGGCCATGGCGGTCGTGGCGATCGTGGTCGCGACCGACAATCTCGCGCTTCCGCATGTGCTGGCCGCGATCATCGGCGGCGCCCTGGTCGGTAGCTTCCTGGCGGCGCGTGTCGCCATGACAGCCATGCCGGAGCTCGTCGCCTTGCTGCACTCGTTTGTCGGCGGCGCGGCCGTGCTCGTTGGGCTGGCGAGCTTTCAGGCCCACTTTGGGGGCGACGGTCCGCACCTGACCCAAAACCCCGTGCTGCTGAGTGAGATCTGGGTCGATGTGTTCATTGGCGGCATCACCGCCTGCGGCTCGGTCGTGGCCTGGGCTAAGCTCAAGGGCCTCCTCAGTGGCAGGCCGCTCTTGCTGCCGGGACGTCACGCGCTCAACGCCGGCGCGGTCACGGCGTCCATCGGTCTGCTGGTGCTGGCCCTCAGCGCCGATCCCGGCCAAGCGTGGACATACTTGCTCGCGATGATGGCCATCTCCGGGCTGCTCGGTGTGCACCTCGTCGTCGCGATTGGTGGCGCAGACATGCCGGTCGTCGTCAGCCTGCTCAACAGCTACTCGGGCTGGACGGCCTCGGCGGCGGGATTCATGCTCGGCAATGATCTGCTCGTCGTCACGGGCGCGCTCGTCGGTGCTTCGGGTGCGATTCTCAGTTACATCATGTGCAAAGCGATGAATCGTTCGATCTGGAACGTTGTTTTTGGTGGCTTTGGTGCGGCGCCGACCACGAAGGCCGTCGCCGCGGTGGGTGAGCCGCTCGCGGTCAATGAGGCCGACGTCGCCGGCACCGCGCAGTGGCTACTCGATGCTAGGCGCGTCATCGTCACGCCTGGCTACGGCATGGCGGTCGCGCGAGCGCAGCACGCCGTCCGCGAGATCTGCGACCTGTTGCGCGCCCGTGGCTGCGAGGTGACATTTGCGATCCACCCGGTCGCCGGGCGATTGCCAGGCCACATGAACGTGCTGCTGGCCGAGGCCGCCGTTCCGTACGATATTGTGATGGAAATGGATGAGATCAACGGTGATTTCATCGACACCGACGTCGTCTTGGTGGTGGGGGCCAACGACATCGTGAACCCGAGCGCAGAGACGGACGAAGACAGCCCAATTTACGGCATGCCGGTGCTGCAAGTCTGGCACAGCCGCAAGGTCGTGATCTGTAAGCGCTCGCGAGCGTCGGGCTATGCGGGCGTCGACAATCCGCTGTTCTACAACGACAACTCGGCGATGCTGTTCGGTGACGCGCAGGCCTCGATGGCCGGAATCCTCCAGCACCTGAAAGCCGCCGACTAGCGCCAGGTCGTCGCAGCGGCCAGCTGGAACGCTGGGAGTAAGCTCGGCAGCTGCCGTGCGTCTGCGAGCGCGAGAAACCAAGGGTTGAGCAGCGAGTCGCCTTGGCCGTACCTGAGCTCGGCCCCGCTCTCATCGACGAGGCAGCCGCCGCCAGTAACGAGCACGGCATGCGCGGCGGCGGTGTCCCACCCACTCGTGGGTCCGAGGCGTGGGTAGACGTCAAGCTGGCCATCCACCATGCGGCAGTACTTCAACGAGCTCCCAAGGGCCACCTGCTCCGTGACGGGCCACGCGTCCAACAGGGGCGCCGCACGGTCCGTGTGATGCGAACGGCTCAACGCGACCCGCAACCGCCCCGCGGGCCGGGGCCGTGGCAACCCGGTTAAGGGCGGCGATTGTGGCTGCCACGGCCCGGTGCCACGCCACAGACCAGTCCCGACATGCCCAACGTGCCAAACCCCTGTGACGGGTTCTTGGACGATACCGAGCACAGACACGCCATCCTCGATGAGCGCGACGTTCACCGTGAACTCGCCGTTGCGCTTGATGAACTCCCGGGTGCCATCGAGTGGATCGACCAGCCAAAATCGCCGCCACGCGCGCCGGATAGACCACGGAATCCCGGCGGATTCCTCGGACAATACGGGGATGCCGGGCGTCAGCTTGGCGAGTCCGTCACACAAGACGTGGTGGGCCGCTAGGTCAGCCGCGGTCACGGGTGAGCGGTCGACTTTGGTCGTGACGTCAAAACCACCCGCGTAGACCGCGAGGATGGCGGCGGCAGCTTCATTGCACAGATCCACAAGTGGACCACAGAGCGCCTGACGGCCCTCTGGCGTTCCGATATCCAACCGCGAGGCAGGCAGCGCGCCCATCGACAGACCTGCTACGGTTTCAGGCAATTCTGGTCTACACACGTCCGCAAAGCGTTGAACTTGGTCGCCGCGGCGCCCGTGAGTTTGTCGCCGCATTTGCCCACGCACGTCGAGTCGGTGCAGCCCACCACGCAGATCCCGGCAGGAGAACAGCCGGTGATGTCGAGCACACACTGGGTCGACTCGTTAGCGCACTTCTGCAAGATGCACGTGGCCAGATTCGTGCCGCCGCCGGAGCAATCCTTGGCGCAGCTGATCTGCTCACCCGGATCGCACGTGCCGTCTCCGCACACGGGCTGTGGGCAGTCCGCGGCGCAGGTCAACTGCTCGCCGAGGTCGCACTTGCCGTCGCCGCAGGTGGCGCCGCCACCGCAATCCTTTGCGCATGTGAGCTGCTCACCCGTGTCGCACTTGCCGTCGCCGCAAACGGGCGCGGGACAGTCCGCCGCGCACGTAAGCTGCTCACCAAGGTCGCACTTGCCATCGCCACACGTCGGACCGCCGGTGCCGCCGCCGGCGAGACAGCCCTTCTGGCTCGCGCACTGCGCCGTCGCCAGGAGGGCTTGCTGCCCGCCGCTGGACAGACCGTTGCCGCAGCCGAGCATGCACGTGGTGTCGCCTTTGCAGCCGCCGAGGCAGCCGACGGCCTTGGCGCAGCCTGTGTCACCGAGGCACGCCATCACCTCGGCGTTGCACTTCTGCGTGAGGCATTGCAGCAGCTGGGCGCCGCCGTCGCCATCCGGAGCCGCGCCGTCTGCGATCGTGACGGTGTCGGGCGAGCCGGTGCCCGTGTCGCCGGGGCCCGTGTCTGGCGTGCCTGTGTCTGGGGTGCCCGTGTCTGGCGTGCCTGTGTCTGGGGTGCCTGCATCGGCGACGATCGCGCCGGCGTCTGTGACTGCCGCGTCGCTCACGGAGCCATCACCCACGCCACCATCTGCCACGGTTGCGCCCGAATCACCCGAGATCGCAGCGTCTCCGCCGTCAGCCGTGCTCACACCGTCGCTCGCGCCGCTGGTGCCATCGGTCGCGCCAGCGTCCTGATTCGTCGTCGCACCGGCGGACGCGGCGTCACTGCTGCATCCAGCCCCGGCTGCTGCCAGAAGGAGGACGAGAACGAGCCCGCCTGAGACTAGGCGGAGGGTGGGAGAATGACGCATGTGGGGCTCCTGATTCAGCGTTTGCGCGGCGGAAGATAGCGACCGCGCGGCCGAGACGCCAGCAACTTCGTCATCCCGTTGCATCGCGGGTCGGGCTTGGCCATGCTTGCGCCGCGTGTCGAGCGAGGCGTGCATCCCGCGCCTCGTAGGCTGCGCAGAGGAGAGTGTGATCATGGACATCCTGGTTGGTGTTGGCATAGCGGCGATCGTAGCGATAGCGGCGGCAGTGATGCTGCGGTCCAAGCCAGTCGCGCCGGCGGCGCCCGTGGCCGCGGTCCCCACCGCCGCAGCGCCGCCACCGCCGGTCGTCGATGGGCCGTTCGAACGGGTCACGCTGGAGCTCCAAGGCACGGTCTACGGCGCGGTGCCGCCCTTCGGCCAGTTCGACAAGACGGATGACGGCGTCGTGTTCACGGCGCAGTCGCGCGTTGTGGCCGCCGACGATGGGGGCATGGCGACCGGCGACGGCGCATCGACGATCCAATCCCTCGGTACGATGGAGTTCGGCGAGTTTCGCTACGCGTTCACCGCGGAAGAGGTCGGCGCGCTCGATACGGGTGACGGCGAGCCAGAGACGGCGCTCCATCTCAACCACGACGGCAAAGCCCACCGCTTGGTCGGCCTCGGCGGTCGCGGCGCCGAGCTGGCGGCTTGGCTGAAAGACCACAGTTAGGCGGCGCTTGCGGGTCCCGCCAGGGCGAAGTCACGCGCGGCGCGATGTTAGGTTCGGCGGCGCGACTCACGGTCCAGGCGCTCAGCTAAGCTCTTGATCATCCGCATCCCGAGCGCCGGGTTCGACGTGACGAACTGCTCCAGCTCCGCGGCGTTGAACATGAGCGTCCACACCTCGCCCTGAGCCCGCATCGACGCCGTTCGCGACGTGCCAGTGAGCGTGGACACCTCGCCCAAGAAAGTTCCCTCGCGCGACTCCGTCGCCAGCAGCTTGCCGCCACGCTCAATGCGCACCACGCCCGTGAGCAGCGCAAAAGCGTGGTAGCTGCGTTCACCCTCGCGACACAACACCGCCCCGTCGCCGTAGCGCACTAGGAACTGCCAAGCGTCCTCGCCGCCCGCGACGGCTTGCCACAGCGGATCGAAGATCTGCGCGGTCACCTGGCGCGCGATGTCGTCCGGCACTTGACCGCGCACGTCCGTGGCGACACGGGCGGCGTCTTTGTGACCGCTCAACAAACGCCGCACCATCGCGTGCGCTTCCGCTGCGCCGCCTGGTCGCTCCACGGCGTCGATCGGCAGCAGCGCCATAATGGCCTCTTCGAGCGCGGGCGGGATCTGGCGATTAAACTGGCTCGGCGGCGGCAGGGCATAGATTTGCCCGCTGCCCGAGTTGAGCGTCAGCAGCTCCGTGCGGCGCGCGAGCTCGATGCCGGTCACCTGGGACCAGACCGTCGCGCCCACCCCGAACAAGTCGGTCCGCGCGTCGAAGCTGTTCGCGTCCCGTCGCGCCTGCTCTGGCGCTTGATAGCCGACCGTGCCTAGCCCCGCGACGCCGGTCGTACCGGATGAAAAGCTCGATTGCGCGACGCCGAAATCGGTCAGAACAAAGCCTCCCGAGTCGGAGATCAGCACGTTTCCTGGTTTCACGTCGAGGTGCAGCAAGCTGGCGTGATGCGCGTCTTTGAGGGCGGCGAGCAGGTCCAGCAGCAGCGTCCACGCCGCGCCGGGCTTCATCCGCGGCGTCTCCTTGCGGACATCCCACAGGCTCCCGCGCGAGTAGTATTGCATCGCGACAAAACACAGGCCCTCGTCGATCGACCAGTCGCACACCGACGGAATTCGCTCACTCTTGAGCGCCAGCAACGCGGCGAGCTCACGTTTGAGCAGCTGCCGAGGATCGTGACCGGCCGGGGCGTGAAACACCTTGATCGCCGCCGTCTCTGGAGGTCCGTCCACTGTCGGGGAGTCGAGCCGCCGGCCCAGAAACACGGCGCCAAAGCCACCCTTGCCGAGGCGACGCCCAATCTGCCAACGGGCCTTCCCAGTCAGGATCTCGCCGGGCTGCACGAGCGCTGGCGTGGCTGGCACCTGGAGCGAATTGCGGGACATCGCGAGGCCGCTGCCTCGCTCGAACAGACTGGGCCCGGCAGACGTGGATTTGGGCCGTAGCGCCTCCGACCCAGGGTGTCTCGTCGAGCGATCGTCTTCGTCATGCGCCATGTCGCCTCCGTGGAGCGAGAGTAAACCAGTCTTCGTGTCCTGCGTAGTGCCACGGGCCCATGGCTAACCTAGCGCTGGACTCGGTGCGCTGGAGAGGTTGCGCTGGAGAGGTTGCGCTGG
>CALENB010000139.1 GCA_937910235.1 uncultured Myxococcales bacterium | reverse complement strand
GCTATCCGACAGTCAGCTATCCGACAGTCAGCTATCCGACAGTCAGCTATCCGACAGTCAGCTATCCGACGGTCATGCCGCCGACGGCGATCTCTTCGACGGCCAGCCATCCGACTCAGTTGCTGCTCCGGTCTGCGGCAACGGGACGTGCGAGGCGGGCGAGAGTTGCAGCAGCTGCCCCGGCGATTGCGGCGCCTGTCCGCCGGTCTGCGGCAACGGGACGTGCGAGGCGGGCGAGAGTTGCAGCAGCTGCCCCGGCGATTGCGGCGCCTGTCCGCCGGTCTGCGGCAACGGGACGTGCGAGGCGGGCGAGAGTTGCAGCAGCTGCCTCGGCGATTGCGGCGCCTGTCCGCCGGTCTGCGGCAACGGCTCGTGTGAGACTGGTGAAACCTGCTCGAATTGTACGGCCGATTGCGGCGCCTGTCCGCCGACCGTTACGCACGAAACAGAGTTCATCACATGGAACCTGTACAACAACGCAGGTTGCATTTCGAGCGACGGCGTCGCCAAGTGGCACGACCGCAACGACGGACCGGGGGCGCTATCCATCAAGGCTACTCTGTTGGCCCAGAACCCAGCGATCATTGCGCTGCAGGAGGATGGCAAGCTCGGCCCCAAGAGTTGTTCAATTGGGACTGTCAGGGACAAGGTGGCGGGTTGGCTGTCCAGCACCCACCACGTCAGGTCCACGGATGAGGTGAGCGGGGGCTGGAGCGGCGAGCGCTTTGCCATCTTCATCAAAAAATCAAAATACCAATTCATCACCGCGGGATACAAGAAGTGTTACTACGGCGGCAGCGAGGTGCGCGGCTTCATGTGGACTGAGGTTGATCTGATATCTGATGCCACGAGCAACCATTTTTACGTGCTTAACGCCCACTTCAAGGCGGCCGGCACGAGCGCGGACATCGCACAACGGGCGGCACAGGCCCAGTGCGTCATCGCCTGGGTGAAGGCGAAAAAGGTCACCAATCCCAAACGGGCACACTTCCTGCTCGGAGATCTCAACTCAGGCCCCGACCACAACACAAAGGCATACGCCATGCTGACCGGGTCCGGTGGTGTCTTCGAGAACACGTCGACGGCAGGGATCAACGCCATCAACACCCACGGCAGCCATTGGATCGACCATGTGTTGGGAACGAAGAATGACTTCACCAAGACCAACTACAAAAGCTGGACTGTCGGGGCAGGGCAGGTCACAGCCGGAGGCAAGTTGTCAGACCACCTCGGCCTGAGGACAAGAGTCGGGCAGCTGAAGTGAGCGCGCCACTGGTGCGCGGCTCGGCGGCCGCGGCGTGCGTGCCGCGTAGGAGGTCGCGTTGAACCACGCTGTGTCACACAAGTGGGACCCGTGTCCGAGGCGTCCGGGACGGCTTTTTGTCGCCTGTCGCAGTGGCGACGAAGAGGACAAAAAGCCCGTCAGCGGTGATTTCGGTGGTGCGGCATGGCCGTTGTGGCAGGTTATGATTATGAATCGACGGGCTTGCACGATGATGTTCGCGACGGCGGTCACTCTGTTCGGAGTCGCGCAGGCAGCGCACGCGTTTTCTCTGAAGTTGGTGTCCAAGAAGATCGCTGCACCCGGTGTTGAGGTCCGCCATTACACCACGATTGGACCCACGACCCGGCTCTGGGTCGCGTTCGTCGATCTGTGTAAGGCGCGTATCCAAGTGGACGCAACGAAAGCGCCCAAGTCGTTTTCGACGACTGGCGCCTGGGCGGCCAAGCGCGGCGCGGCCCTCGCGGTCAACGGCGACTTCCACAAAAGCGGCCCCCGCGTGTACGGCCAAGGGGTCGTTTGGGGCGTGCAGTGGCCCGACGCTCAGGTGTCGGTCAATGCCAAGTGGAAGGGGGAATGGTTCTGGCGCAACCAAGGTTGGATCGCGTTCATGCACGACGAGGTGAAGTTCTCACACAGCCAGCACACCAAGACCAACGCCAGCAAGCTTGGCGTCAAAGCCGGGTGGTCGCCGACGGCGGTGACAACTGCCGCGGCACGACCGCGCCAGCGAGCTCGACTCATGGGATTGCCTTGACGAGCT
>CALENB010000138.1 GCA_937910235.1 uncultured Myxococcales bacterium | reverse complement strand
AAACCCCACGAATCGCTGTGCCGCTCAGCAGCCACGGCAGCGTGCTCGCGCCGGGCCAGTCCTTTGCGCGGGCCACCAACCGCTCCTTCACCCCATGCGCCAGCAGATATCGCAGACGACGTTCCTGCGTGGTGCGGTCCTTGGAGACCGGGATGGCAAAAAACCGCCGCGACCAACCGCTCCCGGTCCGATCGTTCAGCGCGTTGAGCTTCGTGGTGATGTTGCTGTTCACCATGCCAACGAACTTGGCCTTCTGGTCCGCATCTTCGCAGCCAAGTAGCATGTGGTAATGCGTAGACATGAAGACGAGCGCGTAGATTTTCACCCCAGATTTCTCCTGGGCCCGACCAATGACACCGACGATGATCTTGTTGACCTCCTTGCTCGGCCTCATCAGCTTGGTGCGATCGATGGTTCGGGTGGTGATCTCGTAGATACATCCGGGTCTTACGTTGCGAACAGGGCGCATGGCGACTCTCCTCAGGAGGGCCGTGGTGAAAGTGTGCCCCCCCATACGACGTCAGCCAGCGACAGAATCGTCGGGTAGATCGTGAAATTGGTTGGGTCGCGTGACTCGAACGCCATTCAAGAATCGCCCTTCGCGAATCGCCTGGCACGTACGAGGACGGCCCTAGACGCGCAACGCCTTCGAACGCAAAGGCGCCAGGAGTCGCGCCCTGACGCCCTGCAAACGCTGCAACAGCACCAACGTCGCCGGCAGCACGATGAGGGTCAGCGCGGCGGCCGAGCCGGTGCCGGCGACGATGACCACGGCGATGGGTTGTTGCGTCTCCGCGCCGATGGCGGTCGACATCGCCGCGGGCAGCAGGCCAAGCGCTGCGAGCAGCGCGGTCATGACGACAGCGCGCAGGCGGTCGACGGCGCCCTCGCGCACCGCCTCGATGCCGGTCACGCCCGCCTGCTGCCGCGCCCGCACGGCGGCGAGTACCAGCACACCGTTGAGAACGGCTTGGCCAAGCAGAGCGATGAAGCCAACCGCAGCGGAGACCGAGAGTGGCATACCGACCAGGGCGAGGCCGAAGACGCCGCCAGTGAGCGCGATGGGCACCTGAAGCAGCACGATGAAGGCGTCCCCGACACGACCAAACGCCCCAAAAAGCAGCAAGAACGTCAGCACGAGGGCGATGGGCACCACCATAGCGAGGCGTTTCATCGCGCGCTCCTGATTCTCGAATTCGCCGCCCCACACCAGCTCATAGCCGGCCGGCAGGTCCCCAAGGGCGCGATGAACACGGCTGCGCGCCTCAGCGACGAAGCTGCCCATGTCGCGACCGCGTACGTTCATGCGTACGCCGACGTAACGCTTTCCGGATTCGCGGGTGATCGCCGCGCGGCCGCCGTCGAGTGTGACGCTCGCGACGGCAGCGAGGGGGACGAGCGCGCCGTTGTTGGTGACAATTCTGAGCCGGCGGATGGCAGCGGCGTCGCGGCGTGCTGCGTCTGGGTATCGCAGCGTGATGTCGAAGCGGCGTTCGCCTTCCCACAGCGCGGCGACGGTTGAGCCGCCGAGGGCGGTGGCGATCGTGCGCTGGACGTCTTCGAGGTCGACGCCGAAACGTGCGATGGCTTCTCGGTCGATGCGGATCGTGAGGGCCGGCGAGGCTGCGGATTTTACCACGCCGACGTCAGCCGCGCCGGGCACTGCGTTGATGGCGACGCGCGCGCGCTCAGCGGCGTCGGCGAGCGTGCCCAGGTCGTCGCCCCGGATCTTCAGAGCCACCTGGCCGAATTGGCCAGAGACGTTCTCGTTGACGTTATCGCGGATGGGCATCGAGAAGTTGCGCTCAATGCCAGGGATCTCGCCGAGGTTGGCGCTGATCTCGGCGATGATGTCGTCGGGTGTCGTGATCTGCGGCCGCCACGCCTCGCGTTTGGCGAGCCGCGCGAAGATCTCCAGGTTATTGGGCAGCGTCGGGTCGGTGCCATCCTCGGGCCGGCCGAGCTGCGTCATGATCTCGCCGACCTCGGGCGTGCGCGCCACGATGGCCTTGAGCTGCGGCGCCATGCGGCGGCCTTCACTCAGCGAGATGTTGTCGGGCAACGTGACCGTGATGTAAAGGCCGCCCTCGTTGAGCGCCGGCAAGAACTCCGAGCCAATGCGCCCAAGCAGCAGCCCGGCGGCGAGGAGCGTGGCCAGACCGAGGGCGACGACGGCGCCGGCGTGGCGCAGCGCCACGTTGAGAGTCGCGCGATAGGCGCGCTCGAGCGCCAGCAAGATCGGCGACGGCTTCGGCGGGCCGACGCGCCGAAAGGCGAAATAGGTCAGCACCGGCACGAGCGCGAAGCTCAGCACCATCGCGCCGACCAAGGCGCTGACGACCGTGTTGGCCATCGGCGCGAAGATGCGACCCTCGACGCGCTCGAGCGCGAAGATCGGCACGTAGGCGGCGATGATGACAAGCAGCGAGTAGAGCGTCGGCCGCGCGACCTCATTGGCCGCGAGCGCCATGCGTTCGCGCAACGGCAGGTCTTCGGTGCCGGGGGCCGAGATCTGCCCGCTTGGCGTCCAAATCGTCGACATCACCGGCGGTGCATTTGAGGTCACCGTCGACAAATGTCACAAGCATCTCGCCGACTGGCCGCACTCGACCACACACGTCGAGGTGAGAGATGCCCAAGGCAAGCTGCTCGATAGCTTTGACGGCGGAAAGATCGGCTCAGTGCCCCACGCGCTGCGCTCAGATCTGGCGTGGGAAGCCGAAGCGGCCGTGGCGCTCAAACACACAGTCGGCGCCTATGGATTAAGCCTGAGCTACAATAAGATGAGCAAACAGCTCAGCGTGTCCTGCCACGGCAAACCGTGCTCGAAAACTAACCGTTCGATCCTGGTGATGTCATCGACAATCGGCGACGGTTCAACGGTGCAGTTGATTGTAGACGTGGCGACGCACGCCTTCATAAGCGGTAGCTCGTCAGCTGGGATCATCGACCCGATGGGCACAGCTGTCGACAAGGCGTGGTCTGCGCCTCGACCGATGTTCCTCTACGCCATCAATGGCGACGACACCGACGCTGGACTGCGGTTTTCCATCTCGCCCTCGCCTACCGCCGAAATCTCCCCGGGCGTGGCGCAGATCGGTTGGATTGGCACGGCGGCGTCCCAAACGACCGGGCAATTGCAGGTGGTATTGTCAAACGAAGATCCGCGCAAGTCCCACTCCAACAAGCCCATCCTCCGCATCGGCGGGCTGGAGATGACCCGTGATAATAACCTCGCGTGGCGCGTGGTGCTTGAGGACGACGCTTTGCCAGGACGCGTCGGAGTCGGACGCTATCCGAATATCGCGCGACAATACACATTTCCGACCGCGACAATGGGGGCGGCCCCAGACTCCTATTTCCTTGATAATAGTGTTGTAGATAACAAGATCATGCCAATGATCGCTCACAGTTTGAGCCGGTATCGCTATCAACTGAAGATGAGCGGCGCGGTGAGCGTTGTGGCCGTGATACTCGCCAAAGGCGGCACGAAACCGGCCGGCGTATTACGGGCGCAGTTGGCGATCCCATATCGCATGTCGGAGTCGTACGATAGCAACGTTTTGAGCGGCACCGGGGTCGTCACCAACAATCAGAGTACGCCGCTAATGGTCCTCGCCGTCAGAATAATCCCAGATACCAAAGTGCCCAGAGCTGAGTTTGCTCGCTTCTCCGCTGCTGATGTGGGCAATCTCACGCACGATGACCTCACCAGTGATGGTCAACTAGATGCCACGCTCGAATACCAAGCCTTTACGAATCCATGACATAGCCCATCGTCGTTCCGCCCACCCTCGTCTCGACGCCCACGTTCCCCGCCCGGTCACCGCGGTCTCGTCTTGCCGCGCCGCTGTTTGGATTTGCTGCGCGGCTGATCATCGGCCGCCTCGCTGAGGCGTCTCTCTTCATTGCGTAGCTGGCGCTGTTTGCTGCGCTGTTCGTTGGACATCCCGCGCGGCGGTTTGGCGCTGTTCGGTCGGGCGATGTAGACGGCGTGCAAGCTGCCGCCGCGGCCGGAGATCTTGCGCTCGAAATCGAACCCCGCTCGGTTCAGGCGGGACTCGAAGCGTTCGTCGGGGTCTTCCCCCCACACCGCAAATACGCCATCTGCGCGCAACGCGAGCCGGGTTCGGTGCAGCGCAGACCGGCTGTAGAACGGATCGTCGGCGCGCTGGGTGAAGCTGTTGGGGCCTTCGTACAAGTCGAGCACGATAGCGTCGTAGGGTGCTTGCTTGTCGGCGATCACGCGCGCGACATCGCCGACCTCCAGGGTCACACGCGGGTCCGCCAGCGCGTTCTTCGACAGCGGCGCCAGCAGGCCCTTGCACCACCGGACCACCACGGGGTTCAGCTCCGCCACATGCACCGTCGCCTTCGCGGGCAGGGTGTCGAGCGCCGCGCGCAGCGTCATCGCCATACCGAGCCCGCCAATCAGCACACGCGGCGCCGGCCGATCAGCGAGCAACCTGCACGCTTCTGTGGCCAGAATGATCTCAGACCGCGCGTTGGTGCTGCTCATGAGCACGCGACCGCCGACGAGGATGAGAAAGTCCTTCTCCCCACGCTGCCGCAGCTCGAGCGTGCCCTCGCGGGTGTTGGCCTGTTCGACAATGTTCCAAGGCAGCATCACGCCTCCACACAACCTGCTTGGCCGTTGGCGCGCAGGCTCTCAGGAAAGGGCTGCCACGTCGACTAGGTGAGCGCTACGGTCGGCCGGTCGAGGCGGTGAAGCGCAGCTCGCGTGAGGTCACCCAAACGGCCGCCTACCCCCAAAAACTCGGGGCCACATTCGCACAGACCCGCGGCCCCAACGGCAGCCCTTGATCCGCGGCGATCCCGACCGACACCACGCCGAGATGCCCTGTACGCAGGCAAGAATGCGGCCTCGATCATCGTTTCGTCCATGACGGTAGACCAGGCAGTCTCGCGAAC
>CALENB010000137.1 GCA_937910235.1 uncultured Myxococcales bacterium | reverse complement strand
GCGGTGAGCTCATCGTAGACCACCAGCGCGTGTTCGCCATGGTCTCGAAAGTGCTCGGCGACGCTGGTGCCGGCGTACGGCGCGAGCGTCCGCAGCGCCGGGCTGGCGTCCTCGAACGCCGCGACGATGATCCAGCGCCCACCCCCCTTTTTCAGCGCCTCAACCATGCGCCAGACGTCAGCGCGGCGGCGACCGATGGCCACGTAGACGCTGGTCACGTCGTCAACTCGCTGGCGCAGCATCGCAGAGAGCGCCAGCGAGGTCTTGCCCGTGCCTTCGTCGCCCAGAATCAGCTCCCGTTGGCCACGACCGATCGGAAACATCGCGTCGACGGCGAGCGTCCCGGTGTAGAGGGGCCGATGCACCGCGGCCCGCGCGTGGATCGGAGGAGCGCTACGTTCCATGGGCATGTGTCGCAAGGTCCCCGGCAACGGCGCGCCGTCGAGCGGCCGGCCGAGGGGATCGATGACCCGGCCCAGCAGCGCCTCGCCCACTGGCACTGTCGCGCGAGCGCCGGTGCTGCGCACCTGGTCGCCTTCGTGCATCAGCGAGACCGGATCGAGCGCAGCGGCTTGCACCACGCTAGGCCGCAGGCCAAGCACCAACGCGCGATGGCCATCGCCGACCCTGACGACCTCCTCGTAGCCGACTCCCGGTAGTCCGCGAATCGACAGCACACCGTCCTGAATCGCGACGACACGACCGTCGTCGCGCGCCGAGATCCTCACCACGTAGCGCGCCGCGGCATCGACCAAGGCCGCGCCAGCCTGCGTGGCTTCACGACGAAGGCGGTCGTCGCTCATGCCGCGTCTTGCTGGGCTAGCAGGCGGCGAGCCTCATCGCGCAGCAGATCAAGCTGCCCGGCCAGCGTCGCGTCGTAGGTCCGATCGCCGAATCGCAGCGTGAGCCCCGCTCCGAGCTCCACATCCTTGGCGACCGCGAGGTGAACAGGGCCGCCGACCGCATCACGCAACGCTTGCTCCAGCGCCTCGGTCTCCCCGGCGGTCGGCGTTCGCGCGAACGTGGCCTCCGCTTTTACGGGGCTACGCGCCTCACCAGGGCCGTCCGTCGCGTGGCCGCCGACGCCGACGCCACTGCCGTCGCCTCGCTCACCTTCACCATCAAGATCATCGCCGAGCGAGAACACGCTACCGTCGCGCAGACGCTGCAGCAGGCGTTGAACTAGCGCGTCGTGCGCAGCGTCGGGCGCCAACGCAAGCAGGAGTCGACCGGCGACGGCGGCGCCTTGGTCCACAGCCGTCTCACGCACCCAGCCGAGGGCAGCTTCGCGCTCGGACTCCAGCAGTGACTGCACTTTGACGCGCTCGGCGACGGCATCTTCGCGCGCCTCGCCCAGCAGGCGGGCCCGCAAGGTCGCGGCGTCCGCTGACGCCTCCGCGAACACCTCCTCGCGCAACACGTCGATGGCGCGCTGCCTGACATCGAGCTCGGCGGTGCGTGCGTTGACGCCGTCAAGCTGCGCCGCCGCTGTGGCCCGTGTCTCTGCGATCTCCGCGCGACGTGCCGCGATCGACGCAGCGATCGGCCGATAGACGAAGCGTCGCAGCAGGAAGATGAGCAACACGAAGTTGATCAGCTCGAATAGGAAGGTCGTGAGGTCGAAACTCATCTTGTCCTCGACGCAGCATGGCGCGCGTTCACGCCGGCAGCATGGGGTTCGCGAAGAGCAACACCATCGCGATGACGAGGGCGTAGATGGCCGTGGACTCCACCATGGCCATGCCGACGAACAGCGTTCGACTGATGGCGTTGGCGGCGTCTGGCTGACGCGCGATGGCGTCCATGGCTTGGGCGAGCGCGCGTCCTTCGCCCAGCGCCGGGGCGATCGAGCCAATCGCGACGACGAAGCCGGCGGTGATGATGCTGGCGATGGCGATCCAATCACGAGGTGTCATGAGTTTGCTCCAGAGGTGGTGGGAGGGGAGGGGACGTCGTCGATCCGCGGGGTCGCGCTGCTCGCGACCTGCATGGCGCTCGCGGTGAACACGAGCGTCAGGACGCCGAAGATGTAGGCCTGTACGACGCTTGTGAGCACATCGAGGATCATCAGCGGTATTGGTAGGAGTAGCCCCGCGAGTGAGACCGCGATGGCGCCGATAATCTCGCCCGACAGCATGTTGCCGAACAGACGGAGCGCCAAAGAGAGGGTGCGGGTGACTTCGCCGATGAGGTTGAACGGCAACATGATCGGGTTGGGCTCAAGGTAGTGACGCAGGTACCGCCACCCGTTGGCGCGAAAACCATAGACGTGACCCGCGCCGAGCGCCACGACGGCGAGGGCGGCCGTGAGCGCCAGATCCCGAGTTGGGCTGGCGATGATGGGGATCACGCCGACGAGGTTGGCGGCCAAGATGAACACCCACTGCGTCAGCACCAGGGGCACGAGCGGCCCGGCGTCGACGGTGACCATGTTCTGCACCATGGCCTCGACACGCTCGTAGATGACCTCGAGCGGCTCTCGCAGCTTCTGACTGCGCACGGCGAAATGCCCGCCAACGACGAGGATCAGCGTCAGCACGACGCTCACGACGACCGTCTCGGTGATGACGATGGGCCCGATTTGCAGCCAAACCTTGTGAGTTAGCGCTTCCATTGACCCGTCTCCACGTGGTGCGCAAGCGTTGACAACAGGACGCGACGGGCGAGGATCAGACCGGCGAACAGGCCGATCAAGCCGGGCCAGACGGGGCCCGCGCCGAGGCGCATCACGACAAGCGCGGCCACACCTGGGCCGGCGAATCCAACCGGCGCGAGGGCGAGGGCGAGCCAGGATCGACCACGACCGAACGCTTGCGCCCGCAGCGCCAGCACCCACAGGTGCAGCGCGCCGCCGCAGAAACCGAGCACGAGCCCAAGCGCGAAGACCAGCAGCGCCGCGGTCATAGCGCTCGTCGTGGCGTCGATCGTCATGGTTCAACTCCCGACCGCAGGCTTCGCCCGGCCAACCACAGGCCCAGCAACAACCCGACCAAGATCCCGAGCAACGTAGGCACCTTTGAGTCCACGATCTGGCTGATTCCGTGGCCAATCAGCGTGAATCCGACAAACGG
>CALENB010000136.1 GCA_937910235.1 uncultured Myxococcales bacterium | reverse complement strand
TAGTGCTGTGGTGGACTCGTTCGCGGTGCGCGTGTCTGTTGATCCACTTTTAGTTAGGGACGGGTGTTCGCGAGACTGCCTGATCTACCGTCATGGACGAAACGATGATCGAGGCCTGCCGTCTCAGCCGCCGTCACGACGACGTGGACCGCCGCTGGGTCCTTCCTCTCCGACGCCTTTGCCCACGCTGGGACTGTCCAACTTCGCCTTGACGGCCCAAAGCCGCTGGCGCACGTTGCCAGCGTGACTGCCTGCACCCCTTCGGCGGCGCGCGCCCAGCCCACGAGAGGACTCATGCCCACCAACCTGACGCTCACTCGCCGCAAGACCCTCACCCTGCTGGTCCTGGCGGCGACCACACTCACGGTCGGCGTCACCGTCGCTTGGGCCACCGTCGCCTGGGCCCGATCGGGCGGCTCGTGCAGCTCAAGCTCGGACTGCGGCCGCGGCGTGTCCTGCCGCGGCGGCAAGTGCGCGACTGCACCGGGCAGCTCGTGCAGCTCCAAGTCGGATTGTGGCGGCGCCGCCTGCCGTAGCGGCAAGTGCGCCAACGCGCCCGATGGCACGTGCAGCTCGAACTCGGACTGCGGCAAGGGCTCGTGCCGCAGCGGCAAATGTGCCGTGGGCGCCGGCGGCTGCAGCTCCAGCTCGGATTGCGGCAAGGGCGTGTCCTGTCGCAGCGGCAAGTGCGCGACGGCGCGCGGCGGCTCCTGCAGCTCCAAGTCGGACTGTGGCGGCGCGGCCTGCCGCAGCGGCAAGTGCGCCAACTCGCCCGACGGCACGTGCAGCTCGAACTCCGATTGCGGCAAGGGCACGTGTCGCAGCGGCAAGTGCGCCTCGTCGAGCTAGCCGACCGCCAAACCCGCGCTCACAGCCCACCAATCTAGGCCAATAGACACTTGGACAGCGCGACGAGCGTCATCAACGGTGGCACCAGCCCGACGGCCGATCCGATCATGTAGTCGCGGTAGCGGATTGGGGAGAGGGCGAGGGCATACGTCACGGGCGGACTCAGAAAAGTCACCAGACGCAGGCCGATGACCGTGCGCTTCGGGTAGCGCTGCAACCCACCGAGCAGCTTTCCGACGACCCCCTTGGCCGCAGCGCCGGTCGGCCGTCCGCCCACCGCGCGCACCGTGCAGAAGGTCGTGGACACCGCGATCAGGGCGCCCGCGAGGCCGATAGTTCCGCCCAGCAGCTGTCCGTAGACCGCGACCGACACCGCGATGAACAGCACGCCCGGGACCTGCACCAGGGTGCCGAGGGCGAACGCGACGAGGAACACCAGGACGCCCCACGGCCCCGCTCCGAGGATCGCGCCACGTAGTCGCTCCGCTGTGACCCACTCTGTGAGCCCCGTGGCGCGCGCGACGAGATAGAGGGTGACGAGCAAGACGCCCACGCCAAGTAGGCGCCACCGTCGACCGGTCGCGCGTGGTGCGTCGTCAGCGGTGAGTCCCAAATTGACTGTTTGTTCATTATGGTCATTCATGGGTTCACCGGTTGGGTCCGCAGCGCGCACCCCGTGAAAGCGGCGGCGTCGATCGCCGTCGAGCTAGCGGCGACCCGCAGGCCGCGTACGAAGATCTGAACCGTCGTCTGCCAGCGTGGATGCGACGCCTCGCTCAGCCCGGGTGCGTCGTGAAAGAGCAGCGTCGCTACCTGGATGTCCTGCATGAGCTCGGCCGCCAGATCCGCCTCGATATCGGTCCGAAAGACGCCCTGTCGCTGACCCAGACGCACCACGTCGCGCAGGTTGCTCCGCGCGAGGCGACGCAGCTCGCTGAACTCCACGCTCTGGTCTGGCACCGCCACAGCCGCCTCGCCGACGAGCAGCTCGCGGATCAGCGGTCGCGTGTCGTAGTGCTGACAGTCGGCCTCCAGCACGGTCGCGAGCAGCGATTCGGCTGATTTTCTGGCGTCAATCAGCTGGCCAACCGCGGCGACACCCTCGCGCACCTCGCGGTGTAGCACTTGGTAGAACAGGTCTTGCTTCGAGGTCGCCGCTAGGTAGACCGTGCCTTTGGCGACTCGCGCGTCCGCAGCGATGTCCGCGATCGACGTCTTGCGGAATCCGAATCGCGCGAACGCCTCAGCAGCACAGTCCAGGATGCGGCGGTGTTTGTCAGCTTGCATGGGACGGACCTCGGTGATGGCGAATTGACCATATTAGTATTATGGTCATTTATTGTGGTGTCAAGCGATTCCTGGCCTGTCAGGGTCGTTGCGCGGTGATTGCGCGGTCGCTGCGCGATCGTTGCGCCGTCGGAGGCGACGGGGTCTACTGTCGGTCGCCTCGCGAGCAGCGACACGCGCGTGTGTCGCCTGCGTCCATCAGCGGCGCGCAAAAGGAGAACATCATGAGTGGAGCTGGCGTAGTGGGTGATCCGTGGTTGCTGAACACACCGCTGGGTCAGGCCACCTTTGAGATGCACCGGGACGAAGAGAAGCAGGTGCTGCACTGCCAAGTTGGGTCGACGTGGCTGCACTACCAGCTCCGCGCGCTCGACGATCTTCACGCCATGCTCGTGGCGCACGGCGACTGGATGGAGCTGGGCAACAAGGACGAGAAGGTCGAGACCAAGCCGGGCACGGTTGAGCACTGGGGGCGCTCTGACGCCAACCCTGCCGGCGGCTGGTATGGCGTACGCAAGGGCTATCGCGGCCGCTTCGCGAGCTACGTGACGCCGATTTTGGCCGAGCTAGGCAAGGTTGAGTTCGAGAAGCGCGGCCGCAGCATCTGGGTCCGCGCGCGCTGATCGAAGGATTGATCACAGGGCTGCACCCGCGGCACACTTGGCGGCCCGCTCGCGACGGCCTTCGGACCCACCGTCGGTCCGAGCCCATCCACCTCCGGAGTCTGTGTGTCCACCTCATCCCCAGGCGCCGTCCATCCATGCCCTAGCGCGCCTCCGCCGGGCGATCGCGTCGCTGCGCAACGCTGTCTCACCACCGACCTCACGCGCTCGAAGCCCATGCTTGCGGCGTTTTCGCGGGCAGACGTGGCAGTGGCGACCCAGCTGATCGTCGTGATCGCAGCGCTGACGCTCACGGCGACGCCGAGCCTCGCTCAGACCGCCGGGCCACCGCCGCTCGCCGGTGAGGTGCCGTTGGCCGGAGCGGAGGTGCAGGCGCCAGACACGCCGGCGCCCCAGCCGCTCGCCCGCGTTGTGACGCCTGGCAGCGCCGTTGTGATTCCGCAGCTCCAGTGCGGCGCGGCGGCGACGAAGACGGCGACACTGACGTTCGACCCAGGCGTCGCGCTCGCCTGTTATGAGCAGAGCGCCACCGTCTCCGGGCCGCCGGGCGCGCTGATGCTCGCCCAGCACCTTGAGGCCGCCGGTCTGTTTGACGAGGCCGCGCATCGGTGGCGCACGCTCGGCACGCAAGGCGGCGGTGATCGCGGGCTGGAAGCGACTCGCCGCGCCAACGCGCTGGCTGAGCTCGGCTTGGCGCAGGACGTCGCCGCCCAGGGCAAGGCCAAGCGCGGCAAGGCTTGGCTGAAGTCCGCCATGCAGACGTTGGAGCGCCAGGCGACCGCCATGGGGTGGCCCGTGCCGCCTGCCGTCGCGCACACGGCGACGCTGCTCGCCCGCGCCGCGCGTCTTCGCCGCGAAGCTGGGCGTTGGCAGACCTTGGTGACCCGCGCCAAAGACAGCGGCCGCTTCAAGGCGCGCATCGCCAAGCCAGGCCGTCGCGCGCCAGCGGCGTTGATCGAGCGCTGTCTCGGCGGCATCGGTCACGACTTTGTGCGAACGGCCGTGGCCCTGGATGGTGGCGCCGTCTTGGCCGTCGGTGAAGCGACCGCCGCCGATGGCGATACGCAGCTGCGCACCTGGATCCTCGACCCATCTGGCCGCACCCAGCGTCGCGCCGACTTCGGCGCAGGCGGGCCCGATCGCCCGTACGCGCTGGCGTTGGACGGCAAAGCGGGCGCATGGGTTGTCGGCGCGACGGACGCCCAGCCCGGCAGTGACGCGCTCTTTGTCCGCCTCGATCTGCAAGGCCGTGTTCGCGGCCACGACGAGCGTGACGGTGGCGGCGTCGACAGGGCGGTGGCGGTCGTGCGTGTTGGCCCGGGTCGCGCGTTGGCCTTGGCGGAAGCTGACACAACCGGCGCGTCCGATCTGTGGCTGCTGCGGCTCGATGCGGCCGGCAAGGTTCGTGGCGACGCGCGCGTCACGCGCAAAGGCGTGCAGCGCGCCCACGCGTTTGTGCTGCAAGGCGACAAAGCCTGGGTTGGCGGCGCCGATGATGGCGCGGGGCTCTTGGAGGCGTTCGACGGCGCTGGCCATACGCAGGCCACCGTCACCTCAGCCCTGCCAGGCGTCGTGCTCGCGCTCGCGCCGGCCGCCCGCGGCGCCCTGTGGGTCGTCGGCCGGCAAGCGGACGGCAACGGCTGGCTTGGCAGCGTCGACAAGAAGGGTCGACTCAAGGTGCAACGCCGCTTCAAGCCGACGTTGGCCGCTGACACCTACGTGCAGCTGTTGCCCGGCCGTCGCGGCGTGCAGCTCTTCGTCCGTGAAGGCGGCCTGCTCGGCCCGGCGTGGCTCGCCCAAGTGAGCGGGCGCGGCAAGATGACGGGGAGGGCAGCCCTCAACCCTGGTGGCGCCACGGGCATCTCGGTGCTGCTGCCAGCCGGCAAACGCGCGCTGCGACTGCTCGGCGCGGCCCGCGGCTGCGGTCGTGGCACGCTCGATGGGTGGTTTGCGGTGGTCTCGACCCGCTGAGCCCGCGCCCCCGCTCTCGCTGACCGGCATCGTCGGCCACCATCGCCCGGCGCCATCGCCCGCGTCAGGGCCTATCGCCCGTCACGATCCCATCCTCCATTTCCCAGGTCCACGCCATGTCCGCACCGCTCCACCTCACTATCGACCAAGCCCTGTATTTCCGAGCGATCAGGGGGTTTCTTGCGGGTCCAGGCGCGCCCGGAGACGCCGCCGAGGCGGCGCTGCACGTCGCGCGTGCGATGGTGGGCGTGCAATCTCAGCAGCTTGGACCGTCGAGCCATGGCGTGAACCTCCGCGCCTCCGAACGTCCGACCGCGGCTGCCCTCAAGGCCGCGTTGTTCGACCGCACGTCGCCCTCCGTTGTGCGCACCTGGGCGCAGCGCGAGACCATTCATCTGCTCGATCCGGCGGATTGGCCCACGGTTGTCGCGGCGCGCGCGCAGTGGGCCAGCGGTGGCCGACGTGGCCTGCAGCCGCCGGAGGTCGACGTCGCGATGGCGCAGCGGGTGGTGGAGGCCGCCGGCCGACCGGTGACGCGGTCGGATCTGGGCGCGCACATCAGCGCCGACTACCACGCCGCGGTGCGACCACAGATTGAGAAGAACGCCAAGTACCTCTTCAAGGCCACGCCGACCGCGGACCAGCTCGACGCCGAAACCCGGCGATTCACGGCCGGACGGCTGCTCTGGACGCTCGCCAACCAGGGTGTGCTCTGCGCCGCCGACAAAGCGGGCAAGGAGCAGGCGTATGCCGCGCGGGCCGCGTGGTTTCCGCAGTTGGCGTGGTCAGCGCCACCTGCGGATGACGCCAATCGCGCCCTGATTCGGCGCTACCTCGCCGTGGCCGCGCCGGCGACGGCACAAGACATCGGTCACTTCTTCGGCGCGCGTATGGCCGACGTGAAACGCTGGCTCGCCGGCATGCAAGACGAGCTGGTGGCCGTGGTCTGTGGCACGAAGAAGGGCCTCCTGGCCCGCGCCGAGGACGCCGAAGCCTTGTCGCTGCAGCCCGGCGCGAGTGACGCCGCTTGGCCGCTCCGGCTGCTGCCGATGTGGGATGGCATGATGATGACCCACGCTGACAAGACCTGGACGCTCCCCGATACCGCCGAGCACAAGCTGGTCTGGCGCCGAGCCGCCGTCGTGGCGCCGGTGGTGCTGGCGCGTGGGCGCATCGTGGCGACCTGGAGTCACAAGGCGAAGACCAGCGCCGTTGACGTGGCGGTGACGCCGCTGTCCGCCTGGTCCACCGACTACCTCGGTGCCGTGCAGCGCGAGGCTGACGCGCTCGCCGCGCACCTCGAGTTGGCCGGAGCCCGCGTGTCGGTTGTAACCGGCTAGCGTTGGGCTGTGCGCAGCGCCCTTACGGGCACAACAGCGCCGCTTCCCGGGGCGAAAGCCGCCGTGTGACGACGTCCGCGACGAGCGCGCGTCCGGCCTCAGTCGTCCGCAACCAAGGCTCTAGCTGGCGGTCGAGCCGCTGCCGTCGGGCCCGCCGGATGCCGTGCAGGGCCCGCGCCTCGGCCCGATCCCCCTGTTGACCGAGCGGGCGGTGCCGTTCCAGGTCATCGAGCACCGGGTCGACGCCGGTGCCTCGCAGCGCGACGACCGCATGCACCGGCACACGCCAGCCGTCCTGTCGTGGCGCCATCATGCCCAGCCGGCGCAGGTCGGCCACCGTCGTCTGCGCGCCCGGACGGTCGGCCTTATTCACCACGAAGATGTCGGCGATCTCTAAGATTCCGGCCTTCATCGCCTGCACAGCGTCTCCGAGCCCAGGCACCTCGACGACGACGGTGCTGTGCGCGGCGCGGACGATGTCCACCTCATCTTGACCTACGCCGACGGTCTCGATCACCACGACGTCAAACCCCGCGGCGTCGAGCACCCCGGCCTGTTCGAGCGTGCTTGGCCCTAGACCACCGAGCGCGCCGCGTGTGGCGATGGAGCGGATGAAGACGCCCTCATCGGTGGCGTGTTGCATCATTCGGACCCGATCACCGAGCAGCGCGCCGCCCGTGAAGGGGCTGCTCGGATCGACGGCGAGCACCGCCACGGTCTTGCCACGCGCACGCCAGCCAGCGATCAGCGCCGAGACCAGGGTTGATTTGCCAGCGCCGGGAGGCCCCGTGATCCCGACGATGTGGGCATGCCCACCATGCGGCCATAGCGCCTGCACCACCGGGTTCACCGCGTCCACGTCGTCGTCGATGTCACGCAGCAAGCGCGCCAGCGGCCGCAACGAGCGGCGGCGCACCTCGGCGACCAGCAGCTCATCCTGGATATTCATGGCTGGCTGCGGGTCGGGTCGCCTAGAAATCCACGCCGAGCTTGAGCGTCATCACGTTCAGGTCGTCGGTGAAGGAGCGCAGGAACTCAAAGCCAAGGCTGATCCGCGTCACGACGACCCGAAGACCAAACGCAGCGCGGTGGCTCGTGTTGTTGATCTGCTTGAGCAGCATCAGATCCGGCTGGATCGATGACGCCGTCGGGTAGACGTCGATCTGGTGTGTGCTGACGTGGGTGAACGCGAAGCTGTACGCCGCCCAGGGCTGCAGCGCGAGGATGCCGGCGATGCCGAAGGACTTGGAGAGGACCACGTCCGCGCCGACGATCAGCATGCCGAGGTCCGCGTTGCCCAGCACCACGTTTATGCTGCTGCGCACCGCCAGGTTGGGGATGTTGGCGAAGCCGTCGATCAGCGACACGTTCAACTCGGTGCCGATGGCCCACATGTTGGAGTCGTTTAGGTGCGTCAGGTTCGCGCCGAGCTGCAAGCCGTAGGGCAGCCCTTTGCGCACGCGCAGCTGGCTGGTGCTGACCTGCGCGTTGGGCGCGGACGCCGCGTCTTGCCAGTAGCTCGCCTTGCTGTTGGTCCCGACAAACGACAGCTCGTACGCCGCCTCAAATCCAAGCGCGCCCAGGGAGCCGGCCGGCCCGACCATGCGCGACCCCATCGCCAAGCTCAGCTCGCTCATCAGGGACTGATAGGGCTTGCTCAGCGTGCGCTCTTCGGTCGCGCGATTCGGGTCGTAGAAGGCCCGGAAATCAAGGTCCAGCCCGCCTGCCTGCGCTTCGGAGCCCAGCTGCAGGCCACGCGGCGACGGCGTGAGCACGAGGCTCAGCGCGAAGGCGGCAAGGGCCAGCCAGCGGACGAGGTGGCGGCGGTTCATGGCATCTCCATTCTGGGGGCGCAAAGTCGGCCCCTTGGCTGGTCTTCAACGGCTTGAGCGCGCGTGGACACCTGCGATCGTCGGCCATTGTGTGTCAGCGCGCCGCGAGCGTCCAGCCCCGTCGCGTGCGGCTAGTCTTGCAGGCCGCCGACGAGCTGTGTAGCGAGATCTCGAAGCTCATCGAGCACGTGAATGTCGTGCTCCATCTGCGGCACCACCGCGCAGAAGGCGTTGGCGCCGGCCAGGGCGCTGAGCTCCGCTACTTGGCGACGATCGGCGCGGTCCAAGAACCGCAGCTGCCGCGCGCCCTCATGCACACGCGCCACCAGACTCGCGGCTTGATCGGCCGGCACACCCGTCGAGGTGAGGCGTCGGCTCAAGTCCTCCGACAAGGCCTGCAGCCGGCCCTCATCCCCCAACCCATCGGGCGCCTGCAGCACGCGGTTGACCACGAACCCAGCGAACGGCAGCGACTCTTTGCGCAGCAGATCACGGAGGTGGTAGGCCTCGCGGAGGCTCGTCCCGCCGGGCGCGGTCACCGCGACGAACCGGGTCACGTCCGAGCGCATGAGGGCGTCGGTCTGCTCGTTGCGCTCGCGCATCAGCGGCATCACATCGCGAAAACTGTCGAAGAACTCGGCGATGTCCGGGAGAATCTCGGCGCCGAACAGCTTGCCCAGCACGCTCATGGCCACGGAGCTGCCGCGGCGGAAGATGCTGCGCTTCTCGGCAGCGTCCTTGCGCGGCACCTTCGCGAACCACTTGAGCGCGCGTTCGTTGATGAAGCTGGAGAACGTCTGGCCGGCCTGCAAGAAGTCCATCGTGTTGTGGGCCGGCGGGGTGTCGAGCACGATCAGGTCGAAGCGACCTTCGCGATGCAGGTCCGCGATCAGCTCCAGCGCCACCAGATCGGGCGACGCTGAGAGCGCGGGCAACAGCGCGTTGTAGATGCGGTTGCCCAAGACCTGCTCCCGCATCGCGTCATCCGGAAGCAGGCGCTCGACCATCAGGCTCGCGCCGGCGGCTGGGTCCAACATCATCGCGTGCAGGCTGCCGGCGTTGGCGGCGCCGCGGTCAAAGGGTCCCGGCTCAGGATGATCGAGCGCGTCCAACATGCGCGGAAACACCTCTAAGGGCGTATTGCTGGGCAAATCGCGGCCATGTAGCCCCAGCGCCTGCAGCAATCGACGGGCCGGATCGATGGTCAACACCAGCGTGTTGCGGCCACGCAAGGAGGCGAGTAGCCCCAGCGCCGCCGCGGTGGTGGTTTTACCCACGCCGCCGCTACCGATGCAGATGATCAGCTTGCTCTCGTCGAGCATGGTCAGCAGCGGGTTGGTGGGGGTGTCGGCCACGTGCGGCTCCAGCTCAGACGGCTACGGAAGAATCGGTCCCGGGTTCTGCCACATCACGGCCACAATGTGCAGGGCGACGTGTGCAGGGCGACGTGTGCGGGGCGAGAGGTGCTTCAGCCTCAGGTCCCCTTCAGCGCGGTCTTCACCACGGCCGCCAGCTCGTCAATCGCCCCGATCGGGAGCTGCCGCTTGAACAGGTGCGGGAGCTCGATGACCCGCCCATTCACCGCGGAGCGGAGCGCCGGTAGGAGCCGCGCTGCTCGGTCACTGCGCCCACGCAACACCTCGGCCGCCCACAGCAGGCCGTGCACGTCCGTCGACCCCGGGGACTCGCCGTCGCCAACCGCCTCACCCAGCGCCGCGATCTCCGCCGGCTCCAGCAGGGTCGGATAGACGCCGTTGACGACGATCGCGGCGGTGTCGATGCCGTGTTTCTTCCGCAAGGCGTTGCGCAGCTCGATGGTCTCGACCACCGGCATCTCCTCGGGCAGCGTCACCAACACGATGCCCGTGATGAGCGGATCGAAGAGCAGCTTGCCCATGCCCTCCGCTGTCTTGGCGAGCGGACCGACCCGAAAGATCTGCCCCACCATCGCTGGCACACCGTACAGACCGGCGACAAAACCAGAGGTCGGCATGTCGCAGACGATCAGGTCCCAGCGGCCGTCACCGTCGGGTCCATGTGCCGTCTCCAGGCGGTAGAGGTGGTAGAGAAAGAGGATCGACTTGATCGCCGGCATCGCGAGGAAGAAGCCGCGCACGCTGTCGTTTCGCAGCGCCAGCTTGACCAGGGACTTGAGCTTGAGCTGATCGACGGCGAAGAAGTGCAAGCTGTGGAGCAGATCGAAGCCCATCAGATCCAGGCCCGGCTCGATCTGGACGGCCTCGGTCGGCGCCTCTTCCAGGCCAAACAGCGGGGCGGCGCGCGAGACGGATTCGAACTCGATCAGCAGCACTTTTTTGCCGTCGCGCGACGCCCGACGCGCCAGCGTCACCGCGACGGTGGATTTACCGACGCCCCCCTTGCCAGTCACGAGCAGAATGTGGCGATCGAGCAGGTGTCGCATCTGGGGTCCCTCTCACGTTGGACTACTGGCCGTCGTGCGCGGCCATGGTAGGCCACATCCCGGTTCTGGATCCAGTGTGCCAGCTAGGCGTCGCCGGTGCGTTGCGCCTTGGCCGCGGCCCGAAGTTTGAGCTCGGCGTGGCCATGCACCTCCAGCCGGCAGACCAGGACCGTCGCGCTCACGACGATGAAGGGCACGAGCGGTGGGATGTAGCTCATCAAGTGCGCGACAGTGCCGTAGCCCAGCAGCAGGGGCAGGATGCGCTGCGGCACCTGCATCTGTTTGCCCAAGGAGGTGTGACTGTTCTCGAACGTGTAGTTCATGCCGAGCACGCCGTACCACAGCGCCGCCCAGCCGCCGCCGAGTACGATCGCGACGACCGTGCCGAGCGGCGGGAAGAGCAGCCCAAGCAAGCTGCCGAGGAGCCAGATAAATCCGGCTGCGATGATGTTGACCGCGACGAGCACGAGGCTGCGCAACACCCCCTTGCCGATCTCTTTGGCGAGCTCCATGAACGTCGTCTCTTGCGCGGGATAGCCATAGAACGCGACCTCGGTGGCCTCGGCGACAAAGGCGAACAGCGGCGCCATGAGGGGCAACGCGGCGGTGAAGGAGGCGAGCAGCGCGACGATCCACCACAGCACGTACAACCCGGCGCGCGCGACCTCGTAGAGCGCCGATTGCCACCACGCCGGGCCACGCTCCCACATGACGGCTTGCACGAAGCGCTCGTCCCAGCTGGCGGCGGCATAAAGCACCGCGACCATCACGAGGGCATAGAGGACAAACGCCGCGCCGCACCACACCAGCACTTTGGGGTGGCGCAGGGCGACGCCGAAGCCGCCGAACGCGGACTTCATCCCCGTCCAGAATCGTCTGAGCGTGCTGCCGGTGTTGGGATCTGGCCACGCGTGCGCTGGATCTGGGCGTGCTGCAGGGGCGGGAGCAGGTGTGTTCATGTCGGTAGAGTAGCGCTAGTCGCGCGACGCGTGAACCGCCGCTGGAGCGCCTTAGCGCCAGACCTGAACGGGCTCAGCGCCACATCCGCAGCCCGACGGTCGGGCCGCCCAGATCGATGTCATCGATCCAGGTCTGGTCGTAGCCGGCGTACAGCTCGAGCGGGCCGAGCATCAGTCCAAAGGAGGCCTGCACCTGCGTGACCACGGCTTGGCCGACCGTGCCAAGATCGACCGCGGCGTGCAGCACCAGCGGTCGGACGGGGTAGAGATCCATGCCGTACGTGAAGTTGATGCCATACGTGGTCTCGCCTCTGTCGACCAAGGCGCGCACGCCAAGGCCGCTGCGAAACTGGCCGTGTCGACCGACCGCGTGCTGCCAGGTGACGGTGACGTCGCCGAGCCAGAGCTGGTCGATGGCGCCGCCCGGCAGGGCCTCGCTAAAAAGGTCCCACCGCGTCTCGACTTCGAACCGGCTCGACCCGGAGATCCGGCCTGCGAGGCCAAATCTCGTCATCGTGGGGTCGATGAGCCCGCCCTCCACGGAGGCGCGCACCGAGGTGCCGGCGCCAAGCACGGCGCGCCCCGACGCGTCGTGACCCGGGGCGTCGCGGCCGGCTTGCAGCACATAGCCGCTGTGACCATCGGCGTAGGGGTGGGAGAGATACGCGAACGGCCGCCCCCACTGGTCGCCGAGCGCCGCGTGCGGGAGCCACCAGGGGGAGGCGACGATGTAGAGCGCCAGCACCACATCCTCTGCGCTGCCGCCGTTGCCGTAGCTGGAGTCGCTGCTGCTGCGACTTGAGGACTTCGTGTGGCTGCCCTTGGCGGCGGCGCGCACGCGGTCGAGCTTGCCGGCAAAAGCTGGCGGGGCCACGGCGAGCAGCAGCACCGCGACCGTCGCGGCCAGCAGACCGACCCAGCGCAGGGACGGTCCATGACGACGTGCGCGCCGATTATTCCGGCTGTGAGGGGGCACGTGGTCGCCGTGACTACGCAAAAACTGAGGTGCAAACGCTCGCATGATGGGTCCTGCAGCCACGACGGCCATAGACGACGCAACGCGCCAGCTACGGGCGCGATTCGACGCGCGGCGCAGATTTGTCGGGGATCCTCACTTTGGCCCGCTCACCACTGGGCGCCCGCGCACAGCCCGCCGACCGGCAACGTCATCGGCAGCGTCACCTTCAACGTGACGCTGCCGAGGCTGACGACATAGTCGCCCGCCGCCAGGCCACTGAGCTTGCAAGTCGCGAAGCCGCCGCCATTGCAGTCCGCGGTGCAGGGGCCACCGCCGCCGGTGGCCTCCACGCAGACGAGGCCCGTCACGCTCACGTCGGCCGCCGCCACGGTCACGTCGCAGCTCTTGTGATGGACCTTGGTACAGGAGCTCGACAGGCAGCCCTTCGGATACACGACAATCTCGATCGGCATGCCTGGCTCCAGGTTGGTGCCGCCGCCCGCGCGGCGCAGGCAGAACTTCGACAACTCGGCTGCGGCGCCCGCGTCACACACCAGCGGCTTGGGTTTGCAGCACGTCTCGAAAGGTTCGGCTTTCCAACCGGCTGGCAGGCACGTCAACGGAAATACGACGAGTTTTCCGGCCTTGCTGGCGCACGTCAGCGCGTCGTCGCAGCTTACGCCATGAGCCATGCAGCCCTCGAACGTCTTGGTCAGCGCCGCCGCGTTGTCGCAGACTTGGCCTTTGTCGTAGCCAAACACCGGCACGCACTGCTGCGACAGCACACAGTCCGTCTCGCTGAGGCTGGCGCACGGTTTACCCCAGCCCGGGTCGAGCTTCGCGGCGCACTTGCCCGCCTCGCAGACGCCGACACCGGGCGCGCAGCCCATGGCCGTGCACATCGTGGCGATGCAGGTCGACGGCGGCTTGGCGAGGGAGATCGTGGCCGCTCCGATGTGCGTGACGTTCGCGGCCAGCAGCTTGCCGCCGTTACAGTGATCGCAACACTCGGCCTCAAACACCTCGCAATCGGTGTCGTTGTTGCACGTGAACCATTCGGGTTTCGGTGTCGACGGGCAGCAGTTGGCGGTGTCGAAGCCCGCCGCTGCCCAACCGCTTGGCAGACAGGTCCACGGGAAGATCCCGTACTGCGTGCCCTTGTTGCCGCACGTCGCCACGCCGCCGCAGGTCAGCCCTGGCTCGAGACAGCCAGCGTAGAAGCTGGGCGCGTTGGCGCCACCGCAGCCGTCCTGTGCGAGCGCGACCGTGCAGCCCTTCGTCGCGGCGCAGTCGAGCTGGCTCAGGCCGCCGCAGCTCCCCGCGCCGCCGTCATCGAGCGCGCCGTCGCCAGACAGCGTGTCCTGCACGGTCGCGGTGTCAGACGCGTCGGTGTCCGCGATGTTGGTGTCCGCGATGTCCGTGTCGCCAGCGCCCGGATCTCCGCCGTTTCCGCCGCCGCAGCCGGTCCCGACTCCGAGGATCAGCGCGCAGGCGAAGGCCACCATGAGCGCTCCCTGCGGGGTTTCGTGACATCGTGCATGGCGCAAACTCATCGCTCCTCCCGGGCGGCTCAGCGGTCGAAACACGCCACCACCACCTCCTACAGCATAGGTCGCGTTGCCCCGAAGCGACGGGACGGACCAGCTGCGCGCAGGCGGGTTGGTTGCGGTCAGCGGCCTCGTACATCCGCGGCGCTACGCGCGACATCGGCGTCGTGCTCGGCGCGGACCAGCATGACGCCAGTCGCGGCGCTCTCGATCAGGGGCACGTCCCACTCGGAGTCCCCAAACGCCAGATCCAGACTCGGCATCCCGCGCGCACGCCACGCCGCTGGCTTGCCTTCACCGATCGGCCAGGGGGCACGAATTCCTTCGCTGGCCAGCTCGATCCCGATCATCCCGGTGGGCGTGACGCGGATGATCCCAGCGCCAACCTCGACCGCGAGCAGCGGCGACGCGCTGACGAACCAGACCGCCACCCCCCGCGCCATGGCTTGTTGCAGCGCTTCGACGAAGTAGCGGCGCGCGGCGAACGTCGTCGGCACCACCGCACGCAGGGCGTCCGCGGCGTCGTCGGGTGAGATGTGACGCAGCACCTCGCAGGCGAAGAGGCAGGCGCCTTCGTAGTCCGTCTTCAGCCGCGCGACGTAGGCTTCAAAGTCCACCGGTCCGCAACCGAAGCGGTCGGGATCTTGGGCGGCCGCCAGCACGACGTCGTCGCCGATATCGCCCGTCCACACTGTGCCGTCGCAGTCGGTCGCGATCGTTCCGCCCGCCGGCACCGCGTCGATCAGCGCGACGATCGTGCGAGGATCGGGGTGATGTACAATGGCCATGGTGCGCTCCGCGTCGACTGAGGGTTGCGAGGGAGCCACGAATTATCGTTGACCACCCATCCTGACAAGGGGCACCAGCGTGATCCGCTCAAGACAGCCCGCCCGCCAAGCCGAGGGACCCCGCCCAGCCAAGCGCGGCAGCCCCGCCTCGTTGCGTTGGGCCGCCGCGCTGCCTGGCGCGATCGCCATGGTCGCTGGCGAGGTCGGCGTCGTCGCGGCCCGACTCCCCGCGGGTCGCGTGGTGGTGCGCCGCTTCTACGCCCCGATCGCCGGGCCTTTCGCGACGCTTCGCCTGGAAGCGCAGGCGTGGCGGGCGTGGGCGGCGCTGCGCGAGACGTCGCCCAACTGGCGCCTCGGCTCGACGTCTGCGGCGCTGATCGTGTGGTGTTGGCTGCCGGCTGTGGCGACGTCGGCCGCGGGCTGGGCTTGGGCGTCGTCGACGGCGCACTCGGTTCAGGTCGACGCGGAGCTGCCCGCGGCGGCCTCGCTGCTGGCGGCTGTGGTCGGCCGCTTGGCCCTCCGCCTCGCACCTTGGGCGTGGCAGGCGCTGCGTGTCCGAATCGGCGCGGCGTCGGCGCGTCAGGCGCTGCACGCCGCGGAGCACACCTTCGCAGATCCGGCCGGCCTCACCTGCGGCGCTACGATCCTTGCCCTGGCGACGATCCTGGCGGCGGCGCTGGAGGCTGGCGTGCTCGCCACGACCCTGGACGGTGCCGACCACGCCATCTGGCTCACGGGCCCAGCTGCGCTTGGGTGCGTCCTCGTCGCGGTGCGGCGCGGCTTACGGCCTCCGCCCTGGCTGCATCGACTCATGGCCTGGGCGCGTCCGACGCCGACTGCGGCCGCGATGGCTGTCGCGGTCGCCGCCGCTGAAGCCTTGGATTGCTCGGCTCCCAGCGCCCCGTCACCGCGCCCAGAAAACCTGCTAGGTTGAGTTTCAGCTGCGGGGCGACTACACCTCGCGCGCGGCCCGCGCCGTCCACCACGCAGGAGCTAGTCATGTTCGGTCAACTCGACGAAGTCGTCGCCCGCTTCAACGAGATCGACGCCGCGCTGGCTACGTCTGAGATCGCCTCCGACCCTACTCAGATGACCGCGTTGATGCGTGAGCGCACGTCGATCGAAGACACGGTGACGAGCTATCTCCGCTTCGTCGCCCTCGGCGAAGAGGCCGACGCGACGCGCCAGATGGTGCAAGACGAGCGCGATCCGGAGATGAAGGCGATGGCTCGGGAGGAGCTCGACGCGTTGACCACCGAGCGCAGCGCCATCGAAGCCCACATCAAGGAGCTGCTGATCCCGAAGGATCCGCGCGACAACAGCAACGTGGTGCTCGAAATCCGCGCCGGAACGGGCGGTGAAGAGGCCGCGCTCTTCGCGCGGGACCTGCTGCGGATGTATTCGCGGTTCGCAGACAACAAGAAGTTCAAGATCGAACAAGTCTCCTCCAATGAGGCGGCGCAGGGTGGCCTGAAGGAGGTGGTCTGCGTGATCACCGGTCTCGGCGCCTACTCGCAGCTCAAGCACGAGTCGGGCACCCACCGTGTTCAGCGCATCCCCACGACGGAGAGCCAGGGCCGCGTTCACACCTCCGCGGTGACGGTGGCCGTGCTGCCGGAGGTCGAGGACGTCGATTTGGAGATCAACACGTCCGACCTGCGGATCGACACGTATCGCGCCAGTGGCGCGGGCGGGCAGCACGTCAACCGGACGGACTCGGCCGTGCGGATCACCCATCTGCCCACCGGTGTGGTGGTGCAGTGCCAAGACGAACGCTCGCAGCACAAGAACCGCGATCGCGCGATGAGCCTGCTGCGCACCAAGCTCTACGACGAGCAGCACCGGCAGGCCAAGAGCGCCCACGACGCCGATCGCCGGGCGCAGGTGGGATCTGGGGATCGTTCGGAGCGGATTCGGACCTACAACTTCCCGCAAAATCGCGTCACGGACCATCGGATCAACCTCACGCTGCACGCGCTCGACGCGGTCATGGAAGGCGGGCTGGATCCCGTCGTCGAGGCGCTGCTGGCCGCCGAGCGCACCGCCCGCATGGCCACGGCCGGGTTGGTCTAGCGCCTGGGTGCAACGGGGTTCGACGGGTCCGACGGGTTTGACGGGTTCAATGCGATGAGACCTGACGCGTCGCGGCGAGCAGCGCCCGCAGCCGCAGCTCCGCACCGCGGGCGTCCGCCTGCGCCTTGAAGCACCGGGCGGTCCCGTTGGGGTGCTCGGTGGCGACGGCGCGAGCGTGACCCACCGCCTGCACGGCCGCGGCGACCCGCGTCGCGATGCGATCGACGAGCAGCGCATGGGCCAGCGCCGGCATCCGTTGCCTGGCCCGCGTCGCCCACAGCGCCCTCAGGTCCCAGCTCAACCGCACGCTCCAACCGCGGCGATCTCCGGCGAGCCACCGCACGTTTGAACCATCATCGGCGATGGTGAGGCCAGCGCCAGTGTTGACGCTCTGCTGGCCACCCGCGCTGAGCTTCGCGGGCAGCAAGGCCCACAATCGCGACGGCTGCCGCGATTGTGGGCGCTGGGCCAACCGCGCCAACGCGGCCTCGACGCGCGCCATGTTCACCCTTGGGATGACACACGGTCGCGTCGTGCGAGGCGCCGCTGGCGGCGCCGCGACCCCCGGCGTGGGCGACAGGAGCCACAGCGCGACCACGAGCGCGACCACGAGCGCGGCCCCTGGCACGGCCCCAGGCACCGCACGTCGCCGCAGCGGTGTGCGCCATCGCCCCGACGCCGAGCGGGCACGTGAGGTAGGCGTGGCGTGAGTAGGGCGCGGTCGTGATGGGCGATGCAGTCTCATGGGAACCTCCGTCAGCAGATGCCGACGGTGGTTGCAGAGACTATGCCAAGCTCAAAGCTTGAAAATACGGTGTTTTCGGGCGGGATTCGTGGTCCCACGCGTGGTGGTGGGACCGGTCTCACGGTCGCACGGCCTCTCGCTCCCGAGGGTTTGGCGCTTGACCAGGGCCGGACGTCGCTACTTTGGGCACCCGGGCAGCGACGGTCTGGCGCTGCACAGCGGATGGCCCGCGCTGCTGCTACCGCTGCGCACCTCGATCTGACGACTCGTCCACGTCGTGCCGTTGCGACCATCCCGCGCCACCATCCAAATCCGCAGCAGCTGCGACGCCTTACCGTCATAGTGGGGCGGCAGAAACGCGTTCGCCGGCACCTTGTCAAACGTGCGTTGCTTGTCCCAATCGCCTCCGGTCGAGAGCCATGAGAACAGCAGCCCCTCCTTCACGGGCTCCGTCACTGACGGGTCCGCGCTGGGGCCGATCTCCTCGCGACTGCCAGGGGTCCACCGCGGCGTCATCGGCACCGCTCCGCTGCCAACTTGGCCGTAGAAATCATCGCCGCGATAACACGGCACCGTCGGCGTGACGTCTTCCGGCCAATCCACACCATCGAGCTCAAGCCCTGTGATCACGGGGTTCGTGTGGGCATCCTTGGCGTTGATCGCCAGGGCGAGGCGCTTGTAGCCCACCAAACAGCGCGTGCGATCGGTGCACGGTTTCGCCAGCCACGCGAGCGCGTCGGTCGGGCAGGTGCCGCTCACGTCTTTGCTGCCTGCCTCGGCGGTTTTGATGCGCACAACCACCTCGGTGCCGCTCGCGTCCTTCAGCTCCGGTGTCGTCTTGGCGACGCCTTTCAGCTCCGGCGGCACCGTGATGGCCAACTTCTCGAACACCGCCGGCAGCTTCAGAAACAGCGGCACGGCCTGCGCGATCGTGACCGTCGCCGTGGCGCCCGTGCCCAGCGACGTCTCCAGATCCGGATCGACACACACGTAGTTGCCGTTCTGATTGAGCGCGAAGAGGCACAAGGACCAGGCGTGGCACAGCGTCTCATTCGGATCGGCGCCGAGCACCAGCGGCGTGAGGGTGGTGACAACCGAGCTCAGCACCGGCGGGGTCTGGTCGATACCAACCGCGTGCAGCACCGGCGGCTCCGCGCGTACACCCACGATCCGCAGCTTGTTGATCAAGGAGGGCGGCGCGTACGTCGCTTCACAGCCGCTGAGGCCGCCAATGCAGGCAAATAGCGCCAACAACCCGATCGGACTCGGTCTCGTTCGCGCGCCTTGCTGCCGCTGCTGAAGATGCCCCACGAACCTCACGCGCTGCTCCCTGGTCGGAACTCGACGATGAAGGGTACGCGATCAACAAAGGCTTTTCCGTCCCGCGTGCCGGGTCGAAAGGCGCAGCGTCGCAGCGCGGCCTTCGCGGCGCTGTCAAATGGCTCGCCGGCGCTCTTCAGGATGCGTTTTGTCGAGACCTTGCCGAGCGTGTCGACGCTGAGCAGCAGGGTCACTTCGACGATGCGCCTGGACCCTGGCGAGCCCTCCGGCCACGCCACGGTGCAGCGTGACTTGGGTCGGGCGTGCACGATCAGGATCTGACGCTCTTTGGCTGTGCCTCCGTCGCCCTTTGGGCCCGGGGTCGCGGCGCTGCCGCCGTCGTCATCACCGCGCGGGCGGGTGTTGTTCTCGTTGGCCGCCACGCCGGGATCGCCGAACATGTCGTCTTCGCCGGACTGCACCACCACACCGCCGTCACCGGTCGCGCCATAGGTCTTCGACAGCACCAGCGGCGCCGGCTCGTTGGGCTTCGGTTTGGGCTTCGTGTCCGGTTTCTTCGGCTTCTTCTTCCGCTTTGGCTGCCCCATGAGCTTCTTGGGCGCGGGTTTCGGCGCCTCCTGCTTCACCACCGGCTCCGGTTTCGGCTCCGGCGGCTTGGGTTTGGGCGGCGGCGGCGGCGGTGGCGGCAACCGAATCTCCTCGTAGACCGCCCTGGCCACGACGCGATCGGGCAGCTTGGGTGGCGCCCTGGTCAAGTCGAGTCCCGCGCCCCACCAGCCAATGCTCAGGTGGAGCAGCAGCGCGAGCGCGAAGCCGACGATCAAGTCTCGGTCGAACAATGAAGAGAGGGTGTCGATAGCGTTCGCTCCGTGCCGTAGTCGGCTGTGTCGGCGGCCGTCGGGCGCACTCACTTGCCGGCGCGCCTCAGCGCACCGAGCCAGGAGCCCCCCGTCCCGAGCTACTCGATCTCTTGTTCCTTCGTGTTGATGGCGACGTTCTCCACGCCGAGCACCCGCAGCATGTCGATCATGCGAACCACCTGCCCGTGAGACAAGCGTTTGTCCGCGCTCAACACGGCCTCAGCCTTTCCTTTGCCCCTGAGCGCGACCGTAGCTTTAACCTTTGCGCGCAGATCCAATTCCCTGATCGGCTTGCCGTTGAGGAAAAGATCGCCGTCCTTGTTGATCACGATGCTGAGCGGCTCGCCGGGCTTGTCCTGCCCCGACGACGCGGTCGGCAAGTCGATGTCGATCGTCGGCTTCTTCACTTTCTTGCTCACCACTTCACTGGTCAGCATGAAGATGATCAGCAACACCAGCATGATGTCGACGAGCGGGGTGACGTTGATGTCGGTGATGCCCTCGTCGTCACCGCCGCCAAGTTTTGCAGCCATCGTTGCCCTCCGGTCGGCGTGGCGCAGCCTTCGCTGCGTCCTCTCTACGCCCTCTCTATGCGTGGTTTCCCGTGCTGGGCTTGAGTTTCCCGCGCTGTGCTCGGGTTTCGCGGGACTGGGACGGGTTCAGCGCTCGCTCGCGCGGTTGCCGTCCTCTGCCGAGGCGTCTGGTGGCGTCTTCACGTGGGCGAGCACGATGCCACCGAGCGCCGCTGTGTTGCCTTGCACGTTGCGAATGCGGCCTTTGAACTCGTTGTACGCCCACACCGCCGGGATCGCGACGAAGAGGCCAACCGCGGTCGCCACGAGCGCCTCCGAGATGCTGCCCATGATCGCCTCGGTTCGATTCGCGCCGCCGCCATCTGCGCCCATGGACGACTTCAGATCCGCGAACGCGCCCATGATGCCGATCACCGTGCCAAGCAGGCCGATAAATGGCGCGTTGGCGCCCAGGGAGCCGAGAAATCCGAGAAATCGGTCGTAGCGCAACTTCTCCACCGCGGCCCGCGCCGTCATGATCTCCTCCACCGCCGCCGGACCCCGGTGCATCTCGCGAACACCGGCCAGCGCGACCTGCGCCTCCATGCCAGTGTACGGCGCCAGCACCTTCTCCGCCGCGTCCTTGCCGGCGTCGAGCGCCCGCAACAGCTCAGGTTGCAGGGTCGCGACAGGCACCTTGTTGCGTTGGAGAAACAGGACGCGCTCGATCACGATCGCGACGGACGCTACGGACAGCGCCATCAAAATATATAGCAACCAAACTGCGCCCACTTGATCCAAGATTTGGGCGATCTGCTCGATGATCATGGTCCGAAAACTCCTGATTGGCTGGTCGGTGCGCGACTGGGCCGCCGGCTGCGTGCGGGGGCGAACACCCTGAGGGGAAGAAAGTGTTCCGCAATGGGTGGGAATTCTCCACCCGTCTTGCGTAAAGTAGTGTGAGCCCCCGATCTGGCGGGCCGCACCTGGAGTCACCCGACATCATGACGTCCCCCTCCTCGACCCTTCCCGAAGAGAAGGTGCTCGCAGCAGTCACCGAACTCGCGAAGTGGAAAGTTCCCACGGCCGACATGCTCGTTGCACAGCTGCAGACCTACCTGCCGAAGAACGACGGGGTGATGCTGCGTGAGGCGTGGATTTTTGGCGCCGTGCATCACCTCGGTCAGCACCGAAAGTCTGGTGAGCCATACTATGCGCACCCGATCGCGGTTGCGCAGCTAATCATGAAGATGCGGCTCGATGAGGCCAGCGTGTGCGCCGGCCTGCTGCACGATCTCGTTGAGGACACGACGGTCAGCGCGGAGCAGATCGGCCAGCTATTCTCCCAGGATATCGCGGTTATCGTCGACGGCGTGACCAAGCTCGACAAGATTCGATTTGGACGCACCGAACACAAACAGGCCGAAAACTTCCGCAAGATGCTCGTCGCCATGAGCAAGGACATCCGGGTTCTGCTGATCAAGCTCTGCGATCGACTGCACAACATGTCGACGCTCGACGCCATGCGCCCGGAGAAACAGAAGCGCATCGCGCTGGAGACGCTGGAGATCTATGCCCCGCTCGCCAATCGCCTCGGCATGGGTTGGATGAAGTCGGAGCTGGAGGACTACTGCTTTCGCTATTTGTATCCGGACGACTACCAGAGTCTGAAGAAGGACGTGGGGGTTCGGCAGCCCGAGCGCGAAGCCTACGTCGCGCGAGTCGTGACGCTGCTCAAGGCGCAGATGGTCGCCGCTGAGCTGGTGGATGTGGACGTCTCCGGGCGACCCAAACACCTGTACGGCATTTACCGAAAGATGACGCGGCAAAATCTGCCGTACTCCGAGATCTACGATGCGCAGGGGTTTCGCGTGCTGACCGACACGGTCGAGCAGTGCTACCGCGGGCTCGGGGTGGTGCACAGCAACTTTACGCCGATTCCGGGGCGGTTTAAGGACTACATCGCCCTGGCGAAAGCCAACAATTATCGAAGTTTGCACACGACGGTGATGGGGCCGAGCGGGCAGCAGATCGAGATTCAGATCCGCACCAAGGAGATGCATCGCATCGCCGAAAACGGCGTCGCCGCGCACTGGAAGTACAAGGAGGCTGGCAAGGCGATCTCGCCCAAGGATGAAGAGCGCTTCACGTGGCTCAAGCAGCTGCTGGAGTGGAACGCCGGCGTCACAGACAACGACGAATTCCTCGATAATATGAAGGTCGATCTCTTCAACGACGAGGTTTACACCTTCACGCCGGCGGGCGAGCTGAAGGTGTTTCCGCGCGGCGCGACGCCGGTAGATTTCGCTTATTCGGTGCATACACGGGTCGGCGAGACGGCGCTGGGTGCCAAGATCAACGGCCGCATCACGACGCTCAACACGCAGCTGCGAAACGGCGACATCGTTGAGATCATGACCCGCGCCGACTCGCGCCCGAGCCGAGGTTGGCTGGACTTCGTCAAGACGGCGCGCGCCAAGACCAAGATCCGGAACTATATCCGCCAAGAGCAGCGCGCGCGGGCGCTGACGATCGGCCACGATCTGCTGGAGAAGGCGTTTCGGCGGGCGAGTCACTCGCTGGGCCGGGTGGAGAAACACGAGAACTTTAAGAAGATGTTGTCGCGCTTTCGTTGCCAGACGTTTGACGAGCTTCAGATTCAGGTCGGCTACGGCAAGATGCAGGCCGACGAGATCGTGAAGTGGCTGCTGCCGGACGACAACGCCGCGATCGCCGAGCCGCCACCTCCTGCGCCGCGGCGGACCAAGAAGGACGAGGCGGCTGGGCCCTCAACTGTGGTTGTGGCCGGCATCAACGACGTCGTGGTGCGCTTTGGCCGCTGCTGCACGCCGGTTCCGGGCGACGACATCATCGGCTTTGTGACCCGCGGCCGCGGCATCACCGTGCATCAGTACAGCTGCGCGCGCGCCCGAGACGCGGATCCGATGCGACGGATCGATGTGACCTGGTCCACCCACGACGACGGCGAGGTCGCCCCCGTGACCGTGCGTGTGCACACGGGCAACAGCGCCGGCATGTTGGCGCAGATGACGCAGCGCTTTCGCGAGTCGGGTGTGAACATCCTCCAGGCGAACTGCCGCGTGGTGAGCAAGCAGCGCGCGATCAACGAGTTTGAGGTTGAGGTGAAGAACGCCGAGCAGCTTGAGAGTGTGCTGCGCGGGCTGCGGAAGCTGCCCTTTGTCCACAGCGTTGAGCGCGTCAGCAGCTGACCCGTGGCGCCGCTCGCTGCCCCGTCTTTGGCCATGAACACACGTATTCGCACCATGCTGGTCGCTGACATCCCCGCCGTGGTGGCGTTGGCGGACCGGCTGGTCGGGGATGGCTACTACTCGCGCGCCTCCGTCACCGAGATGTTGGCGCGGTCCACGTCGGGTGACGTCGTCTGCTCCCATGTCGCCGAGCTGCTGTCGCAGCCGCCGCGCCTCGTCGGGTTCCGGTTCAGTCTCCCGCCCGGCGCCTGGCAGCACGGCCGTGGCCAGAAGATCTCGCCGGAGCTGTGGCCCGCGCCGCTCGCCGACAGCGGCTACTTTCAGACCGCGTTCGTCGATGACGCCGTGCGGCGGCAGGGCCTCGGTTCACGCATGGCGACCGCCGCGCTCGACAGCCTGCGCCGTCTTGGCGCGCGCGGTGTGGTGACCCATTGTTGGAAGGAATCCCCGGGAAACTCGTCTTTTCGCTACTTGTCTCGCTTGGGGTTTAGACCGATCGTTGAGATCGACAACTACTGGATCGATGTCGACTACACCTGCGTCCGCGATGGCTATCCGTGTCTCTGCACCGCGGTCGAGATGTACCTCTCGCTAGGCGACGTCCCCACGAGCGCCGGCCCCGCAGACACGCCTGACGGCTGACCGCAGCACGCACCAAGGAACCCCCATGAGCATCTCTGTCTGGCTCGACGAAAACCACGTGGCACACGGCTCAGACCGTGACGACATTGACGTGGACGTGCTGATCATCGGCGCCGGCATCTCGGGTGCGTCCATCGCGTGGTGGCTGCGGGAGTCGGGCATGCGCGTCGCGCTCGTTGACAAGGGTGACGTCGCCGCAGGCGCCTCCGGGCGCAACGCTGGTTTCGTCACGTGTGGATCCGTCGAGCACTACACCCGCCAAGTCAGCCGCCTCGGCCCCGACTTGGCCCACACGCTCTGGCAACACAGCCAAGAGAACCTCGCGCTGATCCGGGACCAGATCGTCGGCGAAGGTGGCGTGGACTGCGACTTTCGCCAGGCGGGCACCTACTCCCTCGCCGGTAGTGAGCATGAGCTGCGGGAGCTGCACGAATCGGCCGCGCTGATGGCGGCGCGGGGCATCGCGGTCTCGACTGTCGACGAGGCCCACATCGCTGACAACCTGGGCGCCCGGGGGTTTTTCGGCGGGGCGCTCTTTCATGATGACGGCGAGTGCCACCCGGTGAAGTTGGTGCGCGGCATCACGCGGCTCAGCGGCGCAACGGTGTATCCGCATCATGAGGTGCGACGCCTGGAGTCCGTGACGGACGGTGTTCGGGTGCACACGCAGCGCGCCGTGTTTCGTGCCAGCTTCGTGGTGCTCGCCACCAACGGCTACTCGAGCGAGGTGCACCCGTGGTTTGCCGACAAGATCTACCCGACCCGCGGTCAGATCCTCGTCACCGAGCCCGTGGCGCCCATGATGGCGGCGCCATGTTACTGCAATCATGTGCTCGACTACTTCCGTCAGCTGCCCGACGGCCGCGTGTTGATCGGTGGCTTCAGGCAGCTCGCCAAAGACGCGGAGGTGGGCGTGGCCGACACGCCAAACCCCGAGATTCACGTCGCGTTGGAGGCCTTTCTGCGGCGGCACTTCGAGCGCCTGGAGAAGACCCGCGTGGCCTACCGGTGGGCCGGGATCATGGGCTTTTCGCAGGACGGGCTGCCTATGATCGGGAGCTTGCCGGGGCAGCCGCAGATCTACTTCATCGGCGGGTTTACTGGGCACGGCATCGGCCAAGCGTTTCGTGTCGCGCAGGTGTTGTCTGAGGTGATGTTGGAGGGCAAGAGCGCGGGGCCCTACTCGGCGCGCCGCTTTGTGGCCTAGCGGCCCGCCGCTTTGTGGCCTAGCGGCCCGCCGTCTCCCGGCCGTTCGCTCGCGCAGCATCAGTCCGTCGGCAGCGTCGGTCGTTCGCGCCGCGGCGGCTCCGGCAGGGCGGCGTCTACCGCGGCGCCAAACTCGGCGCGAATCACGTCTCGGTGCCACTGCAGAACGGCCTTGCCCAGCATCCGATCCCGATAGGCGCGCCGCTGGCCGGCCGCCTGTGTCTTGCACACCTCAGCCCGCAACCCACGCAGCGTCTCGGGCGATCGAAGACCACCGGCCAACGGCGGCTCGTGGCCGACCACCATCGCCACGGACCAGCCCGCCGCGGTGCGCACGGGTGGCGTCAACGCGCCGATGGGCAGCGCCATCGCGGCGCGCTCTAAGCCCGGATCTGTGCGACGGAAGGCCATCTTCTGAAAGGCAGCCTCGCGCGCGAAGGCGGTGTAGCGCAGCAGCGTCGGGGCCTGTGAGCCGCTCACCTTGGCGAGCGCCCGTTCGAAAGCGGGCACGTGGCGGGCACGGGCGGGGCTGGCCGCGAGGGTGGTTCGGGTCACAGCTAGGGGGGGCGGAAGCGCTGCGCTGAGGGCGCCGCGTAGCGCCACGGCGGCGGCGGCGGTGCGCGTCTGGCACTGATGCAGCTCGACGTTGGTGCAGTCGGTGCAACACGTGATCTGCGCTTCCCAGAGCGTCAGCGCCGTCGGGTGCCGCCATCGGCTTGGTTGGGCGAGGAACGCGAGCTTCAGGTCGGCCGGGTCGACCCGGCAGGCTGAGGTCGCCGGCCACGTGCCGGCCAGCAACCGGTCCACCGCCTCGTGCGGTCGTTCGCCAGCGTTGGGCGTCAGGTCGAGGACGGCGAACTCACGCAAACAGACGACATCCGCCGCCGCGGCGAGCAGCGCGGCCGCCGTCCCTTCGGCGTCGCCCAGGTTGGCTTCAGCCTGGACGAGGCGCGCCCGGACCCAGCTCAGGTGGATCGGCGTCTCGTCGACCGTGCCGATCACGGCGTCGGTGGTCCCAGCGTGTGGCGCTACGAGCCCTGCTTTCTGGGCTTTCTGGGCACTCTGGGCGTCCTGGGTCTTCTGACTCGACGCCCCAGCCGCGGGCGTCACCCGCTTCGCGCAGCCCGTCGTCAACGCGACGGTCCCAAGCAGCGCGACGAGCGCCAGCCGGGCTGGATATATGCGGGTCGGTCGACGGCGCAACAGCTCAGCGCTTCTGCATCAAGTCGACCAAGATGGCCTTCTGCGCGTGCAAGCGATTCTCTGCTTCGTCGAAGATGATCGACTGCGGCCCGTCGCAGACCTCTGCGCTGACCTCTTCGCCGCGGTGCGCCGGCAAGCAGTGCATGAACACCGCGCCCGTATTTGCGCGGCCCATCATCGCCGAATCGACCTGGAAACCGGCAAAATCACGGAGGCGCTGCGCCGCTTCTTCTTCTTGGCCCATGGACGCCCACACGTCGGTGTAGATGCAGTCCGCACCCACCACGCCAGCCACCGTGTCGTCCGTGACCGCCAGGACCGCGCCGGTCTCCGCAGCGATGGCGCGCGCGCGGTCCATCACCCCAAGATCGGGCCAGTAGCCGCGTGGCGCGACGACGGTGACGTTCATCCCGAAGACGGCGCCCGTGTAGAGCAGGCTGTGCGCCATGTTGTTGCCGTCGCCGACGTACACCAGGGTTTTGCCGGCCAAGGCGTTGGGGTCAAACCCGCCGGCTGGGGACCAAGTTTCGGCCAGCGTGAGCGCGTCCGCCATCGTCTGGCAGGGGTGCAGTAGGTCGCTCAGGCCGTTGACCACCGGAATGGAGCCGTGCGCGGCGAGATCTTCCAGAATGTCGTGGCCAAACACCCGCGCCATGATCGCGTCGAGGTAGCGGCTGAGCACTTGCGCTGTGTCGGCGATCGTCTCGCCGCGTCCGATCTGAATGTCCTGCGACGACAGAAACAGCGCGTGGCCACCGAGCTGGTACATGCCCACCTCGAAGCTGACACGCGTGCGGGTCGAGCTCTTTTGGAAGATCATACCCAGCGTTTGGCCCGACAGCGCCTGGCGATACGCTTCGGGATGCACCTTGATGTCGTGCGCGAGCGTGAGCAGCTCACGCGCCTTCGCCGGGGTGAGATCGGCGACGCTGAGGAAGTGGCGGGTCATGGCGAGCCTCTCGGACTAGAAGTTGTGCTTCAGATCCGGCGGACGTCCAGCGCTGTCGCCCTGGAACAGACCGCTGATCTTGGAGCGGGTCACCGGGGCCGGCAGCGGCTGGCTCTCGCGCACCGTCGCCTTGGGGGCGGCCACGACCTGCTGGCGCGGCGCGGGCGCGGCGGGCTGGGAGCGCGACGACATCTGGCAGGCGCCCTCGAAGAACACGCCTTTGTCGATGTGCAGCGCGGGCGAGATGATGTTGCCACGCAGGGTGGCCGGCGCGTGCAGCTCGACGCTCTCAGCGGCGTGGATGTTGCCGGTGACCGCGCCGTACACCGTCACGTTGGCGACGCGGATCTCGGCCTGCACCTGCGCGCCATCACCGATGACGAGGTGGCCGTCACTGAAGATCTCGCCGGTGAAGCGGCCGTCGATGCGAACCGTCCCTTCGAAGGTGAGTTTCCCCTCGAATTCGCTGCCTTTGCCAAGGAGTGCGTTGATGTCCATGGGTGTGAATTCTCGCTGTTCTGGCGCCGGCTGAGCCGGCGCATGTTCGGAAGAAGTCCGTCGTCGGAGCAGGCCCGTCGCCGGTGTGTTCGTGTCGCCGGCCGCCACCTTGTCGCGGGTGAGACGTCCGTCTCGGAACCGTAGCACGGCCCCAAAATGCAGTCGGCCGGGAGCATAGGGCCTTGCCTCGCGAGAGCCAACCACATTCTGGCGCGTCCCGTCGGACCCACGCCCTGCAGACCCGCAAAAGCGGCGGATTAGTGGACCCGCAGCCGCAGTTTCCACACGTTGCGGACCGCCTCTAGGACGATCGACTTGTCCATTTTTGACTCGCCCCGCACGCGATCTGGAAAGATGATGGGCACCTCCGCGACTCGGAAACCGAGCTTGACGCTGCGATACGTCAGCTCGATCTGAAAGACGTAGCCGCCACCAAAAATGTCATCGAGCGGCAGCGCTTCGAGCACCTCGCGGCGAAAGCACTTGAAGCCACCGGTCAGATCTTTGTAGGGCAGCCCCAACATCGCTTGGGCGTAGACGTTGCCGCTGCGCGAGATCAGCTTGCGGAAGGGGCTCCAATCCTGCGTGCCGCCGCCAGGGATGTACCGCGAGCCGAGCACCACGTCCGCGGATTGGGCGCTGGCGATGAAGTCGACTAGGTACTTAGGCTGATGGGAGAAATCGCAGTCCATCTCGAAGATGAGGGCGTAATCACGCGCCAAGGCCCACTTGAAGCCGGCGATGTAGGCGCGGCCGAGCCCCTCTTTGGCGGTGCGATGCAACACGTAGACGCGGTCGTCCTGCGCAGCGATCTCATCGGCGATTACGCCCGTGCCGTCGGGGCTGTTGTCGTCGATCACGAGGATGTGCGCTGTCGGCACCACCGCATGGATCGCCTCGATCATCAGCGGCAGATTCCCGGCCTCTTCATAGGTCGGCAGGCAGATGAGCGTGCTTGGGATGGCGCTCGGGATCGTGCTGGGAGAGCTAGGCATCACGGGGACTCCAACAGATGAAACGCAGAAATCAGGTCACTCGGCCGCTAGAACGCCTCGGAGTAGAACGCGTCTAGCAGCGTACGATAGCGCCGCGTGACCTGTTTGCGGCGGATCTTGCCGGTCGGCGTGAGATCGCCCTCGCTGAGCGCAAAATGGCGATCCAGCACCGCGAATTTCCGGATCGTCTCATAGCTCGCCAAGCGGCGATTTCGCTCGTCGATGACGGCCTCCACCTGGCGATAGACGTCGGGGCGCTGGCAGATCTCGGCGTAGGTCGTGTAGGGCACCGACAGCGCTGCGCACCAGCGCCGCAGCTCCGCCTCGTCGAGCGTCAACAGCGCGGTCAGAAAGCGGCGTCGATCGCCGTAGACCATCGCTTGCCCAATGAGCGGATCGCCCTTGAGATGGGCTTCGATGTTCTGCGGCGCGATGTTTTTGCCGCCAGCGGTGACGATGATGTCCTTCTTGCGATCGGTGATGTGCAGAAACCCGTCGCCGTCGAGCTCGCCGATGTCGCCCGTGTGCAGCCAGCCGTCGTCGTCGAGGGTCGCTTTCGTCTCCGCCGGCCGCTCGTGGTAGTGGCTCATGTTGCCGGGGCTGCGCACCAGCACCTCGCCGTCTTCCGCCAGCGCGATCTCAACGCCATTGAGCGGCAGCCCAACCGTCCCGAACTTGTAGCGGTCGATGCGATTGACCGTCACCGCAGCGCAGGTCTCCGTGAGGCCGTAGCCCTCCAGCACGAGCAAGCCAAAGGCGTGCAGCCACTCGGCCAGCTCGACGCTGAGCGGCGCGCCGCCGCTGATCAGAAACCGCACCCGCCCGCCGAGCTGTTGCGGAAGCTTGTCGAGCACGAGCTTGCGCGCGACGGTGTATCTCGCCGCCAGCAGCCCCGCCGGCTCTTGGCCTTGCTGCCGGAGCTGGCTCACCTCGAGACCGATGCCGACCGCGGTCTCAAAGGCGCGCCGCTGCAGCCGGCCGCCGCTCATCGCCTCCGCGATCACGGTCGCCTGTAGGTCCTCGAGCAGCTGCGGAACCGCCGGGATGATCGTCGGTTGGGTCTCGCGAACGTCGTCCACCAACGTCGTGTGACCGCGCGGAAAGATGAGCTCAGCGCCCGAATCGATGGCGACCCAGGCGACGACGCGCGCCAAAATGTGCGCGAGCGGCAGCCCGAGCAGCACGGAGTCACGCTCGCCAATGGCGAGGGCGCCCGTGACCGCGGCGATCTCCGCGACAAACGCGCCGTGGGTCAACACGACGCCCTTCGGCCGCCCGGTTGTGCCAGACGTGTAGACGAACGTGCACGGCGACTCAGGGGTCAACGCCGCGCTGCGAGCCTGTAAATCCGCCTCCTCTACGGTCGCACAGGCGGTCGCCAGCTCGCTGATGTCGACGATCCAGGCCTCGGATGGCGGCAAGATGGCGTCCATCGTCAGCACGCGTCGTCCGTCCCGATCGGGGTGCTCGCGGCGGCCGGTGTGGTGGAAATAGAACGCACGTTTGACCGCGGTGAAGCGCTCCCGCACGCGCAACAGCTTCTCGACCTGAAACGGGCAGTGGGCGACGATGAAGCGCGCGTCACAGTCATTGGCCACCCACGCGATGTCGTCGCAGAGATGGCTCGTGTAGACCGGAACAACGACGCCGCCCGCCAGCAGGATCGCCGCCTCGACTTTGCACCACTCCGGCGACGTGTCGGCGAGCACCATGACGCGCTCGCCCATCTGCAACCCCGCCGCCATGAGACCGCGCGCCCAGGACCGCGCGCAAGCCCGCCACTCGCTGCCGGTCTCGCGCTGCCACGTCTCTGCGGGGCGACTGCGAAGCATCCCACGCCCGGCTTGGCGCGCCGTGGTGCGCTCGAAGATCTCGACCAGCGTGGCAGACATCAGTGCATATTCCGGGAGAAGAGGAGCGCGCCAGGTGGGCCACGGCGTGGAGTCTGGGTGCATCCTGCGCCCGCTGTCTAGCCTGCACCCGCAGCGCAGCGCGTGACTTGCGGTCGCGTGGCTAGTCGCGTGGCTAGGTTGTGCAACGACGCCGTCCGACGCGCGCGGTCGGCGCAACCGCGACTTGCGCAGGCACCATGTGCGCTTTACACTGTCGGCACTTGCGGGTAGACGCACCCGCCAGCTATGCAGGAGACGCGTCCGCGCGACCCAACTTATGAGCCGATTCTTGATCACCGCAGCCATTTCGCTCCTCAGCCTCGTCGCTGTGTTTGGCTGTAGCGCGCCGGATACCCGCATCGATGGGCTGCTCGGCGTCGACGAAAAGGATCGCACCGCAATCCAGGTCGCCACGAGTCGCCAACTCCAGCTGGGCTACCAAATCAGCTCCGTCGCCTCGAAAGACGATGCGTTGGATTTTTGCCACGAGATGTGTGCACGCAGCACCGAAAGTTGCAGTTTGTCGGAAGACTTATGCGCTTACAGCCGCGCATACCCGGAGGTCGCCGCCTTGATTGGCCAGTGCCGGGTATCTCGGGAGCGTTGTCGAGACCATCGGCGGCGTCTCCCACGGCAATGCGTCTGCGCTGAAGAAGACTAGCGCGGCTGCCCTCAAGAGTCGCCTGCCCCTCAAGACAAGCGACCGACTGTTCGCAGTGGACACGGCTCGCCGCTCCGCTTCTCCTGCTCACACCCAACCTCTCGCCACAATGGCTCCGTGCCGGTCTCGCTTCTCGCCCGCGTCATTGCTGGGGGGGGGACGGGCTCACCCATACGACCGGGCCACCTGAGCCCTAGCGAACACTTCGCATACATTTTCACGTTCCAACCACCTGCGCGGCGTTGTCGCCGCCCTGAAGGGGTTCCGCTCATGCAGCGCGTTAGAAACATCGGCATCATCGCCCACGTCGACCACGGCAAAACCACGCTTATCGACGAGATTCTCAAGCAGTGCGGCGCCGTCGGCCGTGGTGGGCTCGCGTTTGAGCGGGTCATGGACAGCAACGACCAGGAGCGCGAGCGCGGCATCACGATCCTCTCGAAGAACACCGCGGTGCACTACAAGGGCGACATCATCAACATCGTCGACACCCCGGGTCACGCTGACTTTGGCGCTGAGGTCGAGCGTATCCTCGGTATGGTCGACTGCGTGCTGCTGCTCGTAGACGCCGCCGAAGGCCCCATGCCGCAGACGCGGTTTGTGCTGCGAAAGAGCCTCGCGCTGGGCCTCAAGCCGATCGTCGTGATCAACAAAGTCGACCGGCCTGATCGGGATCTGGACCGCGTCCTCAACGACATCTTCGACCTCTTCGTGAACCTCGAAGCCACCGAAGACCAGCTTGAGTTCCCGGTGATCTACGCCTGCGGCCGCGACGGCTACGCGATGATGGATCCCGACGGCGAGTCGGACACGCTCGATCCGCTCATGGATCTCATCGCGTCACATGTGCCGAAGTGCACGTTCGACATCGAGGGCCCGCTGCAGATTCAGGTCGCCACGCTCGATCGCGACGACTTTGTCGGTCGTATCGCCATCGGCCGCGTCTTCCGAGGCCGCATCACCAAGGGTGATCGTCTGACGCAGATCCGCGCCGACGGCACGACGTCGAACTTCCGCGTCACCAAGCTGATGGGCTTCTTGGGCACCAATCGTGTCGACATCGACACCGCGATCGCAGGCGATGTCGTCGCGCTGGCAGGCGTGGGCGACGTGACAGTTGGCGAGACCCTCTGCGCTGAGGGCCACCCCGACCCCATGGTGGCCGTGCCGATCGACGAGCCGACCCTGAGCATGGAGTTCCTCGTCAACGACTCGCCGTTCTCAGGGCAGGAGGGCAAGTACGTCACGAGCCGCAACATCCGCCAGCGCCTCGATCGTGAGCTGGAGCATAACGTCAGCATCGTCGTCGACGAGACGGACCGCCCCGAAGTGCTGCAGGTGAAAGGCCGCGGCACGATGAGCTTGTCCGTGCTGATCGAGGCCATGCGACGTGAGGGGTTCGAGCTGCAGGTCGGTTCGCCGAGCGTCATCACCCGCAAAGACGAGGCCGGGCGCATCATGGAGCCCTACGAGGATTGCGTCGCTGAGTGCGCCGACGAGTTCTCAGGTGCCGTCATCGACAAGCTCGCCAAACGCGGCGGCGAGATGCAGGACATGCGCGTGAGCGGCGACGGCACGACCCGCATGGTCTTCATCGTTCCCTCGCGCGGGCTGATTGGCTACCGCTCCGAGTTCTTGACCGACACCCGCGGCACCGGCGTTGTGTTTCACAACTTCAGCCACTACGGACCTTGGCGCGGCGTCATCAAGCGTCGCAAGAACGGCGTGTTGATCGCCCTGGAGTCGGCGACGACCACACCGTACAGCCTCTACAACTTGCAGGATCGCGGGCAGATGCTCGTCGGCCCGGCCGTGAAGATCTACCAGGGTCAGATCATCGGGATTCACACGCGCGACAGTGATCTCGTCATCAACCCCGGCAAGGCGAAGAAGCTGACCAACATCCGCTCGTCGGGCGCAGACGAGAAGCTCATCCTCGTGCCGGCGAGAGAGATGAACTTGGAGGCCTGCCTCGAGTTCATTGACGACGACGAGCTGCTTGAGGTCACTCCGCAGAGCATGCGGCTGCGCAAGCGCTACCTCGACCACAACGAGCGCAAGCGCTTCGACAAGAAGAAGGGCCATTAGCAGCGCAGCCAGCTGCTGCGGTTGGATGAACGAAAGACGGCCGCTCTCCCTTCGGAGAGCGGCCGTCTCTGTTCGTGGACCGGGCCCGAGCTCTGAACGCTGTCTCGCTTCTGGTCCGATTCTCTCGGGTTTTAGGGCCTCAACGGCGCCGCTTCCCTGGGGTCAGTCGCTCAGCGGCGGTCGCCGAACAGGCGCAGCATGAAGAGGAACATGTTGATGAAGTCGAGGTAGAGGTTGAGCGCGCCGCGAATGGCCATCTGGCTCGCCTCGCGCGACGTCTTGAAGCCCATGTATCCAGCCGCTTTGAACTTTTGCACGTCGTACGCGGTCAGCCCGGCAAACACGAGCGCGCCGATGACGCTGATGGCCCAGTGGAGCGCGGAGGAGGCCAGGAAGAGGTTGACGACCATGGCGATGAGGATCGCGATGACGCCCATCATGAGGAACGAGCCCATGCCAGTGAGGTCTTTCTTGGTGGTCGCGCCGATGAACGCCATCGCCCCGTAGGTGCCTGATGTGATGAAGAACACGCGCGCCACCGAGGTCTGCGTGTACATGAAGACGATGACGCCAAGGGTCAGGCCGTTGAGCGCCGCGTACGTCAGGAACATCGCCGCCGCGGTGGTGGCGCTGAGCTTGTGCAGGCGGGCGCTCAAGAACAGGACGAGCCCCAGCTCGCCGATCACCAGCGGCAGATACCACGACGAGACCGCGGCGTAGGCCGACGCAGAGTTCATCACGAGCCATGCGACGGCGCCGGAGAGGGCTAGCCCCGCCGACATCCAGCCAAAGACGTGGTTCATGAACGTCATGGCCATCGCGCTGCGTTGGCCGTGCTCGGTGTTGCTGACCTCGCCGAGTCCGTGGGTGCCAGGCACCTGATCGACGGGGATATTGGCCTCGCCGCGCGGGCGGCTCCAAGGGGTTGAGCTTGGACGGGGATCTGTCTGCATCTTCGTACTCCTCAGGCGCGTCGGGATCGACGCAGCTAGACATCGCCAGAGTAGGTGGCGGTGGGTTGCGGTCAAGCGCGCCCCACCGCGACTTAGAACAGCCCTGAGTCGTAACGCTTACCGGTGGTGCGCATCGTCTGCAGCTCGGCGGGTCGCATCGCGTGCTGGAGGGCGATCTCGGCGGTGATGACGTTGGCGTTCAGCATGTCGTGCAAACTCTGATCGATGGTCTGCATGCCCTGGGGCTGGTGCTGGTGCATCACGTCGTAGAGCGCCGCCGGGTCGTGGCCGTCGCGCAGCAGCGTGTAGACGACGTCGTTGGCCATGAGCACTTCCGCTGCCGGATAACGCGTCTTTCCGTCCGCCGCGAGGATGAGGTTCGTGGAGAACGCGCCCAGGAACACGCCCGCCAAGCGCATGCGCCACGCCATCTGACGCTCGCCGCCAATGACGCCGTGCAGGAAGCGAAACATCTGGGCGACGTCCATGGCGCGCACGGCCGCGATCACCAAACAGCCCGATTCGGCGGCCCGCAAGGTGGCGTCCCACACATGCTGGTCCGCGACCTGATCGATGACGATGATGTCCGCGTCTTGCTGCAACGCGCCCTCAATTCCGGCGATGTAGTCGTTGCAGTCGACCCCAACCTCACGCTGGCTGACCCAGGCGAGCTTGTCTTCGAACAGCACTTCGACGGGGGACTCCACAGTCACCACGTGCCGCGTGAACTGTGTGGCCGTGTTGACGGCGTCGATCATCGCGGCGAGCGACGCCGATCGACCCTGGCCGCTGCCACCGGTGACGAGCACCAGGCCGCTCTCCGCGACGACCAGGCTGCTCACCGCTTGAGGGAGATGCAGCTCGCGGATCGTCGTCGCGCGCGGTGGCAGCACGCGAACGGCGAAGCTGATCGTGCCGCGCTGGCGGAACACATGCACGCGAAAGCGCCCGGCGCCTACCAAGCCATAGGGCGTCGTGATCTCGGCGCCCGCGTTGAAGGCCTGCGCCTGCTCGCCGCTGAACAGGTGACCTGCGATCTCGGTCAGCGCGGCCTCGTCGAACGTCGCCTCCTCACGCCGCGAAATCAGGCGACCAGCGCGTCGATACAGCGGCCGCTGACCCGCTTTGAAGTGGACGTCGGTGAGCCGCCGGTCGGCCGCAAAACGGAGCACAACCGCGAAGTTCTCGATGACATCCGACATGACAGCTTCTCCCGACCTGAAGTGGCTATTTCTTCTTCGTTTTCGACGCTGCCTTCGTCTTCGCCTTCG
>CALENB010000135.1 GCA_937910235.1 uncultured Myxococcales bacterium | reverse complement strand
GCACCGGCGGGCCCTCAGCTGGACGGCCGGCTCTATGCGCCCAACAGCGTCAACCTCAGCCCGCTTGGCGTCGCGTTCGGCAGCTACTCCGTCAACTTTGAGCGTCTGGTGACGCCGCACCACGGTCTGATCGTCGAAGGGCAGTTCTCCTCGTCGTCCAACGACGCCAACACGTCGACCAGCGGCGGTGTCGCGCTCGGCTGGCGTCTTCACTTCAACGGCACGCAACGAAGCTGGTTTGTCGGGGTGATGGGCGCCTACAACGTCGGCTCTGCGGAGGCGACCATCACCGACAGCGCTGGCACCCGCGCCATCGACCTCAGCACCACAGCGCTCTCGCTCACGGCCAACTTCGGCAAGCGTTGGGTGTTCGGCCCGGGCATCAACATCACGTTTCGCTTTGGCCTCGGCTGGGCGAAGTACAACGTCACCACGGACAGCACCGACCCGAGCGCCAAGGAGGCCGTCGAAGCCGTTGACGCGCTGCTCGCGTTCATCCCAATCGGCATCGACGGCGAGCTCAGCATCGGCTTCTGCTTTTAGCCCGACCTCGGGTGCACCGCTGCTAGCCTACTGGCGCATCGGCTCTGCTGCGGCGTGTGCATTGCTGCGGGCGCAGCGCTACACTGGCTGCCATGACGACCTACCCCGTGCAAGTGGTGATCTTCGGTGCTTCTGGCGACTTGACCGCCCGCAAGTTGATTCCCGCGCTCGTCGACAACGCCAGTCGCGGCGCGTTTCAGACGCCGGTGCAGATCATCGGCGTCGCGCGACACCCGAAGACCTCGGAGTCCTGGCGGGCCGAGCTGGCCACGTGGCTCAGCGACGACCAGCGCGCGGCGTGGGATGCGTTCGCGCCTAACGTCTTCTACACCCAGGCCGACGTGGACGATCCAGCGTCGATTGAGGAGCTGGCCGCCGATCTGGACGAGCTGGCTGGCGAGCACGCCGCGACGTGTGGCCGGCTGTTTTACCTCGCGCTGGCGCCACGCCTGTTTGCGCCGACGGTGGAGCGCTTGGCGCACATCGGCATGCTGACGTCAGATCCGCTGCGCGCGGAGGGCTGGCGTCGCGTCGTCATCGAGAAGCCGTTTGGGACCGATCTGGCGACGGCGCAGTGGCTCAACATCGTGCTGGGTCGGCATCTGCGCGAGGACCAGATCTACCGAATCGACCACTATCTCGGCAAAGAGTCCGTGCAGAACCTGCTGGCCTTCCGCTTCACCAACGCGATCTGGGAGCCGCTCTGGAACCGTGCGCACGTCGACTCGGTGGAGATCTCCGTTTGCGAAGCCGTCGGTGTCGCGGACCGTGGCGGCTACTACGATCACGCCGGCGCGTTGCGTGACATGGTGCAAAATCACCTGATGCAGCTGCTCGCCCTGGTCGCCATGGAGGCGCCGACGTCGATGTCGCCGGAGGCGGTGCGCAGCGAGAAGGTCAAGGTGCTCAGAGCGCTGGTGCCGTTCACGAGCCCGGAGGACGTCTGGCGCGACGTCGTGCGCGCGCAGTACGTCGATCCGTCGGAGAATCCGGGCTATTTGCAGGCCCCCGGCGTGGCCGAAGACAGCGCCACCGAGACGTTTGTGGCCATCCGCGCCCAGATCCACAACTGGCGCTGGAACGGCGTGCCCTTTCTGCTGCGGACGGGCAAAAGCCTGCGTAAACGCTACACCGAGATCATCTTGCGCTTCCGTGCGCCGCCCGTGGATCTCTTCACGGCGCCCACGACCTCGGTGCTGGCGGGGAGCTTCTGCTCGATGCAGCCCAACGAGCTGGTGATGCGCATTCAGCCGGACGAAGGCATCCGCATTCGCTTCTTGGTCAAACAACCCGGGCCGGGCAACGTCATGCGGTTGGCGTCGCTGGGGTTTGACTACAAGGACGTCTTTGACGAGCGCTCACCCGAGGCCTACGAGCGCTTGCTGCTCGACGCGATCGAGGGTAACCCGACGCTGTTCATTCGCGGCGACGAGGCCGAAGCGGCCTGGCGATTCTGCGACGCGATCCACGCCGCCTGGGACGCCCCCGACGCGCCGCCGCCAGGGCGCTACGAGGCCGGATCTACGGGCCCTGAGGAGGCCGACAGCCTCTTCCGCGGCTGCGAAGGGATCTGGGGACACGGCGGCGTATGAGCGACGCTAAGCGGCCTGAATCGCGCGAGATCCACCAGGTGCTCACCATCCACGCCCCTGGCCGGCCGGCGGTTCATGTCTGCGACGACCTCGCTGAGACCGCCGGGCCCATGGTGCGCGCGGCGATGGCGGACCGCATCCGCCAGACCGGGCGATGTCGGCTCGCCCTCAGCGGCGGCAGCACGCCCGCGCCGCTTTACGCTTGGCTGCGCGACCATGTGCCGCGGGCTTGGTACGATCAGCTGTTTGTGACCTGGGTCGACGAGCGCCACCTAGCCGAGCCAACGCCGCACGAGCCCTGTGATTGGCGCGCGTTTCACGCCGACAGCAACCTGCGCCTCGCCTACGAACACTGGCTGGGTGCGGTGCCGCTCGCCCCCTCACACGTCCTGCCGATGAGCTTCGGCGGCGCGATTGGGCCGCAGGTCGTGCGTTTTGGCCGCGCGTTCCTGAGCCAATTCAACGGCGAGGTGGACGTCGCGCTCCTCGGCGCGGGACCTGACGGACACGTCGCGTCGCTGTTCCCAGACCATCCGGGGCTGGCGGTGCACGACGTCTGCTTCGCGGTGCACGACAGCCCGAAGCCGCCGCCCGAGCGGATCAGCCTGGCGTTGCCCGTGCTCAACCGGAGCGCCTACACGTTTGTGCTCGCCCGCGGCGCCGACAAGGCGGCCATGCTCACCGCCGCCTACCATGGGGACAGCGCGCTGCCGTTGACGCGACTCACACCCGCAGGCGCGCTGCACTGGGTGCTGGAGCGGTCGGCCGCTTTGGGCATCGTCGCAGCCTGGAGCGCCGAAGCCCCGAGGAGATCACATGACCAAGGCTGACATCGGCGTCGTTGGGCTTGGCGTCATGGGCGCCGCCATCGCGCGCAACTTCCACTCCCGGGGGCTCCTCGTCGGGGCGTACAACCGCAGCGCGGCGGTGCGCGACGCCTTCGATGTGGCCTATGGCGACGCGAAGATGCGGGTCACGGGTGATCTCGGCGGGTTTGTCGGCGGGCTGGCGGCGCCACGAAAGATCTTGCTGATGGTGACAGCAGGTCACGCCGTGGACGCGGTGCTGGCGGCCCTCGCGCCGCTGCTCGACGAGGGCGACATCGTGATCGACGGCGGTAACTCCTCCTTCACCGACACCGCGCGACGCGAGATCTGGGGCTCCGAGCGGGGTGTTCGCTTCTTCGGCATGGGCGTCAGCGGCGGCGAGGAGGGCGCGTTGCTGGGCCCCGCGATGATGCCGGGTGGCGACGAGGCGGCGTGGCAGCTGCTGCGACCGATCCTCGAATCGGCGGCGGCGGTGAGCGACAGCGGCCCCTGCGTGGGCTACTGCGGCAGCGGCGGCGCAGGCCACTTCGTGAAGATGGTGCACAACGGCATCGAATACGGAGACATGCAGCTGATCGCGGAGGCGTGGACCGCGCTGCGACGCATGGGGCACGCCGACTTGGCGGTCGCCGAGACGTTCGCCGACTGGAATCGTGGCGCGCTGTCGAGCTACCTCATCGAGATCACCGCCGACATTCTGCGCAGCCAGGCGCCCGGAGATCCGGGGATTTTGCTGGATGAGATCCTCGACGTGGCCGGCCAGAAGGGCACCGGACGCCTGACCTCGACGACCGCGATTGAGCTGGGCGTGCCGGTGCCGACCATCACGGCCGCGGTCGACGCGCGGGCCATGAGCGCGCGCAAGTCCGACCGCGTGGCGGCACAGCGGCGCTTTGACGAGACGCCTCCGCCGCTGACGGGCCTCGACACCGCCCAGCTCGGGCGTGCGCTGCTCTGCGCCAAGCTGATGAGCTACACGCAGGGCTTCGATCTCCTGGCGGCGGGCTCTGCGGCGTATGACTTCGGCATCGACCGGGCCGAGGCCGCGCGGATTTGGACGGGCGGCTGCATCATCCGCGCGCGTTTTCTCGATCGCGTCCACGCCGCGTTCACGGCAGATCCCAGCCTCAGCCTGTTGTTTGCCAGCGACGGGTTCGCAGACGACGTCGCGGCGGGTGTGGTGGCGCTGCGCGAAGTGGTCGCCGCGTTTGCGCAGGCTGGCGTGGCGGCGCCTGCGTTTGCGGCGTCGCTGAGCTACTTCGAGACGATGACCCAGGCGCGCGGCTCAGCGGCGATGATCCAAGCCCAGCGCGACTACTTCGGCGCGCACACGTACCGCCGCGTCGACGCGCCAGAGACGCCCGTGCACACGATCTGGTCGGAGCTGCAGAAGTTGGGAGCGTAGACCGGAGAGACCGTAAAGACGGCCCGGCCGCGCGACTCACCGACCCGACTCACCGACCCGACTCGCCGACCCGACTCACCCGCTCGACTCACCAACGCCAGACCCCGACCCCGGGTGCGCTCACCGTCGCTGCGAGCGCTTTATCCTCAGCCCCGGTGCCGACGAACCCCAGCACGCGCTCAGCGCCCGCGAGCAGCGCGCTAGGCACCACCACGGCTTTGTCGGCCGAGAAGTTCAGCACCACCAGCGCCCGCCCGGCCTGGCCGCCGGTGAGCTCCCCGAGCTGCACCACCACGGCGTCCGAGTCGATGTCACGCTGAAATGTCTGGTCGAGCGCCAAGACCCGCGCTGGCCCGTGGCGCAGCGCCGGCGTCGCCGCTCGCAACGCCACCAAGCGCCGCACCCACCGCAGCGCGCTGAAGGCATCGGACGCCTGCGTCGCGACGCTCTTGGCACCATACGACGCGGGCACCGCCATCCACGGTGTGCCGCTGGTGAAGCCAAAACCCGGCGCCTGAGGCGTCCACGGCAGCGGCAGGCGATAGCGGCGATCACCGCCGTCTGGCCCCGACGGCAGCCCCAGCTCATCGCCCTGGTAGATCCACGGCGTCCCCGGCAGCAGCAGCACCGCGGCCAAGGCCAGCTTCAGCATGCCGGGTGTCGTCGCCGTGTCGGCGAGCCGTGGCATGTCGTGATTGCCGGCAAAGCGCCCCCACACCCCGCCCGCCACCGCGCTGGAGTCACAGAGCGGCGTACGCCAGGCCCCAGCCGCGTGGAGCTCGATGGCCTTGCGCAGGCCGCCGCAGCTGTCGAAATCAAAGGCACCGTGCAGCTCGTCGCCCTGCAGGTACGTCGCCACGGTCTTGGTGTTGGTCCACACCTCGCCGACGAGCGCCACGTTCGGATTGACCGCGACGAGGGCCTTGCGCAGCCGCTTCCAGAACGCGTGGGTCGGCGCCGTGTCGGCCTGCCCGGCGCCGCCACCGGTCTCGATGAGATACCGCGCCGCGTCGAGCCGATAGCCGTCCACACCCAGCGCCACCCAGTCCTTGGCGATCTGCTCCAACGCCGCCGCCGCGGGCTCATGAGCCAGGTTCAGATCGGGCATGCCCTGCCAGAACAGGCCATAGTAGTAGCCACCCTTGGCGTGTTTGTGCCACACCGCGCTCTTGCCCCACGGCTGCGTCCAGCCCGGATTATCCGCCCGCCAGCTGAACCACGGGCGATACGGCGACGAGGCGCTAGCGCCGGCCTGCTGAAACCACGGATGAATGTCGGAGCAGTGGTTCAACACCAGATCCAGCATCACCCGCACCCCACGCTTGTGCGCCGCGTCGAGCAGCGCCTTCAGGTCGGCCTGGGTGCCGTAGGCCGGCTGGATCGCTGCGTAGTCGGTGGTGTCGTAGCCATGATCGGACGGTGACACGAAGATGGGACTCAGCCACAGCACGTCGACGCCCAGGTCGTCGCCACCCGGCTTGCCGTCGTTGAGGTAGTCGAGCTTGCTGAGGATGCCCTTGAGATCACCGATGCCGTCGCCATCGCTGTCGGCGAAGCTGCGCACCCAGATCTGATAACCCACGCCATCCCGCAACCACGCTGGCGAGGCGGCCGGCACGCCCAGCGTGCAGCGCGCGGGTACGGGCGAAAAAGCGGTGGCGTCGCCCGTGGAACCATCGATCGTCGCGCGAGCGGTGCCCGCGTCCGGCGCCAGCTCTTGCTGAACGGGCGCGGCGCAAGCGCACAGCAGCACGACCCCGGCGCCGCAGGACCACCGCACCCAACGTCGCGACAGCGACGATCCCCTGCCTAGACCGAAGCCACGCATCAGCCCCCCAAGCGAAGCACCGCCTTATCCAGCGCCTCCGCCGGCCCGGTCAGCGTCACCCGGTCGCCCACGTGCAGCACCGTCGTCCCTTTCGACGAGATCATCGACGTTCCACGGTGAACATAGGTCAGCGCCACATCCAGCGGCAGGTGCAGATCACGCACCGCCATGCCATGCACGTCGGGGTCGATCACCTCTACATCGATGATGTCCTGACCCTGCTCCATACCCAACACGAGCGCCGCTGATGTCGGCGAGCGCACCGCGCGATCGAGCAGACCCACCACCGCCGAGCGCGGATCGATCACGGTGACCCCTAGCTCGGTGAACTTGGCGTGCCAAGCGCGATCGTTGAGTCGCACGACCATCACTTTCGTGCCGAAATGCTGGAACGCCAGCTCACACAGGGCCAAGTTCTGCTCGTCGGTCATCATGCCGACGATGGCGTCCGCGGCTGTCGCGTCGAGCGCGTTCAGCGTGCCTTCATCGAGACGTTGGATGATGTGGATGGAGATGTCCTCGTCGGCGACATCGCGCAGCTGAACCGGCTCCAGACACGCGATCTTCACCTTCCAGCCGGCGCGCACGAGCGTTCGGGCCAACACGAGGGTCTTGCCCTCCCCGCCAAAAAGCAGCGCGTCGCGGACGCCATCGAAGGTGGCCGAGTCGTGGCGGCTGCGATCTTCACCGGCGAGCGCGATAGCGAACTTCATAAAGGGCGGGCCGACGAGCTGATTGAGCACGATGACGGCGATGATGGTGGTGGCGAACGAGTCGCCCCACGCTGGGAAGGCGTCCGAGACGTTCTTGGCGAGGCCCAGCGCGATGCCGGCCTGAGCGACGTAGGCCATCCAGCCGATACGGTTATGCAGCGGCCGCTCCGAGGCGAGCCGGCCACCGAGGTGGTTGCCGATCCAGATGCCAAACAGCCGCACGATGAAGAACGTGAGGGCGATGTGCCACGTGGCCGGCAGCACCTCAAGGCGCAGCGAGGCGCCCGTCAGCGTGAAGAACGCCACGTAGACCGGCGGCCCCAAGCGTTCGAGCAGGTCGGTGAGCTCTTGGCGCGACTCCGTGTAGTTCGTCACCCAGAAGCTAGCGACCATGCAGATGAGCAGCGCCTCCAAATGAAACGCATGGTGGAGGGCGTCGTGACTCCACTCGCGCAGCTCGACGGAGCCCATGAACACGGCGTAGCCGAGCACCAGCACCATGAGTTTGTGCAGGGAGTCATGAATCGCGAGCTGCAGGATGCGGTCGAGCACGACGCCAAGCGCGACCCCGACGGCGACAGACGCGCCGATCTCGCCGAGCAAGATCACCACCGACATCAGGTTGAAGGCGTCGCCTGAGAGCAGCGATCCAGCGATGGAGAACGCCACCGCAAACAGCAGGATCACCGCGATGTCGGTGACCATGGTCACGCCGAGCACGGTCTTGGTGAAGGGGCCGTTGGCGCGCAGCTCGTTGACGATGGCGATGGCCGACGAAGGCGAGCGCGCGACGAGGATCGCGCCGGCGAGCATGGCGATCCCCACCCTGCCGGCGGTGGGGATATCGGCCATGAACGGGATCAAGTCCGCCATCAGAAACACCGCGGTGCCGCCGATGACGCTGGTGGTGATGAGCTGCACCCCGGTGATCCAGGCGATGGAGCGCAGGCGGCTGTGGATCTCTTTCAGGAAGAGCTCGTTACCGGCGGCAAAAGCGATGACGGCGAGCGACACTTGGTCGACAAAGCCGAGGGCATGGACGGTGTCGGTGCTGATGAGGCCGAGCGCGTACGGGCCAGCGATCACGCCGGTACCGAGGAAGCCGGTGATGAGTGGCAGGCGCCAGCGGCTGATCCACTGCCCGATACGATCGGAGGCGATGGCGATGAGGGCGAAGGCGGCGACGAGGGACAGAACGTGGGAGGGGTTCGTAATCATGCGGGATGATTGCGCGGGGCTGTCAGGTTGTGAAGGTGTCGACTTTTCGCCCGTAAACTTCAGCTTCTAGGACCGGTTTGGGGTTAGATGTCGGCGCGGCCCGCAGGATTCGCACCTACGACGCCCAGTCCAAGCGATGGCTAGCGGCGATCTGGGTTCGCCAAGCGGAGTCGACGCCGATCTCGGCGGCGATGGTTGGCCACGTACGCACCGCGTCGACGACCTCGTTGAGGATGGCGCGCGGGCGACCACGGCGCAGCGCAGCGAGCGCTCCGACCGCTTCAAAGTCCGCGAAGGAGAGATCGTCGGATTTTCCGTTGATCGTCATCTGATGTCGGTGTGTCCAGCTGCCCTGCTGGTTGTAGGCCCACGTCACATCAAAAGCCGGAGCGAGCGACCAGCGGCCGGTCTTATCCATGAGGAATGCGATATTCTTCACGTGGTCGTCCTGGTTGCGGGCGACGACGTTGAAGACCATGCGGCGAAATTGCTGCTCGATTTGGGCCTTGGGCAGGCCGAGTTGCCGCATGATCAGCAAGGCTTGTTCATAGCCGTGCGCGCGTGCTTGGTTGAAGTCCAAGTGCGCCAGCGCACCGAGCGATTGCATGTGTAGGCGAGCGCCGTCGGCTCGTCGGTCGAAGCGCTGGGTCATGAAGTGACGTCTCCCGCCCTCTTCAAAAAGGCGGCAGCGGCTCATGGTCACACCAGCCGCCATGGCCATGTGGTGGTAGGCGTACTCGACCGCGCCGTATCCCTGGGGGTCGTCGAGTTCCTTGTCTGCGTTGCGCGCGACGCCGTCGAACTTCAGCAACCACTGCCGAAATCCGGGCTGACAGTCGAGTTGGCCTGAGCGTAGCTCACCGGTCTCGGCGTTCCATGCCACCAGGGCCTTGGCCCGGGCGCCGCCTGCGCTGGTGCCGACACGTAGGATGTCGCGGAGCGCGTCCTCGGGTGCATCAGCGCTATTGGCAGCGAAGCCGGCGCGCTTCTGCAGCACCTCCGCGGCGAGCTGCCGAAGCGCGTTGATGTTGAGCGCTACGTCACTCTGTGCGTCGATTGGGCCCGTGGCGGGCTCGAACGTCAGCGCGCCCATGCCGCGTCGACCGATGTAACAGAGTCGGTCGAGCGCGCCAAAGCTCGCCGCGGTGCGGTGCTGGCGTGCGAGCCAGGCGTCGATGACGGCGTTGCCGAACTTGTCGGGCAACACGTCCGCTAGCATGCCTGGCAGACCATGGAAGCTCTGCCGGGACAGCCCCGGAAAACGGTAGACTGCGTCGCTGAGCGGCATCATGAACGGCGCGACCTGGATGCCGCTTCGGGCGAAGTCGGGGTCGTATTGAAATGCCGCGACCTCGTCTCCCTCGGGGACGACAATCGCGCCGATAACACGGCCCCACAGCTGAACGGCGACGGGCACGCTCATCTACTCGCCCCAGGTCCACGGTGGCCGATCGGGCCTCGTGGCGTCGTCGGGTGGATGGCCCGATTGGGGATCGCCCGTCGCGGCGTGGTCAGACGACGCGCGCTGCCGTCGTCGCCCTTTGCGACGTAGCAACGCCATGGGTTGAATGGTGGGCGCCGGTACCAGGGCGTCGAGGTTGCCGAGCAAGTTGAGGGCGCGCAGGACACGTAAGAGGCTCGTGAGCTGCACCGAAGCGCCCGCTTCTAGGCGCTGCAGCGTGGGTAGGGAGATGCCGGCTTCGGTCGCGAGCCATGCTTGTGTGATGTTGCGATCGAGACGCTGCCGTTGCAGACGCGCGCCCAGCTCGGTCAGCGCGGCTTCATCGCTGATGAGGCTGCTGTATGGGGTGTCGAGGGTTTTGGGTGCAGCTTGCTTCATAGGACATCTTTTATGAAGTTTATCTGGCGGATTCCTTTGTAACGAGTCAGCGTTGATTGTTTATCAGGTCTCGGCGTTGAAGGCAAACGCCATGGTTATAATCGTTCATATTTGATGTTTTATAGCCATAATTGTGGTCTAAACATCATTTGAGATGTTTTACATGTTCGGCATGTGGAGCGGCGTGCGTGTGTCGGCGAAACGAGACGACTCGCCAAGACTGGACGAGGCTGGACGAGGCTGGACAAGAGACGCCGCGGTACGTGAGCGCAGGGCCATGCGTCTGCCGAGCCGGATCTCCGGGCGTTTCGGTGGCTTGGCAGTCGGCAGGAGGGTCGCGAGCCGACGGCGGCCAGGATCACCAAGCCGCCAGCCACAAAACGAGAAAAGGGAAGCCAGCCCAAGCTGTCTCCCCTCCTCGTCTCGGCGCGCCCGGCAGGATTCGAACCTGCGACCCTCGGCTTCGAAGGCCGATGCTCTATCCAGCTGAGCTACAAGCGCACGGGGTTGAACAGGTCGAGTCTCCTCGGCGGCTGTCCGTCCTCTCCCGGACCATGCTGCGAGTCGCCGCTCAAATCAACGCCCGCGCCGCATCTTGTCGCCACCGCGGCCACCAGGTCGCGCTAACAGCTTGTTAACCAGCGATAAATCCACCCAAATCTAGCGCGAAGATTTTGCCAGTTCGGCGATCTCCAGCACGCGCAGAAAGGGGAGTTGTCCCAGTCGACCGAAGCGCCGGTCGCGTTGCAGGCCGTTTCGCCCTTGCAGCGCTGGGCTGCTCAGGCCACACAGAAAGCGCGCCAACGCCCGTGGATGCGTCAGCGCAGCGTGGTCCTCCGCGGTCACCTCCTGCACCAGTCGCCGCTCTGCATCACCCAGCGTGCCGGCCGCGGCGCGTGGCAGCGCGCCGCCGGGCTCGCCTAAGCAGGGGCCGCAGTGGCCGCAGGGGCCAGCCAGGTGCTCGCCGAAATAGCCGACCAACGCCGCCGTCAGGCACGTGTCGAGCTCTGCGAAGGCCAAAACACGGGCGGTGCGCGCGATGTCGTTGGCTTCGCGCTTGCTGAACAGCGCGGCGAGCTTGGCGACGACGTCCGCTTGGGGCGGGTCGGTCAGCCGCCGATAGCCGTGACGGAGGCCAGAGGGCTGGGTGGTCACGTCACCCTGCTGCTCCAGGTAGTTCACGGCGGCCACGACGCGGTCCCGGGGCTGGTCGATCTGCGCGGCGACCTCGTCGGGGTCGAGCGTCAGCCAGGTCCGGCCCATCTTTCCGGCGTCAAAGACCGAGGCGAGGAAGGCTGCGCGGTCGGCGTTGTAGCGTGCATAGATCTGCGCCCGCGGCGTGGTGAACTGGACTTTATAGCCGGCATAGAACGGCCCGGTCGCCCGCAGAATCCCCTCCAACTCCAGGTAGGTCAGGATGGTCGCCACCACCAGCGGACGAATGTCATGGTCGCGAGAGAGCTCGTAGCGCGACACCGAGAACACCTCCCCGGCCCCAAAGAGCGCCGCGACCACGCCCCGCAGCGCGTCCGTGGTCGGCGTGTCGCCAAAGGAGAAGTTATCGAGCACCGCCTGATCGTCGCCCGAGGCCAGCAGCTCGCAGCGTGAGGGGGCGCCGTCTCGACCGGCGCGACCGATCTCCTGAGAGTAACCCTCCAGGGATTTTGGCAGGTTGTAGTGATAAACGGCGCGAATATCGGCCTTGTCGATGCCCATGCCAAACGCGATGGTCGCCACCACGATGGGCACCTCGCCGGCCATGAACGCGTCCTGCGTCGCCGAGCGCCGCTCCGGTTTCAGGCCGGCGTGGTAGACGGCCGCGTTGAACCCGGCCCGACCCAGCGCCGCCGACACCTGCTCCGCGGTCTTTTGCAGGGTGGTGTAGACGATGGTCGCGCCGCCACCTTGGGCGTGCAGCCGCTCGATCAGCTTCGCCATGCGATCGGGGCCTGCACAGCGATGCACGCGCAAGGTGAGGTTGGGTCGATGAAATCCGGTCTGCACGTGGTCGGCCTCGGCGATGGCAAACGCCGCGCGCACGTCCGCCGCCACCGCAGGTGTGGCCGTCGCCGTCAACGCGAGGATGCGGCCGATGCCGAGCTCCTGGGCAAAAGCGGCGATCTTCAGGTAGTCCGGCCGGAAGTTGTGGCCCCACTCCGAGATGCAGTGCGCTTCATCGATCGCCAGCATGCTCAGCTGCGCGCGGCGCAAACGAGCGCGAAAACCCTCATTTCCCAGCCTCTCAGGCGCGACGTAGAGCAGCTTGAGGGAGCCGTCTTCCATACGGTTGTAGATGGCGCGGGCCTCGTCGCCGCTCAGGCTCGAATCTAACTTCGCCGCGGCGACGTTCAGGCGCTGGAGCTGGTCGACCTGATCTTTCATCAGCGCGATGAGCGGCGAGATCACCAGCGTCAGCCCCGGCAGGAGCAGGGCGGGCAGCTGATAACACAGGCTCTTGCCACCGCCGGTCGGGAAGATCGCCAGCGCCGGCCGACCGGCGAGCAGGGTCTCAATGGTCTGGGCTTGGCCGGGGCGGAAGGTGTCGAATCCGAAGACCGACTTCAGCGTGGCCTGCGTGTCGGTGGGCTGCGTTTCGGTGGGCTGCATCTCAGCGGGTTGCATCTGGGGCTCCGTGGTGAGGGAGACAGGTAGCGTGACCGTGCGTCAGCCTGTGACGCATCGATTGCGGCGAAGGTCGCCGCGTCGTCAGGGCTGGTGACGGCGCTGACGACTGGGCGCGGCGCTGGCCGGGCGGGCAGAGGTTGGGGGGGCAGAGGTTGGGGCGACGGTGGCGGCCGAGGCGGAGGCGATTGGCGCCGACGACGCGGGCGCAGAGACCGTTTTGACATGGCGCTGGAGCACCGCCGGCACGTGTTGCTTCTTGCTGACACGCCGATAATCCGCGGCCAACGGCGCTGCGGCGTCTTCAGGCCGCAAGCCTCGCACCGAGACGAGATAGGTGAACAGCGCCCCGACACAACGCTGCAGCGACAGGGCGTGGCTCTGGCCGACGTGGTCACGCAGCCAATCGGAGAAGCGCAAGAACGCGTCAAACGCACCGGACGTGGCTGGTGTGTTCGGCGTGTGAGGCGCTGCAGACGTGTCTGGCTCATCAGAGGGTGCGTCGCCCGCGAGCAGCAGCGGCAGGGTCTGCTGAAACCGACCGCTGTTGGCGAACAGGTCCCAAAACCGGGCGAAACCGCGCATTTGCTGCATGTGCGTAGCTGTCAGGTCGCGGTTACGCAGCAGCTCGTAGGGCGGCAGGGGGCTGTAGAGCATCTGCCACGCTGCGGTATGATGGGCGATCGGCGCGCCGCGCAGGCGCTTGAGGATGCCGACTTGAATCTCGTCGACCCCGGTGGCGAGCAACCGGTCGAAGCCCAGGCCGAAGGAGGCCAGATCTTCGCCCGGCAGGCCAATGATGAGGTCGGCATGCACATGCACGCCGGTGTGCTGATCGAGAAAATGGAGGTTCTCGAAGACCTTGTCGTTGCGCTGGCGCCGATCGATGCGCGCGGCCACGTCTTCGTTGAGGGTTTGTACGCCGACCTCGAACTGCACGGCGCCCGGCGGGAACGCGGCGATGAGGCTGCGGAGGGCGACGGGGAAGCGGTCGGGGACCATCTCAAAATGCAGGAAGAGGCCGTCGTCTGGGCCCAGTTCAGCGATGCGCCCGAGGAAAAAGCGCAAGATCGCTTCACTGGTGCGGGGCGAGAGGTTGAAGGTGCGATCGACGAACTTGAAGCTGCGCGCGCCCCGATCGAGCAAGGTAGTCATGGCCGCGAGGAAGGCCTCGAGCGGGAACTGGCGGACGGATTTGTCGAGGGCGGAGAGGCAGAACTCGCAGCGATAGGGGCAACCGCGGGAGGCTTCGACGTAGAGCACGCGGTCGGCGATGTCGGCGTCGGTGTAGAGATCATAGGGCAGCGCCAACGCCGCAGGATCGGGCAGGCCGCCTGGGATGAGTTTGGGCGGCGGCGGCCGATCCACAGCCGGCATGGCGGCGGCGTGCACGTTCGCGGTTGGGCCGAGCAGCTGATGGCAGAGCGCCGCGAAGGCCAGCTCGCCTTCGCCCGTGATGACGTGATCGGCGAGCACAAAGAGCGGCTGCTGGTCGGTCTCAAAACTGATCTCGGGACCACCCAAGACGATGATCAGCCCGGGTTCTAGGGCTTTGAGCAGCCGCACGAGCGCCAGCGTCTCGGTTGTGTTCCAGATGTAGACGCCGAGACCGACGATGCGTGGTGAGGCCGCGAGCAGGGTCTCGGCGATGACCAGCGGGCGGGTCTGGGTGGTGAACTCTTGGATTTGGCTGGCGGGCTGCAGCGATCCGAGGTTGGCCTGCAGACAGCGCAGACCAAAGGCGGCGTGGATGTAGCGGGCGTTGAGGGTCGCCAGGACGATGTCGAACGTCGGGGCGTCTGGGTTGGGGAGCACCTGCTCCGGTAGATAAGGCTGCATGCGGGGCCGCTCCAGTTTGGGGCGACGGTGTACCACACGGCGGGTTCAGGACCTTGATTTCGCCGCTTGTTCGGGGGGAGAGTGGCGCGGCGGGTTGAGATGGGACTGAGGCTACAAACGAGGGTGAGCGTGAGCGTGAGCGTGAATGACCGACTCCACATCGCTCAGATCGGACCTTGGCCGACGCCGTGGGGCGGGATCTCTGTGTACGTTCAGCGGCTCTCGCAGCAGCTAGCGCGGCGTGGTCACCGCGTCACGGTGCTCGACACGCAGGGCCACACGGTGCCGGCCGCGGCTGGGATCGAGGTGCTGCCGTCGCCGCCATCCAAACGCCAGGCGCTCGACGCGGCGCGGGTCATGGCGGCGCGCGGGGTGGAGGTCGCGCAGCTGCACTTGATCGGCCTGCCGTGGAAGACGGTGGTGCCGTTTGTCGCCGCCTGTGAGGCGGTTGGGATCCCGCTCATCGTCTCGGTGCACTCCTATCGGACGTTTGACCCACAGGCGCCGCTCGCGCAGCGGGCGATACTGCAGCTCGCCGGTCATCGCTTGGCGTACGCCTTTGGCAGCGGCGCGCACGTCGCCGATCGGTTGGTGCGCTCCGGGATCCCGGCCGCTAAGGTGGCCTACGTCGCGCCGTTCATTGCGCCGGAGGCGGCGTCGCCACGAGATGCGCGATTACCCCCCAAACTCCGCGCTTTTGTCGCCCAACACAGCCCGATCATCTCGGCCGGGGCCGCCGCCCTGGTCGCCACACAGGACGGGCGTGATCTGTACGGCTTCGACACCTTCGTCGCCCTCGCCAACGCGGTGGCGGCGGCGCATCCCAACGCGGGGTTCGTCTTTCAGCTGCCCCGGCGCGGCGACGCGGCGTTGTTCGACCAAGCCATGGCGCAGGCTCATGGTCTCGATGCGCGCCTGCTGATTCACGCTGATGCGCTCGATGAGGGAAGCGATCTCTGGGCGGTGTCGGACCTCTTTGTGCGGCCGACGCTCAGCGATGGCGATTCAGTCTCCGTGCGAGAAGCGCTGTGTCTCGGCACCCCGACGCTGGCCTCCGATGCGGTGGCGCGGCCCGACGGAGTGCATCTCTTTGTCAGCGGCAGCGGCGATGACGCCGCGCGCGTCGCCCTGCGGGTGCTCGCCGACCTCCCGGCCGCTCGTGCAGCGGTGGCGCAGTTGGAGCCGCCGCGCGCGCTGGACACCGTGGAAGCGGCCCTACAGCGGGCGGCGACGCGTGGCCAGCTGCCCAGCCGTCTCGCCCGCGGTGTCCTCCGCCGCGTCGCATCCGCTGTGGCGCAGCGCACCCCACCAAGCCCGTAGCACACCAGCCGTCGCGGCGGTCTAGGTTGAGCTTGCGGCCCGCGGCGGTTTTCGCTGGCCTGGGTCGTGGACGACATCGGTTGAACGGATGTCGCCGCACACCGAGACGGGGACACAGCCATGGACGTCCTGATCGAACAGAGCACCGCAACGCCGATCGACAAAGCCGCCTTCGAGGTCGTCGAGCGCAAGGGGTTGGGACACCCCGATACGATCTGCGACGCGCTCGCCGAAGCCCTGAGCGTTCGTCTATCGCGCTATTACCTCGATCACTTCGGGATGATCTTGCATCACAACGTCGATAAAGCGCTGCTCTGCGGCGGCGCATCGCGGCCTGCGTTTGGCGGCGGCGAGGTGCTGCAGCCCATCGAGATCATCCTGGCCGGTCGCGCCACGCGCCAGTTTCAGGGTGTCGATGTGCCGATCGAGGCGCTCGCCGAGAGCTGTGTCCACGATTGGTTTCGGGCGCACTTCCATGCCCTCGATCCCGATCGGCATGTGCGGGTGCGGTGCATGATCCGCCCCGGATCGACCGACTTGGTGGCGTTGTTTGCCCGGCAGCACGCGGCCGGTGTCATGCTGGCCAACGACACGTCGTGCGGTGTCGGGTCAGCGCCGCTCTCGACGCTCGAGACTATGGTCGCGGCCGTGGAGAGCGCCCTCAACGCGCCAAAGATCAAGCGGCAGCACCCGGAGATCGGCGAGGACATCAAGGTCATGGGGGTGCGGCAGCGTGACCGCGTACAGCTCACCGTGGGGTGCGCCTTTGTCGACCGCCACATCCTGCACACGGAGGACTATCTGGAGAAGAAGGCCCGTGTCAGTCAGCTCGCGCGGGATGCGGCCGAGCAGGCGACGGGATGCAGCGCGGAGGTCGACGTCAACACGGGCGATGATCCGGGCACGGGTAGCCTGTACCTGACCGTCACCGGTACGTCGGCTGAGGCGGGTGACGACGGTGAAGTGGGCCGCGGCAACCGGGCCAATGGCCTGATCGCGCCCTTTCGCTGGATGACCCTGGAGGCGGTGGCTGGCAAGAACCCGATGACGCATGTCGGCAAGCTCTACAACGTCGCGGCCCGGCAGATCGCAGCGGCGGCGGTCGCATCTGTCGACGGGCTAGCGGCGGCGCATTGCTGCTTGGTGAGTCAAATCGGTCGACCTGTGGACGACCCCGCCGTGCTGCTGCTGCGGCTCTCGCCTGAGGCGGGGGTGCCCTTGGAGGCCGTCCGCCCGGGCGCTGAGGCGGTGGCGCGGCAAGAGATCCAACGCATTCCCACCCTGTGGCGCGCCCTGTTGGCAGGGGAGATTCAGCTCTACTGACGCAACCTGGAGGGCATCGTGGACGGCTATGAACGCGAGCGGAGCGGGCTAATGGCGCAGATCGCAGCCGTCGCAGCCGAGACGGCGCGGGCGACCGGCCTGCGCGCCTTCGATGCCCGGGTCATGGCGGCCATGGGGACCGTGCCGCGCCACGAGTTTGTGTTGCCGGCAGACCGGCCGTTCGCGTGGTCCAACCAACCGCTGCCGATCCGCTTCAGCCAGACGATCTCGCAGCCGTTCATCGTCGCCTTGATGACCCAGCTGTTGGCGCTAGATCCCGAGGATCACGTGCTGGAAGTGGGCACCGGCTGCGGCTACCAGACCGCCGTGCTGGCCACGCTCGCGCGTCACGTCTACTCCATCGAGCTGGAGCCCGAGCTGGCGGCCAGCGCCGCCGCGCGCTTGGAGCGGCTCGGCTATCACAACGTCGACATTCGCACGGGCGACGGCGCCAAGGGGTGGCCGGAAACCAGCCCGTTCGACGCGGTCATCGTCACGGCTTGTGCCCGCGAGGTTCCGCCCGCGTTGGTCGCGCAGCTGCGCCCCGGCGGTCGCCTGGTACTCCCGCTGACGACGCCCACTGGACAAGAGCTGATGCTGATCGAGAAAGGCAGGGACGATGGCGATCTTGAGACGAAGCCAAACGACTTGCCGCTGACGGTCCGGTCAGTCCTGCGGGTCGCGTTTGTGCCGCTACGCCAGCAGCGTGAGGATGACGCGCTGTTGAACTGAAGGGCGGATCGCGCGCATGGCGGGCCTACACTGACAACCGCAGAGGTCGTAGCCCGTTCTTCGATCCGGTGCCCTTGGCCGGACGTCAGCCTACGGAGCGCTCCAATGAGCCATCTCATCCACCGCGTCGTCGTTGGTGTCTTTCTCGTGGCCGCGCAGATCGCCTGTGTGCCGATCTATGCGCCGCCGGGTTATTGGAGCGAACACGAGGGTGTGACGCCGCCGCCGCCAGCGGCGCAGGAGGAGCCACCTAGCGACCCGCCGCAAGTCGGGTTGGTGTGGACCCCTGGATACTGGTTCTGGAGCGGCCTCACCTACGTATGGATCACCGGCCAGTGGGCCGCGCCGCCCACGCCAAGCCACGTGTGGGTCCGGTCCGGGTGGGTCTTGCGCGGCAGTCGTCATCACTTCGTGCACGGCTACTGGGCGCCGCCCAACTACCGGGTCAGGTACCGATACGTGAACCCGCGAAGATCTGGGCCGGTGAGTCGAACGTACAGGCCGAATCAACGACCCTCCGATCGGAAGAATCGGCGACGATAGGGCACCGGTTGACCCTGCGCCACGGCGGGCGATGCCGAGCACACCACCCGCCGTCGCGCCGCCGCATTAGAACTGCGCAGCGCGTCGTGGCTGAAAGAACTGCCGGACCGCGGCGACCAACTGGTTCTGCGTCAGGTGCTGCTCGGCCTGGACCGCCTTCACCTCACCACCGAACGACGGCAGGCTCTCCAGGTGCTTGGCTAGGTGCGTCTTCATCACGCCCGGACCAAAGATGAAGATCTGCGTCGCGTCCTCCAACTGCTCGGCGAGCTCACGAACGTACTGCGTCACCTGCTGCGCATGCCGATTCTGAAACTTCTTCTCCGGCAGAATGTGCTGCTCGTTCGCGAAGACGCCGCGACGGGGCTCGTCGTCGTGGTAGTGCGTCTGGTCTTCGATCTCAGACTCGATGTGGATGATCTCAGGGGGCCCGGTCTCGCCCTCCACCTCGATGATGAAGGCCTCCCTGCTGTCCAACCAGATACCGACTTGTTTCTTCTTCATGACGCCACCTCACCGTCGGTGCGATGACCGACAGGCCCTAATTCACGACCCAGCGCGCGCCATCGCTCACTTGGGCTACCGCAGATCAATGTAGGCAGAGGCGTCTCGTCGGCGGCCGAATGTTGCCGTGACGGGTCGTCAGCTGTCGTTGCCCCTCACAGCCCAGCGGCGATGCGAGCGGCCTCCATGACGGGGCCAGGGAACAGGCCAACGCCCATGGTCAGCAACGCCAGCAGCACGATGGCCAGCAGCAGCCCGCCGCCGACCTTCACGGCGGGAAGGGTCGTGCCATCCGCGCCCACCGGGGCTTTCATGTACATCGAGCGCGCCACCTGCAGGTAGTAAAACAGGCCCGCGGCTGACAACGCAGCGGCCATCACAACCAGCCAGCCAAAGCCGGCCGCCCACAGGCTGAGCAGCACCCACACCTTGGCCCAGAAGCCGACGGCGAACGGGATACCGCCGAGGCTCAGCACGAAGAGCAGCCCCGCCAGCGCCAGCGCAGGCGACCGCGAATGCAGGCCGGCGAAGGTCGGCAAGGTGTCGTCGTCATCGCGCTCATCGGCCGGCTTTCCGGGCGTATAGCCAGCTGCTGCGACGGCTTCGACCGTGAAGAACGCGCCCATGTTGGCGACCATGTAGGCCGCCAGGAAGAACAGCAGCGTCGCGAGACCTTCGGGGCGGACGCCGCGTGATGCGACGTCGTGGGCGGTGACGGAGCCGGCGGCCAGCAACGCCATCAGGCCAAACCCCATCTGCGCCACACCGGAGAAGCCCAGCATGCGTTTGATGTTCTGCTGCGGCACCGCCATCAGGTTGCCAACGAGCAAGCTGACGACGATCAGCACCACCACCAAGGTGGTCCAGGTGGCGGCCATCCCAGCGAGGGGCCCGAGCAGCAGCTGCACGAGGGCCGCGAATCCGGCGGCTTTGGGGGCGACGCTGAGGAAGGCGACAAACGGCGTGCTCGCGCCCTCGTAGGTGTCCGGCACCCACATGTGAAACGGCGCGGCGCCGATCTTGAAGGCGAACCCGGCGACGATCATGGCGACGGCGAGGGTGAGCAGCGGGCCGCCGGTGAGGGTCGTGGCGAGGACCGCGAAGCGCGTCGAGCCGCCGAGACCAAAGACGAGGCTGATGCCGTAGAGCGCCACCACGGTCGACACGGCGCCGACGAGGTAGAGCTTGAGACCAGCCTCGGCGGGGCGATGCCAGCGTCGCTTGGACGGCATGGTCATCCCGGGAATCGGGCCTTTTTGCTCCGGATAGTTGCCGATCCCACCCCAGGCAGCCATGGCGTAGAGCGGCAGGCTCATGAGCTCAAAACTGACCATCAGCAAGATGAGGTCGCGCGCGCCGGCGAGCAGGGTCATGCCGAGCACGCTCATCAGCAGCAGCTGGTAGTACTCGCCTTGGCGACGCGGACCGATGCGCGCGGTGCTGTCGAGGCCACCTAACACCCCGAAAAATCCGGCGCCGATGAAGATGCGCTTGCACCAGATCGCAAAACCGTCGCCGACGTAGGCGCCGCTGAGCGCGGTGCCGGTCAGGTCGAGGGTGAAGGTCGCGGCGAAGGCCAGCCCGAGCAGCAGCAGCGCGCCGTAGCCGATCACGCGTTTGTTGCCGGCGGGCATGGCTACGTCAACCAGCAGCAGCCCCAGCGCGCTGACGGCGAGCAGACCGTCGACGGCCAAGATCTCAATGCCATCCAGGGCTGCGAATCCATTGGCTACGGCGCTCATCGCAGCACCTCCAGCGCGGCGTTGGCGACACGCGGCAAGGTCTCCACGGTGGTGACGTCGATGAAGTCCAAGATCAAGCTCGGCACCGCGCCAAAGAGCACCAGGGCGAGGCCGAGCATCCACAGGGCGACCCACTCGGTGCCGCGGGGATCGCGGATGTCGGTCCACTTCTCGTCCGGCGCTGGGCCCCAGAAGATGCGGCGGGTGGCGCGCAGGACGTAAATGGCGGTGATCCAGGCGCCGAGCAAACCGATGATGGCCCACCACGCGTGCGGGCTCTGCCAAGCGCCGAGGAAGACGAGCCACTCTGCGACAAAGCCGGCCAGGCCCGGCAAGCCGAGCGAGCTGAGACAGCCGAGGGTGAAAAAAGCGGCGATGTAGGGCTGCTTCTTCGCAAAGCCCCCAAAATCAGGGATCCAGCGGCTGTGCGCTTGCTCGTAGATGAGACCGACGAGGGCGAAGAACAGGCCGGTCATCAGGCCGTGGGCGAACATCTGGTAGACCGCGCCGTTCCAGCCGTTCACCGTCATCGTCGCGGCGCCGAGCATCACCACGCCCATGTGGGACACCGAGCTGTAGGCGATGATGTACTTGAGATCCTTCTGCGCCATGGCCGCAAACGCGCCGTAGAGGATGTTGATCGCCGCGACGCCACCGACCAGCCACGCCCACTCCCGCGCGCCTTCGGGCAGCAGCACCATGCCGATGCGCATGACGCCGAACGCGCCGAGCTTCATCAACACACCCGCGTGCAGCATGGAGACCGCGGTCGGCGCCGAGGCGTGGCCATCTGGCGACCAGGTGTGGAAGGGCCAGATGCCGGCCAGCGTACCGAACCCGACCCACAGCGCGGGGAAGGCCCAGAGCTGCAGACCGAGGGAGAAGCGGGTCTTTTCGAGGTGGCGCAGATCGAAGCTCGTCGAGCCGGCCTCGATGTACATCGCGGCCATGGCGGCGACGATGAGGGCCGAGCCGATGAGCAGCATCAGCGTGAGTTTCATCGCGGCGTATTCTTTGCCACCGATGTCGAGCAGCTTCCAGATGAACTTGAAGGGCCCGGCGTCGGCGACCTTGTTGGAGGATCCCCAGATGCCGATGAGCAGGTACATCGGCAGGACGGCGATCTCGTAGAACAAGAAGAAGACGAACAGATCCAAGCTGACAAACACGCCGAAGACGCCGGTAACCAGGACCAGGAGCATCAAATAGAACTCGCGGCCCCGGGTTTTCACCGTCCACGACGCCCAGGCGCCCGCGAACATGATGAGGCCGGTGAGGATCAGGAGGCTGACGCCCCAGCCGTCGACGCCGAGGCTGAGGTTGATGCCGAGGGAGGGCACCAGGGCGAGCTCGGACGTCATCTGCACGCCGCCCGCCGCCATGTCGTAGGCGATGGCGATCGCAAACGAGGCGACCATGCTGATGGCCGAGGCGACGACGCCGATGACGCGCACGGTGGTCGGGCGGGAGTCGTTGATGAAGAGCAGCAGCATCGCACCGACAAAGGGCGCGGCGACGACGATGTGCAGCAGCGGCAGCGTGGCGAGGATGGGGCGCAGCGTGGCGGTCAGTTCGTGCATCATGCGGTGAACACCCCCATGGCCGTCAGGACGATCAAGCCGCCGACGACCGCGTACACGTAGTCTGTGGGTTGGCCGGTCTGTAGCTCGCGAAAGCGCTCAGCGCCCCGCAGCACGGCCCAGCCGCTCAGGTTGATGAGGGCGTCGATGATGTAGCGATCAAACCACGCGATACCGGCGGCGGCGCGCAGCATGGCTTGGCGATAGAACCCGGCGAAGAAGACGTCGACCGGCTTGCTGGCGGTCAGCCACGTCAGCAAACGCATCGGCGCGCTGACCCACTGCGTCCCGATCGCGGTGCGGCGGCCGGGCGAGAAGCGCCAGAGGCCAAGACCGATGCCAGAGAACCCGACGAGCGTCGCGACGACACCGACCGGGGTGACGTGAAAGGCCGCTTCTACCCCAGCCATCCGGGCAAAATCACCGTGTAGCAGACCACCGGCCAGGGCGAGGACGGCGAGCAGGACCATCGGCGCGAGCATGACGGCGGGGCTCTCGTGGGCGTGCTCAGCGGCTTCGGAGGGCGCGCCGAAGAGCGACAGCATGACCACCCGGGTCATGTAGAACGCGGTCAGACCGGCGGCGAGGATGGCGGCGCCGAGCGGGAGGTAGTGGCCGGCGTGGAGCAGCTCCTCGAGGATGAGATCTTTGGAGAAGAAGCCTGCGGTCATGGGGAAGCCGGCGAGGGCCAGCGAGCCGATGATGAGCAGGATGCCGGTGGGCTTCATCTTGGCCCAGAGGCCGCCCATGTCGTGCAGGCTGTTGCTGTGCACGGCGTGGATGAGCGAGCCGGCGGTGAGGAAGAGCAGCGCCTTGAAAAACGCATGCGTCGTGAGGTGGAAGTAGCCGCTGACCATGGAGCCGGTGCCCAGCGCGGCGACCATGTAGCCGAGCTGCGAGCAGGTGGAGAAGGCGAGCACCTTTTTGATGTCGTCTTGAAACACCGCGACGACGGCGGCGAACAGCGCGGTGAAGGCGCCGAGGTAGACCATCACCGTCAGCACCGTCGGCGCGAGCATGAAGATGGGATACGCCCGCACGATGAGGTACACGCCGGCGGCGACCATGGTGGCGGCGTGCAGCAGCGCCGAGACGGGTGTGGGCCCCTCCATGGCGTCCGGTAGCCAGATGTGCATGGGGAACTGCGCTGATTTTCCGACCACGGCGAGGAAGAACAGGCCGGCGATGGTCTCTGCGTCAGCCGTCATGAGGGCCTGGCCGACCGGCACGTTCCAGTCAAAACCGCCGGTCTTCACGTAGAGCACCATGAGACCCAGCATGAGGCCCATGTCGGCGAACTTAGTGACCCAGAAGGCTTTGAGCGCGGCCTGACCGGCGGAGGGTTTGGTCCAGTAGTAGCCGATGAGCAGATACGAGGCGAGGCCGACCAGCTCCCAGCAGACAAAGAGCTGCAGCAGGTTCGGCGCCATGACCAGACCGAGCATCGAGAAGGCGAAGAGGGCGTGGTAGGCGAAGTAGCGACCGCGGTCGCGGCTCGGCTCGTGGCCCAGATAACCAACGGAATAGACCTGGACGCAGAGGGCGACGAGGGCGACGACGACCATCATCGGCGCGGCGACGGGATCGACGTAGACACCGACGGTGGCCAGCGTCTGAGCGCCGCCCGGCAGCCAGGCCAGCTGCAGATCGACGTTGGGCGCCGTGGCGCCAAACATGCGCGCCGCGGCGAGGAGCACCGACGCGACGAGGGAGACGCTGGTAGCGCCGATGGTGAGGGCGGCCGAGACCGCGCCGCGCACGCGCAGCGGGGCGATGATGAACAGCACCACGGCCGCCACGAGGGGCGACAACAGGGCGAGCAGCGCTAGCAGGTCGTGAGTCACGCGGATCCTCCGGGGCGTCAGCCGTGCAAGTCAGCGGCGGCGTCCAGATCAGTGGAGCGACGCGAGCGATGCAGCAAGATGACAAGCGCGAGACCGACGGCCACTTCGGCGACCGTGAGCGCGATGGTGAACAGGGTGAAGACCTGGCCGTCGGTGCCGCCGTGATAGCGACCGAAGGCGACCAGGTTGAGGTTGACGGCGTTGGCCATCAGCTCGAGGCCGATGAGCAGGCCGATCGTATTTTTACGGGTCAGCACGCCGTACAGGCCCAAGGCAAAGAGCCCGGCGCCCAAGATCAGCAGCAGCTGCAGGACCTCTCCATTGACCGGGATCATGGGTCCCTCCTGCGGGCGACGACGATGGCGGCGAGCATGGCGGCGAGCAGCAACATCGACAGGGCCTCGAAGGCCAGGAGGTGGTCGGTGAGCAGGGCGCGGCCGAGGGCTTGGGTGTCGACTAGGGTGCCGCCGCCGCCCAGGAAATCAGTCTGCGAGACGGCCGCGACGATGAGACCAAACATGGCCAACGCGGTGATGGCGCCGAGGGCTCTGCGGCCGCTGGGGTTGCCGATCTTGGTGGTCTCGTTGCGGTCGGTGAGCATCACGCCAAACAGCATCAGGGTGATTACGCCGCCGGTGTAGAGGATGATCTGAACCGCCGAGAGGAACGTGGCGCCGACGACGAGGTACATCGCCGACGTGCTGGCGAGGGCGACGGCGAGCCACAACACCGAGTGCACCAAGTTGCCGCTGCGGACGGCCATGAGTCCGGCGCCAAAGATGCAGAGGGCGATGAGGCTGAGCGCGACGATGCCTAGCATTAGTTGACCTCCTCGGCGCCTTCGGCGGGCGTTTCAGGTGGCTCCGAGGCTGATTTGTCGACCTCGGAGACGAGCGCTGGTTCGGCGGCTTCGGCGGCGGCGGCGGAGGCGGCGGCAGCGGCGGCGGCGGCAAGCTCAGCCTTTTTGGCAGCAGCTTCTGCAGCGAGCGCGTCTTTGGCGGCTTGCTGCTCCGGGCTGAGTTTGTCGGGATCTTGCATGTCGACCAGCTTGGCGCCGGTGGCCCACGCCGGCGTGCGCTGGTGCTCGTTGGCGTAGAGCTTCTCGCGCGTGAGCAGCAGGTCTTCGCGAAAGAACACCGGCGCGGTGGGCTCCTGGCACATCACGATGGCGTCGGTCGGGCAGACCTGCACACACAGCTCGCAGAAGATGCAGGCGTTCATGTCGAGGATGAAGCTCTCGAGATAGCCGCGCTTTTTGCCGGTGGTGGGCGAGACGGCCTTGCCGGCTGGTGTCACCACGATGATCTCGCTCGGACAGATCAGCTCGCACTTGCGGCAGCCGATGCAAGCCTCTTCAGGGCCGCTCTCGGGCGTGTCGGGGCCAACGGGCTCGTGGACCAGCGCAAACGAGTTGCGATAGCGCTCCGGCCGCACGCGCTCCGGATACCCGAAACCCTCGGTCGTCGGCGGACGAATCGCGTTTCGCAGGGCGATGGCCATCGATCGCAGCGAGTAGATCAGCGTCTTCATGCCACGCCTCCTACATAGACGACCCAGAGCGCGGCGCCGCAGACACAGAGCAGGCTCAGCGGCACCAACCAGACCCAGCACAGGCGCATCAGCTGGTCGCTGCGGAAGCGCACCAAGGACCAGCGCGCCCAGAAGATGACGAAGAAGAGAAACAAGGTCTTGCCGACCATCCAGTGCACGCCGGGGGCCCAGCCGAACGGGCCGTACCAGCCGCCGAGGAACAGGGCCGAGGCGAGGGCGCTGGTGATGAGGGTGTGCACGTACTCCGTCATCGGGAAGAGGCCGTACATCATGCCGGAGTACTCGACGGTGACGCCGGCGACGAGCTCGCTCTCGGCCTCGGGCACGTCAAACGGGATGCGGTTGGCCTCAGCCAAGCTGGCGACGAAGAAGATGAGGAAGCCGAGGGCGCCGGGCCCCAAGGGCCAGAACAGGAGCCAGCCGTGCTCGCCCTGGTAGCGCACGATGTCGGAGATGCTGAGGGAGCCGACCACCACGACCGGCACGATGGCGCTGAACAGGAGCGGGATCTCGTAGGAGATGCCTTGGGCGACGGCGCGCATCGAGGCGAAGAGGGTGTACTTGTTGTTGCTGGCCCAACCGGCGATCCACGTCGGGAAGAGCAATAAGCCCGAGAACGCGAGCACCCAGAGCAGTCCGATGTCGAGTTCGGCGACGAGCAGGTCCTCGCTGAGCGGGATCACGGCGAGGGTGGCGAGGGTGAAAAACAGCGTCATGGGTGGCGACAGCCAAAACAGCACCTTGTCAGCGCCGCTCGGCACCAAGTTCTCCTTGCGCAGCAACTTGATGGCGTCGGCGATGGGCTGCAGCAGGCCGGCGGGTCCCACCACGTTGGGCCCGACGCGGCTCTGCATGCGTCCAGCGAAGCGGCGCTCGAACCAGATGGACCACGCGCTGATCAGCATGAAAAACGTGAGGATGATCGTGCCCATCACGAGGCCGTGGCCGACCGGGTGGGTCAGGATCTCCGGCACCGGCGAGGGCAGGCTCATGATGAAGCTGTTGGATGCGTTGGACGCGACGGTCATCGGTCAACCTCCCCCATGATGGGATCCAGCGATCCGAGGATGGCCACCGCGTCGCTCAGGTTGTTGCCCGGCAGCAGATGCTCCACCACCGCGACGGCGTGCAGGCTCGGCGGCCTGATCTTCATGCGGTAGGGCTGGGTGCCTTTGTCGGTCGGGATGAGGAACGTCCCCAGCTCTCCGCGCGGGCCCTCGATCGCGACGTAGGCTGGCGCGCCCTTCACCCGCACGGACGTCGGTCCAATGTTGGGTTTCTCGCTGCAGATCGGCCCCTCGGGCACCCCCGCCAGCAGCTGCCGGCTCAACCGAATGCTCTCGCGCACCTCTTGCACCCGGATGTCATACCGCGCCTCGCAGTCGCCCGCGGTGAGCACCGGCACGTTGATCTGCAGCTCGTCGTAGCAGTGATACGGCGCGTCGCGGCGCAGGTCGTGGTCGATGCCGCTGGCGCGACCCAAGGGCCCTGAGAGGCCGAGTTCCAGGGCTAGATCGCGCCCCAGCACGCCGATTCCCCGGCAGCGGTTGACGAAGATGGGGTTGGCCGTACCGAAGTCGGCGTACTCCACCATGCGTCGCTCGATCTGGTCGAGCGCCTTGATCACCCCCAGATCCCAGCCCGCCGGCAGGTCGTGGCGCTGGCCACCAAAACACGACGTGTTGTAGTGAAACCGCGAGCCAGTGAGCTCCTCGAAGGCGTTCAAGATCAGCTCGCGCTCGCGAAACGTCCACATGAACAGGTTGGTGCCGCCGCCGATCGCGCCGCCGATGTCCATGGCGAAGGTGCCGATGGCGATCAGGTGCGACGCGATGCGCTGCAGCTCAGCGAGCAAGGTCCGGATCCAACGGCCACGGCGCGGCACCTCGACCCCTGCGATCTTCTCCAGCGCCATGTTGAAGCACTGCTCGCTGGTCATGGGCGCGAGGTAGTCGTTCTTGTCGAGGATTGGCGTGATGTTGGCGAAGGTGAGCTTCTCGCAGAGCTTCTCCACACCGCGATGCAGGTAGCCCGGATAGCCCACGGCTTTGACGATGACCTCGCCGTCGAGCACGAGCTTGATGCGAAAGACGCCGTGGGTGCTGGGATGCTGCGGCCCGAGGTTGAGCACCATCAGATCGCCGTCGGCTTCGAACTCGCTCAGATCGACGTAGGGATCCACGCGGGGCGGCGGGGTGAGGGCGGTCCAAGGGGTGACGACGTGGGTGCTGGCGTGGTCGGTCGACATGGGGGGCTATCTCCAGGGCGCGTGCGGCGTGTCGATGGCGTAGTCCTTGCGGAGCGGGTGGCCCTGCCAGTCTTCGGGCAGCATCAGGCGCTTGAGATTCGGGTGGTTGGCGAAGACCACTCCGACCAGGTCCCACTGCTCGCGCTCCTGCCAGTCGGCGCCAGCGAACAGATCGACGATAGAGTCGATGGCCTCGGCGGGCGCGAGGTGCACGCTCCACCAAAAGGCCGGCGCGCCAGGAGCGGTCGGGTTACGCAGCACCGTCGCGACCTCGAAACGCTCCGGCGGCGGGTTGGGCTCTTTGCGCGACGCCTTCTCTTGCGGCCAGTGGCTCGCCGCCACGGTGACGTAGAGGCCGTAACCATGGGCTTTGAGCAGCGTGGCGAGGGCGTGGTGGTGGGCTGCGGGCACGATCATGCCCTCGGCGATGACCTGCAGCGGGTCGGCGGGCGGGTCGGCGGGAGGGTCGGCGGGAGGGTCGGCCAGCAGCGCGGCGATCTCGGCTTCGAGCTCAGGACTCATGGGTGGCCTCCAGCTCGGCTGCCGCGGCTTGGCTAGCGGGCGGCGATTCGGGCGGATCGAACAGGTTGCCGTGGTCCTCATCCGCGCCGCGATGCTCAGCGCCGTCAAATCCCAGCGACCGGGAGGCGTCACGCTGGGCGTCGCTGAGGCCGGCGGCGCGGTCGGGATCGCCAATGCGCAGCAACCCGCCGAGCTTCAGGGACTTCGTCTCGGGCCGCGCCTCCGCCGGCATACCGCTGCGCTGCCAGGTGCCGTCGCGCTGCATGCCGATCTTCACCTGCAAGCGCTTGAGGCCCTTCATCAGCTCCTCGGGGTTCGGCGGGCAGCCGGGCACGTAGACATCGACGGGGATGAACGTGTCGACACCAGGCACCACCGAGTAGATGTCGCGATAGAAGTCGCCGCTGATAGCGCACGAGCCCATAGCCACGCACCACTTCGGTTCAGGCATCTGGTCCCAGAGCTTTCGCACCCGCGGCGCCATCTTCACGGTGATGGTGCCGGCGACAACCATGACGTCGCACTGCCGCGGTGTGGGCCGGATAATGGCGCCCATGCGGTCCAGATCGACACGCGAGGCGGCGGCGGCCATGAACTCGATGCCGCAGCAGGACGTCGCCATGGGGAAGATGAAGAAGCTGTTGGAGGAGGCCCAATCGAGCAGTCGTTCGACCGTGGCGACGGCCACGTCGAGGCCTGGAACGGAGATGACCTTGTCGAGCAGCGGGTTGGAGTAGGACCGACTGTCGCGGTCCAGCGCGGTCGGAGCGGCAACGCCACCCAGGACGGCGCTGGCGAGCGCCTGCGCTTCGGCAAATGACGCGGCCTCGGCGTCCGTCGGCGCGGCGTCCGTCGGCGCGGCGTCCGGCGTCACGGCGTCGGTCTGGGGATCGTCCTGCGTTACTGCCATTGGATCGCTCCCTTCCGCACCGCGTACAGCCACCCCACCATCAGCACGGCGAGAAACAGGAACATCTCAAGGATGGCGAATTGCCCGAGTTCTCGGAGGTTCAGCGCCCACGGCAGCACAAACGCGGCCTCGGCGTCGAAGAGCACAAACACCAGCGCGACGACGTAGTACCGCGGGTGGAAGCGAATCCAGGTGTTGCCGTCCGGCTCTTCGCCGCACTCGTAGGTGTCGTACTTGGAGGGTTCGTCGACCTTCGCCTTCACGCGCAGGATCAACCCGGCGATGATCATGATCGCGGAGGCCGACGCTGCGATGGCGAGGTAGGCGAAAGCTGGGAGCCACTGCTGAGTCACGGCGGGTACCTCCTAGGAGAGACCATGCGCTTGTCTCCGGCTTGCTCCGTGGACCGCAAAAACGGGGCGACGGGGGGGTGCCAGGGGCACGATCGCGCCGAGTATAGGCCTCGGGAACGCTGCCGTCACGTCTACGACGCCCTCGCGGGGGAAAAAAAACGCACCCTGCGCGCCCAAGTTGCGCCGTCGCGGGTCAGTCCTCACACTGCGTGGCCCGAGCCAACCTGAAGCCGCCGCTTCCCCGGAGTCCCGCATGTCTATTCGCCCTCTGGCCCTCCTGACGTTGCTCATCGCGCCGGTCGGGCTCGGTGCGGCCGTGATGCCCTCGCCTGTGTTCGCCGCGCCGACCGCCGTGTCCAACCTGCCGATCACCCCCAGTAAGGTGACCTCGGTGACGCTGTATCGTGGCCAAGCGCTGGTGAGCCGGACGGTCGAGGTGCCCGCGGGGACGGGCGAGCTGCAGCTGGTCGTCGACGGCCTGCCCAATCGGGTCAACGCCTCGAGCCTGACGGCCCAGGCCCACGGCGCGGGGGTGACGGTGCGGTCGGTGCGCTATCAGCGCACAGCGGTCGCGCAGGCGGTGAACCCGGAGATCGCGGAGCTCGACAAGCAGATCGAGACCAACCGCGCGGATCACGAGGTGCATCGGCAGTACGTGTGGCTGCTGGACGACAAATACAAGGTCTACACCGGCCAGATGGGCTTCGTGGCGCCGACGGCCAAACACGAGATGAAGAAGGGCGTGCTCGATCCCAAAAAGCTCACGATCATCACCGAGGCCAACTTGGCGGCGCGAGAAGCCATCGTGGCGGCGAAGATCAAGCGGCAGGTGGCGATGAAGGCGCTGGATAAGGCGTATCGCTTGCTCCATCGCAAGCGGAGCGAGCTGACGCGGGGGCGGCAGCTGCACAAACGAGAGGCGATCATCTACATCGCCAAAACCCGCGCCGCGCGCACCACGCTGCGGCTGGACTACCTCGTCAGCAGCGCGGGCTGGACCCCGACCTACAACGTGCGCGCGACGCGTGACGGTCGCGGCGTCAACATCGAGTACCTCGCCGAGGTGCAGCAGATGAGCGGCGAAGCGTGGGACGGTGTGACGGTGACGCTCTCGACCGCGACGCCGCAGATGAGCGCGGAGAGCCCGCTATTGGGGCCGCTGTGGCTGGGTTTCAGCGATAGCGGTCAACGGCCGCAGCCGAAGAAGAGCTTGAGTTTCAAGTCGTACGCCTCCTCACAGAGCCGCATTCGGGTCCAGCAGCAGAACCTGCGCAATCGACCGGGTCGGGCGCGTGCGGGTTGGATGATGAACAAGCTCGCCGCGCAGGGGCAGAACATGGAGCTGAACGCCGATCGCGAGGTCGTGCGAGCGGGGCGTCGGGCGGTGAAGGCGACGGAGGAGGCCTTGGCGGTGAGCTACAAGCTCAAGGGCACGATGAAGCTTGAGAGTCGGTCGGACCGGCAGCTGGTCAAAGTGGCGACCCTGGCGCTGGAGGCGGAGATCTTTTACGAGGCGGTGCCGCTGTTCTCATCGTATGTGACCCGCTATGCCCGCGTGATCAACACCAGCAATCTGCCGCTGCTGGCCGGGAGTTACCGGGCTTTTAGCGACGGAGAGTTTGTCGGCCGCGGCACGGTGCCGGTGATCGCGCGGGGAGAGGACTTCACCATCGGGCTCGGCGCCGACACGCAGCTGCGGTGTTATCGCGAGCTGCTCGACAAGAGCAACGACACCTCGTGGGGCTCTCGCATCCAGACGTTTGACTACCGGCTGCGCATCGAGAGCTACAAGCACGAGGCGGTGCAGGTGCGGCTGTACGACCGCATCCCTGCGAGCAAGACGAAGGACTTGGAGATCAAGCTGACTAAGACGAACCGGACGCTGTCGGCTGAGCCCGTCTACAAGCGAGATGATCGATCGCGCGGGATTTTGCGCTGGGATCTCAAGGTCGGCAAGGGCAGCCAGGGGGCCAAGGCGATGGACATCACGTATCGCTTCGAGATGAAGTACGCGAAGGACAAACACGTGGGCCGACAGGCGACCGGGATGATGCGGGCCATGCAGAAGGACTATGAGGCGATGGCGCGCTAGTTGAACGGTGCGGCCTCAGCAGCAGCCACCCGGCTTCCGCGCTTCGATGGTCGCTGACAACACGTAGTCCTCGACGCCGGTGCCGGGCGCCCAGTCCTTGATGAAGTCGCGCGAGGCGTCCTTTGGGGCGATCTGAATATCGACGAATCCGGCCGCGGCCATGGCGGCGTCCAGGTCGCTGATCAGGGCGGCGTTGCCCATGCAGCCGGCGATGAGCGCCTTGTCGTTGCGCATCGCCTCGGGCAGCTCGATGGTGGCGACGACGTCGGAGATCGCGAGGCGGCCGTTCTTCTTGAGGACGCGGAACGCCTCGCGGAAGACCTGGGGTTTGTCGGGCGACAGGTTGATCACGCAGTTGGAGATGATCACATCAACCGTGCCGTTGGCGACGGGGAGGTGTTCGATCTCGCCCAGGCGGAACTCGACGCTGCTGAAGCCGCCTTTGGCCGCATTGGCGCGGGCTTTGGAGATCATCTCGGGGGTCATGTCGACGCCGATGACCAGGCCGCTCTCGCCGACCTCGTGGGCCGCGAGGAAGCAGTCGAAGCCAGCGCCGGAGCCGAGATCGACGACGATCTCGCCGACCTGCAGCGCGGCGATGGCCTTGGGATTGCCGCAGCCGAGGCCGAGATCGGCGCCTTTGGGGACGCTGCTGAGCTCGCGCTCAGAGTAGCCGAGCCGCGTGGAGATGAGGGTGTTGATAGCGGCGTCGTCGGACACGCCGCAACAGCTGCCGGCGGTGCCGACCGTCTCGCCGGCGGTCTCGCCCAGGGCGACTTGGGCGTAGGCGCCGCGGACGTCGTTGCGCAGCGCGTCGCGGTCGACGGCGGTTGGTGTGGCGGCGGCGCTGCTGGCGGGCGTGCGCGGCGGGCAACAGGAGGCGGTGGTGTCAGCCATGGGGACGTGCTCCGGTGGGCGTGGGGCTGGTGGGCCCGGTGGGGTCGGCGGCGGTGGGGTCGGCGGCGGTGGGGTCGGCGTCGCGTGTGTCGAGGGGCGCGAGGGGCGCGAGGAAGAAGCCCGAGAGCGCGACGAGGACCGCAGGCTCGACCCAGCACGTCACGCCGTTGGCGCCGCGCTCGGTCTTGACGAGGCCGGCGTTGCGGAGGGTCTTGAGGTGGTGCGAGAGCGTCGACGGCGCGATGGCGAGGTCAGCGCCGAGGTCGCTGAGGCTGATGCGGGTCGCGGCGTCAAGCGAGCAGCGGGTGCCCGGCACGCAGCAGGTCGCGAGGCGCTGGAAGAGCGCCAGGCGATGGGGGTTGCCCAGCGCGGCGAAGAGGGCGACGAGTTCGGGGGCGGAGATAATTCGATAATTCGACATGTTTCGAATTTTAGTGTTTTCGAATTGATTGTCAAGGGCCCTGCTTTTACGGGCGCCGAGCGGGATACGTGCCCTGATAAGTGCCTGGCACCTATCGACCCCGCTGATAAACGCCTGGCACCTATCGACGCCGTTTTGATTCGTCCCCTAACCGCGCTATCCTAGCCGCCTCTCGCACAAGCGCCCTCTCGCCGCGCCCTCTCGCAATCGGATGCCAGCATGCCCGACGGAAACAAGCTCTCTAGCGACCATCGCGTCGGTCGCTCCATTCCCCGGCCAGATGCCAAAGACAAGGTCACGGGAGCGCTGCACTACGTCGACGATCTCCCGTTCGACGGCCTGTACGGCGCCACCGTGCGGACCCAAACCGCGCGGGGGCGCATCACGGGGCTGCGTTTTCGGGATGGCAGCGAGCACGGCGTCGATTGGCGTGAGATCGCCGTGGTCACTGCCAAGGACATCCCGCGGATCTCCAAGCTCGACGGCCTCGATCCGAACCTCGTCTCGCTGCTGATCCGCGATCAGCCCTTTCTGGTGCGCGACGAATTCCGGCACGTCGGCGAGCCCGTTGCGCTGCTGGCGCACCCCGATCCAGAGGTGCTGCGCCGCGCTGTGCAGCTCGTTGAGATCCGCACCGAAGCGGCCACTGCCCAGCACGACTACCGCGTGCCGCCCACCCCAGACCAAGTGCAGCACGGCGAAGATGGCCCCGACGCCAACGTCTTCAAGCGCATCCTCGTGAGCAAAGGCGCCGCCGATGAGAGCGCGGCCGCGTTCCGCGAGGTCTTCGACAACGCCGCCCATGTGGTCGCCGCGGTCTACGAGACCCAGGCGCAGGAGCAGTGCTACATCGAACCCAACGGCATGATCGCGCGGGTCGAGGTCGCCCCGGAGGACGCGGAAGGTGCCGTGTGGCCGCGCAAGCCGTGGAAGTTGATCGTCGAAGGCTCGATGCAGTGCCCCTACTACGTGCACAGCGCCATGACGAGCCTGTTTCAGCTGCCGGACAAGGCGGTCCAGATCATCCAGGCCGCGACGGGCGGTGGGTTTGGCGGCAAAGAGGAGTTTCCGTCCATCATCGCTGGTCACGCCGGCCTGCTCGCGCTCAAGACCCGCCGGCCGGTGAAGCTGATCTACGATCGTGTCGAGGATATGGCCGCGTCGACCAAGCGCCACCCCAGCCACACCCGAGTGCGCGCGGCGCTGGACGCTGACGGGCATCTGCTGGCCATCGACATGGACGTCACCATGGACGGCGGCGCCTACCTGACCCTGTCGCCGGTGGTGCTGTCGCGCGGCGCGATCCACGCGATCGGGCCGTATCGGGTCGACCACGTGCGGGTCCACAACCGGGTCACCCTCTCCAATACCCCGCCACATGGGGCTTTTCGCGGCTTTGGTGCGCCGCAGACCGTGTTCGCCTTCGAGCGCCACCTCGACCGCTGTGCCCGAGCGGTGGGGCTCGATCCGGTGGAGCTGCGACGGCGCAATCTCATCGTGCGCGGCGACACCTTGGCCATCAGTCAGCGCATCGACGAACCCATCGAGCTGCACAAGTGGATGGACGAGGCCCTCACGGCCGCGCGCTACGAGCAGCGGCGGCAGGCTCACGCCCTGTTCAACACCGAAGCTGAGATCAGCGGCAACCCGCTGCGGCGCGGTGTCGGTGTCGCGACGTTCATGCACGGCGCTGGTTTTACGGGCGCTGGGGAAGATCGCTTGGCCTCGGAGGTCATGTTGCGGGCGCGGGTCTGTGCCAATGGCGAGGGCGGGGTCGAGGTGTGCACGGCCAACACGGAGATCGGCCAGGGCGCCATCACCGTCTTCACCCAGATCGCTGCCGACGCGCTGGGGCTGCCGCTCGACGCCATCTCCATCGCGCGGCCTGACACCGATCAGGTGCCCAACTCCGGGCCGACGGTCGCCTCGCGCACCTCGATGGTGGTCGGCCACCTCGTCGCCCGTGCCAGCGACGATCTGGTGCGCAACCTCGAGGTCAGTGGAGCCCTGAGCGACGACGATCTGCGCTCAGATCCCGACGACGACCGCGCCTCCGCCCTCTCGGACGCACATGGCCGCAAGTACCGAACCGATCGGCTTCGTAGGGCGCTCTGCACCGCCGCGACCCAGGAATCCGGGCCGCTTGAGGGCTGGGCCACCTACGAGCGGCCGCCCGGAGGTCAGTGGGATGACGTCGCGTACAAAGGCATCGCGTACGGCACCTTCGCCTGGGCCACCTACGTCGCCGACGTGGAGGTGGACCTGACGACGTTCCAGACCCGCATCGTCGATTTTGTCGCCAGCCAAGAGATCGGTCGGGTCCTCAACCCCATGCTCGCCGAGGGCCAGATCCAGGGCGGCGTGGTCCAGGCGATGGGCTGGGCGCTGTTGGAAGAGCAAATCTACGTCGACGGCCAGATGCGCAACCCAAACATGACCAACTACGTGGTGCCGACGTTCGCCGACGTACCCGACGTGCGCGTCTTGTTCCAGGAGAGCCCCTACGCCTACGGGCCCTGGGGCGCCAAGGGCATCGGTGAGCTGCCGATGGATGGCCCGGCGCCGGCGATCCTCAACGCCATCTCATCCGCCCTCGGGATCGACATCGACGCCCTGCCCGCCTCGCCGGAGCGCTTGATGCGGGCCGTCCTCAACGCACAGGCCCAGGAGATCCGATGACTGTCAGCCACGCCCATAGCCATCTAGCCGACGCGGTGCCGCCGCAGCGGGTGAGTTTTACCCTCAACGGCGAGCCGCGCGCGCTGATGGTGCGGCCGTTTCGGCGGTTGCTCGACGTCTTGCGCACCGATCTGGCCCTGCCCGGCACCAAGGAAGGCTGCGGTGAGGGCGAGTGCGGCGCGTGTTCCGTGCTCATCGACGGCGAGCCCGTCAACGCCTGTCTCGTGCCGGTGATCCAGTGTGAAGGCAGCACGATCGTCACGGTCGAAGGCCTCGCGGACCACGCCGCGCTGCATCCGGTGCAGGCCGCTTTTGTACAGCACGGCGGCGCGCAATGTGGCATCTGCACCCCCGGGATGGTGGTGACGGCGGCGTGGATGGTCGATCGCAAGCTCGACGCCAGCGCCATTCGCGAGAAGCTGTCGGGTAACATCTGCCGCTGCACGGGCTACTCCGCCATCGTCGCGAGCGTCGCCGCGGCGCTGGGTGACGCCAAAGCGCCAGCCTCGGACGCCGACGGAGCCGACGCGTGAGCCAGACCGCACCTGCAGCATCGAGAAAGCGTCGCGTCGTCACCGTGGTGCTAGCCATCGCGGTGGTCGCAGGCGTCGCCTTTGCGTGGCAGCCGGCGCGCAGGTTCTGGCGCATCTACCGGCCAGCGCAACAAGACCTGCCGTTGCCGACGGCGCTGTGGGCGATCGAGACGGGCGCAGGCACCGCGGTGACGACGCGCAACGCAGCCGACGCCGACCTCGCGCCCCTGCGAGCGGCCTTTGAGACGCAGGTCTACGGCAGCTACTGCGGCGTCGCCAGCGCGGTGATCGCGCTCAAGGTGCTTGGCCGCAAGGGCACGACCCAGTCGGGGTTCTTCGTGCCGGCGACTGAGGCCGTCCGCAAAGCCAAAGACGTGTTTTTCGGCGGGATGACGCTCGATCAGCTCGGCGGCCTGCTCCGTAGCCACGGCGCGACGACCACGGTGGTGCACGCCAGCGACAGCAGCGTCGACGCGTTCCGCACGGAAGCCCGCGCCAACGTTGAGAGCGGCGGTGGACCGGGCGGTGACGTGCTGCTCGTGAACTACTATCGCAAGGCTATCGCACAGCAGGGCGGCGGCCACATCTCGCCCGTCGCGGCCTACGACGACAAGACCGACCGCTTCCTGGTCCTCGACGTCTCCAGCTACAAATACCCGCCGGTCTGGATCGAGACCGCGGCGCTCTTCACCGCGATGACGGCGGTCGACAGCAGCGCAAACCTGAGCCGCGGCTGGGTGCATGTGCGCCTGCCGGGCGCCTCTTGAGGGAGCCAAGCCATGTCCTCCATCGCCCACAGCGCAGTCCGCGTTAGCCGCCCCACCTCCCTCGCCGAGGCGCTCGATCAGCTCGCCGACGCGGCCGTGCGTGACGCGCCGTTGCGGCCGCTCGCCGGTGGCACCGACATCATGGTCGAGGCCAACCACGGCGGGCTGCGGCAGCGCGATTTCCTCGATCTCTCCGGGCTGAAAGCGGCGTTGGGTGGCTTCACTTGGGCGCACGACGGCAGCCTGCGCATCGGGGCGATGTGCACCTATGCGACCCTGCTCGCCGACGCGCGAAGCCACGCCGAGCTGCCGATCTTGATGCAGGCGGCGGGGCTGGTGGGCGCCACGCAGATCCAAGCGCGCGGCACGTTCGCGGGCAACGTCGAGAACGGCTCCCCAGCCGCCGACGCCGCCCCCGCCCTGCTCGCGCTGGACGCGGTGGTGCATCTGCAGAGCAGCCGCGGCGAGCGGACGGTGCCGCTCGAGGCGTATTACACGGGGTATCGCAGCACCGCGCGGCGCGCAGACGAGCTCATCAGCGCGCTCACGGTGCCCAAGCAGCCCGGCCCGACGCGCGAGCAGTTCTTTCGCAAGGTGGGCACGCGGGCGTTCCAAGCCATCACCAAGGTCGGCCTGAGCGCGCGGATCACCTGGCTGGACGACGCCATCGCCGACACGCGGATCGTCGCCACCTCCATGGCCGCCACCATCTGCCGCGCGCGCCACCTCGAGAACGCCCTACGCGGCCTCACGACGCTCGACCAGGCCACCGTCGCTGGGCTACGCCGCGCCCAGGACGCCGACTTGCGACCGCTGGACGACGTCCGCTCCACGGCTGCGTATCGGGCCGAGGTGTTCCATCGCTTGGTGTGCCAGGCGATTCGCGAGACGCGGCCATCGTGACGGACGCAGGCGACGTGACGCACCTCGACGACGGACCACCCATGGACGCCGACGGCCAGGCGCTCGTCGCGTCGCTGCCAGAGCTCCTGGCCGAAGGTGCGGCGCCCGCGGCGCTCGTGACGGTGGTGCGCGCCCAGGGCTCAGCGCCCCGCGGCCCTGGGGCGCGCATGCTGGTGCGCGATGGTGGGCTGCTCGCCGGCACCATCGGCGGCGGTCACCTCGAGCGACGCGCCATGCATGAGGCGTGCGGCTTACTCACCGAAAACATCGATTTTCCGGCCTCGCTGCGCAGTTGGGCGCTCGGCCCAGCGCTGGCGCAGTGTTGCGGTGGCCGTGTCGCGGTGCGGCTTGAGCCCCTCACGGCACCGGCGGCCTGGGCGTTGGCGGCGAAGCTGCGGGCCGCTGAGGCGTCCAGCGCGCCCTTCGTGACGGGCGTCGGGGATCATCAGCTGACGGAGCGACCCACCGCGCCGTGGACGGTCGTCATCTTTGGCGCAGGCCACGTCACCAGAGCGCTGGCGCAGGTGCTGCAGGTGCAGCCTTGGCGGGTCGTGGTCGTCGATGCGCGACCTGAATGGGCCCATGCGTCGGCGTTTCCGCCGACCACAGAGGTGCACGCGGCGCCGCCGGTGGCGGTCTTGGCGGCGTGGGGCTGGTTGGCTGCGCGAGCGACGACGGACCAAGCCGCACCACCGGCCTTGGCCGCTGAGGATGACGTGGCCGCAGCCGTCACGGGCCCAGCTCCCGACCCGTCCCGCACACTGGCGCTGATCATGACCCACGACCATGAGCTGGATCGACAGCTGGCGTGGGCGCTGTTGCGACGCCCTGATGTGGGTGAGCGGCCGCTGGCGCACGTGGGTGTCATCGGCTCGAGGACGAAGATCACCACCCTGCGGCGACGCCTGACTGGCCAGGGTGTGAGCGAGGCGGCCTTGGCACGCTTGGTCGCGCCCATCGGGCTGCGCCAACCAGACGCGTCAGGCGTGGAGCGGCCGATTGGCGGCAAGCGCCCCGGCGAGATCGCGACGTCTGTCGCCGCGGAGCTGATGGTGCGTATCGCCACCCTCAGCCACTCGGAATCGACCGCGACATGAGCGACCACGCGACCACAACGGCCAACGCGGTGCTCGTCGCCGGCGGCCACGGGCGACGCGCCGGCGGCCCCAAAGCCTTGAAAATACGGGATGGCGTGGCGATGTGGCGCTGGCAGGTGGCGGCGCTGCGCGCCGCTGGCTGTGGTCACATCGCGGCGGTGCTGCATCCGAGCGCCGTGCCGCCCACGTCGCCCGAGCCGGCTGTGCCGCCCGAGGCGTTGGAGTCGGCAAACGCAGACAGCGTGACGCTGCCGGCGGACGTCGTCGTCGTCCCCGCCGATCCCGACGCCGAGATGCTGGCCTCCCTGCAAGTGGGTCTGGCGGCGGTCGCGACCGAGGCGCAGCCGACCTTCCTGCTGCCCGTCGACTGCCCATGCCCGCCCGAGCGCGTGTTCGCGACGTTGCTGCGCCGCGCTGCGACGCTGACTTTGCGGGGCCACCGTTGGCAGGTGATCCGGCCCTGGGTGCAGACGCCGACGGGCCCGCGGCGCGGTCACCCGGTGTTGCTCAGTCCGGCGCTGGTGCAGGCGGTGCGCGACGCCGACCCAACGACGGGGCGGCTCGACCGGCTCATCCAAGCGCTCGACGCGGAGGTTCGTGTCGACGTGGAGGTCGATGACCCGAGCATCTGCGCCAACTTCAATCGGGATGGGCTGAGTCGCTAGGGGCGCGGCGGCTGTGACTAGACCGCGTGAGCCCCGCATCGCAGCGGCGCGCCGGGGACGCCGCGTCGACCCGAAGGGATCCCGTTGCCGTACCATCCGTCCAAGCTTCGGGGCGTCAGGCCGAGGCCCGCTCACTACACCGCGGACGCTATTATGCTCAGAACCACCCGACTCCTCGACGTCACCCTCGCCATCGTCCTCGCCTCGCTGGTCGCTGGCTGCGCGAACGTGGACCCGGCCGCCACCGCGCCGACGTCCTACGCAGACGCCCACGGGGACGGCTTGGAAGCGACCGATTCCAGCGAAGACGCCGTAAATCCGGGCGCCGATGTAGGCGCATCGACCGACGCCGGCGTGGCGATCGACACCAGCGCCGGGTCCGATGTGGGTGACGCCACCGCCGATGCAGCCCCCCCGCCGGACCCATGCTTAAAGACGCTGAAGGACGACTCCTGGGCGGTCGCCGTCTTCGCTGGGCAGCGCCACACCTGCGCCGTGAGCGTTTGCGGCGAGAGCTTTTGTTGGGGTCATAACCAGTTCGGCGAAGCGGGTGACGGCACCAAGACCCCGGCCTACAGCCCGAGACTCAGCTCAAACGTCGAGCCGACCACGATGGCCGCGGGGTTCTTCCACACCTGCGGTTTGGTGGCGGGCAAGGCGTGGTGCTGGGGTGCCAACACCAACGGACAGCTGGGCGCCGCCACGCTGTCGACGCCGAGTCCCGTAGCGGTCTCTGGCGGGCACACGTTCGACCACATCGCGTCCACGGACTACAGCGTCTGCGCGTCGGGATCGAGCGGCGTGTATTGCTGGGGATGGAACAACTTCTACCAGCTCGGCCAGGGCGGCAGCACGCCAAAGTCCAGTAACACGCCGCTCAAGGTGCTGTTCGACAAGCAGGTGATCGATCTCACCGGCGGCAGCGGCCACTTCTGCGCGCTGACCGACGCCGGTGAAGTCTGGTGTTGGGGGCTGAGCAATGGCGGCCAGCTCGGGCAGCCCGTCGAGGGATTCAAGGCCAAAGCGGCGCCAGTGTTGGTGGCGGGGCTGAGCGGCGTCGTGGCCATCACAGCCGGTGGTCACCACACGTGTGCGGCGCTGAAAGACGGCACCGCGGTGTGTTGGGGGCTCAATAACTATGGCCAGTTGGGCAACGGGTCGCAGAAGATCTCGAGCAAACCGGTGGTGGTGCAGGGCCTCAGTGACGTGCAATCCCTCAGCGCGGCGCTGCACCTGACCTGCGCGATTCATGGCCAGGGCAAGCTCTCGTGCTGGGGGCGCAACGCGGAGCAGCAGCTCGGCAAGAAGTTCAGCAACCTGTCGACCAAGCCGCTGGCCGTCGACGGCGTGACCGACGCGGTGTCCGTGGCCACCGGCGATCGGCACGTGTGTGTGGTGCGCGGTGTGGGGAGCGTGAGCTGCTGGGGCGCCAACGAGGTCGGCCAGGTGGGCAACGGCAAGGCCAAGCCGACCAAGGAAGGGTTCGAGTCGCCGCAGCAGGTCGGGGCGCCGTGAGGCGGTGGCAAGGAGGGCTTGCGACCCTCATTGGCTGCAAGCGCCGGACTTGCACACCTTGCGCACCTTGCCCACACCGCAAACCACGCCAGAAATCGGCACATAAGCGCGTGGCCCGCTGCTCACCGCGCACGTGTCCGCTGTGCATGGGTTAGCGTCGTCGCAATCGGAGAAGCCTTTCAGCGCGCAGCCGCCGAGCTGGGAACAGTCCGTGTTTCCCCAAGGTCCGGTGCGTGTGAACCAGGGCCGCAGCTCGCTGGCGTAGGGTAGCGATCCTTGTCGGGTCGGACGCTGGTGTGCGCAACTTTGAGTCCGTGACCGGCGCTGATCGGGACGTCCACCGGACGATGGATCAAGGTCGGACCGCCGCCCGAGCTTCGTCGCTGTCGCGGTGGCGCACTGACCCGCGATACAAGTGGAGCGCAGGCAGGTGTCGGAGATTCAAGCTGCGACGCCGAGATTCAAGCGCTGGGCGACGGCCAAAATGGGTCAGCTACGCGCCCGAATACGTCTCCCACCCTTTCCCGCAGCCGCGGAGAAGGTAGCATCGAGGCCGTAAACACGACCGAGGAACCGAACATGCGCCCGCCCGCCTCCAAGTCCCAAAACACAGGCGCCTTGGCGCTGTTGCTCCTGATCGCCGCCACCGCCGCCACCGCCGCGGGCTGTGCTTCGCCAGCCGCCAGCGACGCGGCGCCAACCACCTCCGATGGATCCGCAGACACGCAGGCCGCGACCGAAGCGGGCCTCACAGCGGACGACGCCGCGGCAAGCGACGTTTCGGCGGCTGACGCGCCTGCGCCAGACTCCGCTGCGGTCGACGCCGCAACGACCGACGCGGCGACGACCGACGCTGCGACGACCGACGCTGCAACGACCGACGCTGCAACGACCGACGCTGCAAAGCTCGACGCTGCAGCGACCGATGCTGGGACGCCAGACGCTGCGGTGACCGACGCTGGCACCGCCGACGCCGGCGCCAATGACACCGCGGTGAGCGACGCCAGCGCCGCGGACACCAGCATCGGCGACGCCACAAGCGCAAACGACGCCCTTGTGACAGACACCGCAGGCCTGCCCGGCGGCCCCGGTTGGATCCCCGCAGGTCAGGCCCTCTCCGGCACGCAGTACAACGGCGGCGTCGCCTTCCATCACACGTTGGCGAGCGGCATCGTCGCGTTCGTCGAGATCTCTGCGCCGCTCCTGCCGAGCACCAAGGTCCTCTACAGCTACGAAAACGCCAACTTTCCGGGCACGCAGGCCAAGATGGAGACCGTCGCGACCAACGCCGCGCTGACGTTCGATTATCTGCTGAACGTCTGCAAAGCCGATTATCCGGCGATTACGCTGCTGCCGGCCGGCGGCGGGCTGCTCACGCCGTCGCAGCTCCAGGCCAACTACAACGCCACCGCAGAGTGCAGCTACAAGAAATACACCGCCAAACCCTATTGGATCCCGCAGTTGGTGCACAAAGTCGACATCTGTGGTCTCAAGCTGGGCAGCGACTGGCGGATGCTCAATGAGGGCGACTTGAACGAGATTACAGCCGCCGATGTGCAGGTGCTGACTCAGGCCCTCGCGCCGCCGACCGGCAGCTTCTGGGGCGGTTTCTACTTCTCGATGAACGTGTACGTGCGCCGCACGGACGGTTCGCTCGCCTTCGCGCCGCTGGCCGTCAACCCCACGTTCAAGACGCTGCTGCAGGTCAGCTCCAACAGCAACCCCGGCCTCGACAAGTGGGTGAACCATTTGGAGGGCGATTGGGTGCTGCGCTGCCGTCGCGCCCGCAACATCATCCCCGCGCCGTAGCTGGTCGCCCCGACACACGCTGGGTGCGTCGCGGCATCACACCGCCCCGGCGCAGCCCGCTCTCGCCGCGCGCCGGTGTCAGATCCCGCCCGCGACGAGCTCCCATGACTTGCCGCTGTCATCGCTGTGGTAGACCTCCGATCCTGACACCAAGACGTACAGACGGGCCGTATTCTTAGGGTCAACGAGGCACTGGATAACCCGCGCCGGGCTCGGTCCCTTCAGCGTCGTGCAGGCTGCCGCGTCCGCGTCGCAGACGTGGACCTTGCCGTCGTAGGTGCCGTACATCAGCCCGGCGCCGTGGCGACACAACCCGGACACGGCGCTCTGGACCAACACCTTCGAGGTCAAGGCCGGCAACGTCACGCGCTCAATCCCATTGGCCTGCGACGCGAGCAAGACGCTGCTGGCGCTCTCAAACTGCACGCCCGTCGCGGACGTCGTCCAAGCGTAGCTCTTCCACGTCGCGCCCGCGTCGACACTCACCCACAGCTTCGCGCCCCAGGTGCCGCCGACCAACTTCTCGACGGTCGGGCTCGCGTCGAGCTGGTGGAAGTCCGCGCTGCCCGACAAGCTTTTGACCTTCCAGCTCTTGGCGCCATCTGTGGACTCGATAAACCCCCACAGACCCAGGCCGGCCTCAGGGTTGTGGCCGCTGCCCCAGTACGTGTCGGGGTGAAAGGGATCGCGCACAAAGCCCATGAAATCAGCCTCGCCGCCGACTTTGACCAGCTGCTTGCTGCCAGCCTCGGTGCGATACACGCCGGTGTGGGTGCCGAGGGCGATCTCCTGGTTGTTGGCGCCCCAGAAGTCGATCATGTGGATGTGGGTGGTGAGGGAGCCGGTGCCGTGGTCGTGGCCATCCTCCTCGTGCGTGCCGTCTTCGGCGTGTGAACCATCCTCGTGATGATCGCCGTCCTCATGATGCTCGCCGTCCGCGTGATGATCCCCGTCCGCGTGGGCTTCGCCATCCTCGTGGTGATCGCCATCTCCCGCAGCGAGGGCGTCGCTCGCTGCAGCGGTGCCGTCCAGCGCAGCGTTCGCGTCGGCTGTTGCGGCGGTGTCCGTCGTGTTCGCGGCTGGCGTCCCAGCGCCGCAGCCTAGGAAGCACGTCAACAGGGCACAGACGAGGAGGGTCTTCGGTAGATTCATGGCGCCAATCCTGTGAGGCTGCCGACGGTTGGGCAGCGTGAGACCGCTGGCGCGACGTCTATTCGCTGCTGTGAGGTCCCTCGTGCGACCGTGCGTCCGTGACCACTCAGCGGCGAGAGCTGCGCGCTCGCGGCGGCAACATCGCCCTCATAGCCCAAGAAATCAAGCTGTTCGCCGCTTCGGCGTGCCACGGAATCGTCACAGCGACACCGCGGTGGCCCTGGCGAGGGTCTACTACCGGCGTCCTTGTGGTCTGCCCGCGAACCACCCTATGGTTACCGGCAATCCCAGCCGCCACGACCCGAGAGACCGACCATGTCGAAACAGAGTCCAGACGAACGCGACGCGCTGATCGTCGGCGACAACGCGGCTGGCGACGACGCGGCTGGCGACGACGCGGCTGGCGACGACGCGGCTGGCGACGACGCGAACGTAGCCGAGTGGCGGGACGATCTCTCGCAAACCGGCGCCTTCGCCGACACCGAGGTCACGCAGGGAGATCTGGCGACCTGGTCGCCACGCGGTGGCCAGGGCGGGGCACCGGGGCTGCCGCGGACCGCGCGAAAAGCCCGTGAACTCGAGGTCGAGGCGCCGACCGCGGACTACCCGGCGGTGTCGATCACGGCGACGGCCGAGTCGACTCTCGACGCCACGGGGTCTGTTTCGGTGGCGGCTGGGTCGATGCCGCAAGCGGACGTGAACGCCGCCGAGGAGCGCACCGTGTCCGTCACGGCGATGCCGGCCATCGACGACGAACCCGAGGCGGTCGTGAGCAAGCCGGCCAAGCGCGTCCGACCGCTCGCGGACACGGGCATGCACCGCGCCATGAGCGAGAGCGCGGCGGCGTTGGCGTTGCTGCTGCCGTTGGTGGCGTGGCGACCGGCCGATCGGCTGCTGGCGGCGAAGCTGCAGCATGACGTCATCACCCCGCACCTCGACGCCATCGCCACGGCCTTCTTCGCCGAGATGAGCCAGCATCCGCAGGCCAAGATCTTCCTCGGCTCCGACGCCGACCGCGGTCGCATGGTCGCGATCCTGCACAAGCACCTCAGCGGCCTCGCGGACGATCCGCTGAGTGACGCTTGGGTCAACGCGCGGCTGCGGCTCGGCCGTGTTCACGGCCGGATCGGGCTGCCACTTGGCATCTACCTCGGCAGCGTGCACGTGATCGGACGCCTGATTCTGAGCCACCTGCCGGTCGATCCGCTCGGCCGCCGCACTGAAGATCAGAAGCTCCGCGATCTGCTCAGACGCCTGCTTGCGATGGAGTCGGCGCTCGTCGCCCACGCCCAGAACGCCGCGCAGGTCGACGCGTTGAACGACGCGATGCGGCAGCAGGCACGCACAGGCTTCGTTCGGCAATACGGCGCCCAGGTCGACCCGGTGACCCTGCTCGCGCGGCCGGGCCACCTCCGCGCGCAGCTGCTGAGCGCGCTGCAGCAGCCCACGCGCGACGGTCGGGGATGCGCGGTGGTCGCCATGGAGCTCGTCGGCCTCGAAGAGGCGGCGTGGCATCGCGGCTATGCCTACCGGGACGCCATCTTGAGTGAATCCGGCGCCCGCGTCCGCGCCACCTTGCGCGGCGCCGACGTAGGTGGCATCGAACCAACCGGACGCATCCTGACCGTGTTGACGCAAGTGCGCGAGATGGAGGTCGCCATCGTGGTCCGCCGTCTGCGCACGGCGATCGAGGACCGGGCCTACGTCATCCAAGGTCACTCGTTTCTGCAGCGCCTCAAGATCGGTGTCGCCGTCGCCATCGTCGCGGACGACGTGGAGGGGTTGGTGCACCGCGCCATCGCCAGCGCAGACGCCCAGGCTAGTTGATCGCACAGCGCGCCACGGCTTCCCAGCCGCCTAGGAGACCGAATTCTCCGCGCGTTTGCGGGCTGGGTTCGCTAGGATGGCGACAAATCCGAGCCAGAGGTTCGTCCCCATGCGCCACACATCCACGCTTCGCCTCGACGCCGTCCGCCCGGCCAAGGTCCCCGTCATGATCCGCGCGATGGTCCTGACCACGATCCTGCTGGTCGGCGCGCCGGTGGTCGGCGTCGCCACCGCGAGCGCCAAGCCAGCCTCGCTCAAGTACGCCGATGGCGGCCGCTACACCGGCGCGGTCAAAGATGGCCAACGCCACGGCCAGGGCACCATGATCTGGGCCAACGGGGATAGCTACGTCGGCCAGTGGCGATCGGGGCGCATGCACGGCACCGGCACCTTCACCATCAAGCGCGGCGGCAGCTACAGCGGCGCGTGGGTCGACGACCGCATGGCGGGCCGCGGCGAGCGCACCTTTCGCGACGGCAGCGTCTACAGCGGTGAGATGAGAGACGACAACCCTCATGGCACGGGCAAGAAAGTCTGGCGCGACGGGCGGACGTGGGCGGGGCGATTTGTGCGCGGCCAGCAAAGTCGGTCACCGGGCGACACCTGCGTGGCGACCTGGAAGAACGGCGACAGCTACCGCGGCGGCTGGTCGCCCTCAGGCCCGCACGGCCAAGGCGCGTGGCGTTGGAGAGACGGTTCGCGCTACGAGGGCACCTGGGTCAACGGCCGACGGCAGGGCCAAGGCCGCTACCTCTGGGCGAACGGCACGTCGTATGTCGGCTCGTTCTCCCAAGACCACTTGACCGGCAAGGGCACCAAGACCTGGACCTCCAAGACGACCTACGTCGGCGACATCACGGACGGCGCGGCGCATGGCACCGGCACCAAGTCGTGGCCGGACGGCAACCGCTACACCGGCCGATTTGTGCGCGGCGAGCGCCATGGCAAGGGTACGCAGCAGCTCCCCGATGGCGGCACGTACGCCGGCGACTTTGTGCACGACGCGATGACGGGCCAAGCCGAGCGGCGCTGGAAGAGCGGCGATCGCTTCGTCGGCATGTGGCGCAAGGGCGTCATGGGCGGCAACGGCACCTACACCTGGGCCAACGGCGACAGCTACACCGGCGGATTCGACCGCGGCATCCCCACCGGGCGCGGCACGAAGCGCTGGAAAGCCGGCGGCAGCTACGTCGGCGGCTGGCGGCGCGGCAAACAAGAGGGGACCGGCACGCGGCTGTGGCCCAACCAGCATCGCTACGTAGGGCAGTGGCGCGCAGACCAAATGCACGGCAAGGGCACCTACACCTGGGCGGACGGCAGCACCTACACCGGCGACTTCGTGGCGGGGCACAAACGTGGCAGGGGGCTGCATCGCTACGCCGAGGGCGGCAGCTACGATGGCGCCTGGCAAGACGACCAGATGCACGGCCAAGGCGCCCGCCACTACAAAGACGGCTCGCGGCACGTGGGCACCTTCGTGCGCGGCGAGGCGCACGGAGCGGGCGTGTTAACCGACAAGAACGGCCGCTCGGAGCGGGGCACCTGGTCGCATGGTAAGCGCGTGAAGTAGCGGCAACGCAGGGCTGGCAACCGGGTGATGCGTCAGCGTTGAGGCTGATTTTTCGGGATCGCAGCGCACCATCGCCGTGGTGGCCCTTGATCCGGTGGCGGCCCGCGGCCCATGCTCACGCCATGCATGCACTTGAACCGATCTTACTGGCGCTCCCCCGATTCGTGGCGGCGCTGCTCTTTCTCGCTCTAGCCCGTTGGCTGTTTCCGCGGGTGACGCCCTACAACGTCACCCACGAGATAGCCGAGGCCGACAATCCGGCGTTCGCCGCGGTGCTCGTTGGGTTCATGGGCGCCGCGGCGTTGGCCTTGTGTGGTGCCCTCTTCGGCGCAAATGGCGATCCTGTGCATGATCTGATGTCGGTCGGGATCGGCGGAGTGGCGACGCTGATCCTGCTGCCGCTCAGCTCGTGGCTCTGCGATCGTGGTCTGCTGCGGGGCTATCCGGTGGTCCTCGAGATCACACGCGATCGCAACCTGGGCGCCGGATTTGTGGTCGGTGGCGCCAGCCTCGCCACGGGGCTGGTCATCCAAGGCGCGCTCACCGGCCACAGCGACGGTCTGCTGCTGTTGGTGCGCGACATCTTGGTCTACTGGGCGGCCGGGCAGGCGCTGCTGCTGCTCGCCGGCGTAGTCTTTCAGAAGCTGATGCCCTTTGACGTGCATGAGCGCATCGAACACGACGACAACGCCGCGGTCGGGCTCGCCTTTGGCGGCTTCCTCGTCGGGATGGGCCTGCTGGTGCGCGCAGCGCTGGAGGGCGCGTCGAGCGATGTCGTCGTCGAGTTGGGGGTGATCGCAGCGTGGGGCCTGATGGGGCTGGTGGTGATGAGCGGCGCCGCGGTGCTGCTCGATCGGGTGCTGCTGCCTGGCGTGCCGGTGGCGCGAGAGCTGGTCGAAGACCGCAATGTCGCGGTGGGAGCCGTCGTCGCCGCGTCTTTTGTGGCCACGGCCTGGTTGCTGGCCGCGGCGCTGCACCCAACCCCGAACGCGCAGCCCGCGGGTGCTGAGGCGATCCACGCGCTCGACGTGGGTGCCGAGCCCGACCTCCTGGACGACGGCGAACACGACGACAGCGAACACGATGACAGCGAACACGATGACAGCGAACACGATGATCGTGAATCCGATGACAGCCACGACACGCCCGCAGTGGGCGACGACGCGGCCCATCCACCGCTACCCGCGACGGCCGCGGCGGAGGTGACGCCATGATCCGCCCCCTGCACACCGTCGTCTCCTGGGCCGTCGTTGGCCTCATGCTGACCAGCGGCATCACCGGATTTGTCGCCCTCAGCGGCGGCGACGCGGAGGCCCGCGGCTTCCGGAGCTCGCGTTTTCGCTCGTCGCGCCGCTCGTGGGGCGGCTCCTCGCGGCGCCGGTCGACGTATCGCCCGAGCACACGCCGGTCCGCGCCGAGCACGCGCCCGCCAACGCGGCGGCGCAGCGTGCCCAGCGGCACTCGCAGCACGACGACCACCCGCGGACGCCGGCCCTCCTCCACTGGCTCGTCGGCCGCGCGCACGCTGTATCGCGCCAACCAAGCGCGCCGGATGACCGGTCGCGGCTCGCGCTACGGCAGTCGCCGCATGATGGGCGGCACCGCCTCCCGCCTCGCCTATCGTCGCGCGGCGTCCATGGGGCTCGCGTTCGCGACGTACGCGCTCGCCCGCGACCACTTCGCGCGCACCCACCTCTCGCGCTATCCCGTGGGCTTCGCAGCCGAGCCGGCGCCGCGACCGAGCTACGTTCCGGCGACGTCGGAGGTCAACGGCGAGCAGCGCCCGGTGGTGTGGTCCAGCACGCTCCAGAGCTACGCCGTGCAGAAGAACGGCAAGCTCGTGCCCTACGATCTCAAGGCCGATCGGGCCGCCACGAGCAGCCTCATGGCCACGGCGGGGTACTATTGGGGGCCGAAGGGCGGCAGCAGCAGCGTGCGCTCAAGCAGCTCCGGCGGCTGGTTCTGGTTGATCGCGCTGGCGGTCGGCGCCGGCCTGTTTGTCTTCTTGCTCATCGTCGCCTTCGTCGTGCTGCGCGCCATCAAACGCAGCCTGCTCGGCGCCACACCCAAGGCCAAGAGCCTAGCCGCGTCACGCCAAGCACTGGCGCCGCCACCGGGTATCCGCCACGACGACGCGGCCCACCCCGACTACTGGATGCAGCTCGCCGTCGACGACTTCGTGGTCATCCACGACTTCCAGGCGTTTGAAGACGCGCTCGATGGCCCCGCGGGGGTGCGCTACGGCGACGACTTCCGCGTCGCCTCGCTCGTCCGTTTCCGAGGCGCGACGGGCGCGTGGGACGCCGTGCTCGCGGAGCTGCAGCAGATCGGCGAGCAGCCCCTGTTTCTGCTGGCGTGGCGCGAGGGCGGCCCGACGCACCTCAGCGTGTACTACGCGCCAAACGGCTTCAAACCCGGCACACGCACCGAGCTGCTCGATCGCGATGAGACGTGGCTCTTCGAGGAGCCGACGCGGGATGACTGGCGGCCGGGGGAGCTGGCGTTCAACCACGAGGTGACCCACGTCGGCACCGCGGCGGACGGGACGGAAGTCGAGCAAGCGTTCACGCAGCTGCCGGGTGGTGAGGCGGCGGCTGGGGCGACGCCGGAGCCGGGTCCGCGCACGTTGGAGGCCGCGACGGTGATGCGCTGGCGCTGCGCTGCGGCCGAGAAGAACCCGCTGATGCTGGTCACGGAGTTGGGCGCAGGCCCCGATATGGCGGGCGGACAGCTGCGGCTGTGGCTTGGCACGCCGGTCGACAGACGGGAAGTCGAGGTCACGCCGGCGAAGATCCGCAGCTAGTACCGTCGATCCAAAGTCCCTTCCGGGTTCTTTCCCGCTTTATGATTAGTCACCCGAAACATCCGCCAGCGTCCAACGAACTGGGAGACCAGCATCTCGACCAG
>CALENB010000134.1 GCA_937910235.1 uncultured Myxococcales bacterium | reverse complement strand
CGAACTAAGCTACCGTGTAAACAGCTGATTTCACAGCCCAACAGGGAGAAGCAGGAACGTCATCACCGCCTTCTAAACCGAGGGTCGCAGGTTCGAGCCCTGCTGGGCGCGCCGAATAACTATAACATAATTAGATAGTTGTGACGGCGCGTCCTACTGAGGACACACCGCCACACCCATCTTGGGCCCAAGATGGGCCACAGAACTCTCGAGCAGGCGCAGCATTCTCGAACGATGGACGCTCCCCAACGCAAGCTCGGGAGTGGCCCCCTACCCGCGCAACCGGAGACGAATCGTGGTGTCGACGTTCCTTGCTTCTCAGGAGCGAGGACATGCCCAAACCGACGTAACATGGCACAAACCATTGATTCTATGACGAAACTACTGTTAGAGTATACCCTAACGCATCACCACCAACCACACCCACACAAAAACGCAGCATGCACCTCGCCCCCAACACCGTGCCCAATCTCGTTCGGATCCTGCTCGCGCGCGGCCGTCGCGGAGCAGCCCCTGGGGCGCGGGATGGAAGGTTCAGCGGCCATCGTCACCCTCCCCAGCGACCTGCGCGACCTGCGCGACCCGCCATGCCCGCCCAGCCGTTGTGAGGCGATAGCGCTGCTTACTACTGCGCGGCTTCTCCGGCAGCGTCATCTCAAGCAGGCCGGCCGCTATCGCCGGGTGTAGGTAAGCGCCCCGGAAAGACCGCCGATGTGCCAACCCCAAGATCGCCATCAGCTCGGTCGCCGAGGCGGCTTGATCTCCGAGCGTTCGCAACAGGGTCGCTACTTGGTCGGTGACTTGGTCGGTGACTTGGTCGGTACCGTCCATCGTCGGCTCGGGCCGCATTTTTACCACGGTCGTCGGATGTGCTGGTAGGGTCACCGCGAAGTAGCGGTGGTCCTCGTCGAAGTCAAACACTGGCGCTGGTGAGCCATTGTCACGCATGGCCCGCAAGATCTTGTTGATGCCCGTCCCCCGCCCCTCCGTCAGGTCGAGCTCTTTGAGCAGCTCGCCGATGCGCCGGTTGCGGTAGCGCCGCGCCAGGGCACGCCCGGCCCGTAGCTGCTCCAGGCCCACCGAGCGGTCGGGCCCCGGATAGCTCAGCACCACCAAATCTTCGCGGCGCACTCGCACCTCGACAGGCTCTCGTAGCTCGTAACTGCGGTGGTAGACGGCGTTCACCACCGCCTCCTCAACCGCCGCCAAGGGGAAATTGGCCACTCGCGTCGACTCGGCGCGGTCGGGGTGCTTGATGACCGTCTCGGTGAGGAAACCGCGCTGCAAGTAGGCCAGCGCGTCTCGCACCATCTGTTGGAGCGGGCCGCGGAAGGTCTTCTCGGTGAAGCGATCCCCGCCGGGTCCCTCGGGGAACCAGACGACGTCGATTTGCATGCCCGGGAAGAAGCGCCACGGCTCGTGGTGAAAAAACATCAGGCCGACGTTGCGGGGAAGGGGGCCTCGGCCGGCCCGTCTAGGAACTTCATCTGGCGGGCCAACTCGACGAGCGGCAGGGTGCGGGCCTCAGCCGCAAGCCCGCTGCCGATCTCATCGAGGAAGTTGACGATGAGCGCACGGGAGAGGTCCTCGACGCGGGCGCGCTGGTTCAGCCGATCACCAAAAGGGCACCGTCGCCGCCAGGGATAGCAACTCGGCTTCGTCCTCTCCCCGAGCCCGTACCGTCGATGAACCCTTGCGGATGAACCAGGCGTAGTTGCGTTGGTTTTTGCCGAGGATGGTCTTGGCTCGGTAGGGCCGGGTCTGGCCGCCTGGCGCCCACAGCACGAGGATAGACCGCCCGTCGATCTCGTAGGGTACGATGACCGGCGTGTAGCTTGGCTGAATGGCCGTCTGGCCCAGGTTCAGCAACTCCTTCTGGATGCGGTCCAGCGAAGTCGGGTTGAGGCCAACGGGCGGCAGCTTCGGCCGACCGTATTCCTCCTCAACCCCGATCACTAGATAGCCTCCACCGAGGTTGTGAAAATCGTTGGCGAAGGCGCAGAGGTGTGGAGCACGTCGACGGGGTTCCAGCCGCGCTTGAACTCCAGGCGCTCCCACTCGACGGTGCGGCCGTGGAGGAGGGCGTTGATGTCGAGGGGAAGCTTCATGACGTATATCCAACAGGTCAATTCGACACACTACGAACTCGAATCCACGACGCTGAACCCGGTTGTATTATAACAAAGCGTTGATATTGCTCAGTAATGTGTTCAAAAAACAAGTCTCCGCGTGGAGGGTGGGCGATGGCACGTACGACCTTCGGGCGCCCAGCCGACTCGAAGTCAGCAATTGAGGAAGCCGATCGAGCTCGAAGCGTCACATCGCGCCCACCCTAGCGCAACCCGCTGTTGAGTCCCCGCCCAACACCAGCTACAACCACCCAGCCCGACATCGCAGGACCTTATTAACGGCACCCTAAACCCCCGCCAAAACCGCCCGCCACCAGGAGCCCCCACCCGTGCGCTGCCTCACCTACGCAGACCTCGCCCCCGGCAGCCTCGCCAAAAAGGTCAACAAGGTCCGCGCCGCCATCGAACGCGACGACCTCCGCTCCCCCGACGTCAAAAAGCTAGCGAATCAGCCGTATTTCCGGGCCAAACTCGACGACGCCTCCCGCCTCCTCCTGCAGTTCGTACACCACGACGGCGAGACGGTCTGCCTGCTCCTCGAGGTCATCCGCCACCACGCCTACGACAAATCACGCTTCCTCCGTGGTGCCCGCGTAGACGACGACAAGCTCGAGTCCGTAACCACACTGGCGCCGAAAGACTGCCAGCCGATGCGCTTCATCCACCCGACGCGCCCCGAGTTTCTGCTGCTCGACAAGCCGCTCTCGCTGGACGACACCCAAGACGCCGCCCTCCGCCAGCGGACCCCCCAAATACTCGTCGGCTCTGCGGGGAGCGGAAAGACGGCGCTCCTGCTCCAACGTCTGCGTCAGGCGGCCGGCAACGTCGCCTATATCACCGAATCACGCTGGCTCGCAGAGACCTCGCGCGACCTCTACGGCGCGTTCGACGGCGCGCCGGACGAACAAGAGGCCAGCTTTCTCAGCTATGAGCAGCTGCTGGAGACGGTTCATGTGCCCGCTGGTCGTCCGGTCACCTTTCGAGATTTCACGATCTTCTTCGCACGGCACCAAAGCAAGCTGCGATTTTCCACCGCGCACGCCGTCTATGAGGAGCTGCGGGGCGTCCTCACCGCGGAGCCGGAGGGCGCGCTCACGCGTGCGCAGTACCTCGACCTAGGTGTACGCCAGTCGCTTTTTGACGCGACGCAGCGCGCCCTCATCTACGACATCTTCGAGCATTACCTGAGTTGGTTACAGAGCGAAGCCCGCTACGAGCCCAATTTGGTGGCCCACGAGCAGCTTGGCCAGATGACGCCGACCTACGACTTCCTCGTCGTCGACGAGGTTCAGGACCTCACCAACGCCCAGCTCGCCCTGGTCCTGGCGTCGCTCAAGCGCCCTGGCAACTTCGTGTTGGCAGGGGACGCGAACCAGATCGTGCACCCGAATCACTTCTCATGGACCAAGGTGAAGACCCTGTTCTGGCGGGGGATTGGCGAGGTCCAGAATCAACAAGTGCACATGCTCTCAGCGAGCTATCGCAACAGCGTGCAGGTCACCGCCATCGCCAACGACGTGCTGCGCGTCAAGCACCTGCGCTTCGGGTCCATCGATCGGGAGAGCAACCGGCTCATGCAGGCCATCGGTGGCGAGGTCGGCACGGTCGTGAGCCTCAACACCCGGTCGCCAGCGGTGCGGCAGCTCAATGAACGCACCAGCCGGTCCACCGGCGTCGCCGTCGTGGTCCTGCGGGACGAGCACAAGGCCGACGCGCAAAAACGCTTCCAGACGCCGCTGATCTTCTCGATTCGTGAGGTCAAAGGGCTGGAGTACGAGACGATCATCTTGGATCGGCTCATCTCTTCGGAGCGCAAGGTCTACGCTGATCTGGCCGACGGCCTCAGCCCCAATCAGCTCACCGTGGACGAGCTCGCCTACCGCAGAGCGCGCGATAAATCCGACAAATCGCTCGAGCTGACCAAGTTCTTTGTGAACGCCCTCTACGTCGCCCTGACCCGCGCGGTGCGCGACGTGGTGCTGATTGAAGACGACGTCGACCATCCGCTCTTGAAGCTCCTGAGCGTCTCGGAGGCGCTGGACGCCGACGGCATCAAGGCCCAGCGCGCGACGGCGAAGGAGTGGCAACGGGAGGCGCAGCGGCTGCAGGCGCAGGGCAAGCTCGATCAGGCCGAGTCGATCCGTCGAGACGTGCTCAAGCTCAAGCCCGTGCCCTGGAAGGTCTTTGGCAGGCGGCAGCTGCCCGACCTGTTGGCCGCCGCCACGGACAAGAAGAACGTCGCCACGAAGCTGCGGCGGCAGATGCTGGAGTTCGCCTACTTACACGATGAAGCGGTGACGGTCGGCGTGATGGAGGCGACCACCGGGCTCGGTTCCGTGGCCAACTACGAGCGTGATCGACCTCCGGCGACGCAGGGCGCGATCCGTCGGTCGCTCGGCAAGGGGCATCAAGCGATCCTGCGCGATACGGAGCGCCACGGCGTCGACCATCGTGTGCAGGTCGGCCTGACGCCGCTGATGCTGGCCGCCTACACCGGAGATCTCGCCTTGGTGGAGGCCCTGTTGGAGCGCGGCGCGGACAAGACCGCCCGAGATCACCTGGGCCGTCAGGCGATAGGCTGGGCGCTCCGCGGCGCTTACGACGGTCTCCTGCAGCCGCCCGATCAGCTCGGCATCATCTACGATCTGGTCGCCCCCGCCTCCTTCGATGTGGAGGTCGACGGGCGCATGCATCAGCTCGGTCGACAGCAGGGCGAGTACCTCTTGTTTCAGCTCATCATGGCGCGGCAGTCGAGCTTATACCCAGCAAATCTGGGCCCGCGTGGGCTGGTTACGGCGACGTTCCTCGACGACGATGTCTGGCGAGGCCTGCCCGAGATCGTCCTCAAGCAACGGCGCAAGAAGCGTAGCTACCTCAACCATCTCCTGTCGCGGAGCTGCGTCGGCTCGACCTATGCCACCGGGCGGCAGCTGTGGGTGCGGGTGCGCAAGGGGCACTATCGCCTCAACCCCGACGCGCTGCTGCGGGTCAGGGACGAGGAGGGTCAGCAGGAGGCGTCGCGCTGGCGACCCATTCATGAGGTGACGGGGCAGGACTGGCTCGAGCGCAACTACAGGCAGACCCACGATTGGTTGCACGCCGCCTTTCGCGCGCGCTGGCAGGCCGAAGAGGATCGGCTGCGACGGCCGTTCTCGCCAGCCCAGCTCGCGGTGGCGAAGGTGGTGGCGCCCGGCATGAGCGTTCATGAACTCATGGAGTTACGGGCCGAGCTTGCCGAGCCGACGCCCAGTGAAGCCGGTCGTGAGGAGCGCGAACGGCGGCGAGGACTCGCTCACGTCATGGCGTCGATTGAACGCGCCAAGGTCGGGCAGTGGCGTCTGTCGGACGGGAAGAGGGCCTGAGTCGGCGGACTTCACCGATCACACCTCACCGATCACACTTCACCGGCGCCATCTCCAAAATCCACCGCCGCACCAACGCCAACCCCTCCGTATGCACCAGACTCCGCCCAATATCCGGCATCATCGCGCCCAGCTCCGTGGTCTGTAGCCGATACACCAAAATCGACTGATCCGGCTGCCCCGGCACAATGTCATACGACCGCCCAAACCCGCCTTTCCCCGCAGAGCTCGGCGCCTTGCACACCCCCATGAGAAACGCGTCCTCGTTATCAAAGTTCAGATACAGCTGCGACGTCCGCCCCTCCACCCCGTTCGGGCTATGACAGTGCGCGCAGTTGATATCCAAATAGTCGCGCGCCGCCGCGTTCAGCTCCGCCTTGCCCAGCTGCGCGACGCCCACCTGGGCCACCTTCTCCGCGCTAAAAGCCTGATCGATCAGCCCTAAAGCCGGCATGCCCTTCAGCCAGCCGTTGTCGCTGAGTCGCTGCAGCTGGTTCACCGCCTCGCCATCCACCAGGATCTCCCGATTCAAATACCGCGCCTTCGGCCCAATGATGTCGGTAAACGTCCCGCCCGAGTCCTTGCGGTCATGGCAGTCCAGACACTGATTGCGCTGCGGCACCAGGTAGTTCGCCGTGCGCTTGTTCCCCGCTACGTCCATAAACGGCAACGACTTCACCGTGCCACCCACCTTCAAGGTCGCGTCCTGGCCGTCGTCGTCCCACACGTAGGGCCAGGCCTTCCACTCGGTCTTGTCGCGCACGATGACCCGGGTCTCAATGAGGCGCAGGTGCTTGGTCGGCTCGCTCATGTCCTCGGGGAACAGAAACGACTTGATCAGAATACTGCCCACCGGAAAGTCGAGCGGACCCTTCGCGCGATACGAAATCGCCGTGCCCGCAGGCAGCCACAACGCGCGACGTTTCACGGCGTAGTCCGAAAACAACGGCACCGACAGCTCGTACGGCACCATGTCCGGATGCAGCTCCAGCACGCCATTCACCCGCCTCGCCACACCGATCATGGAGAGCTTGGGCGGCGCTTTAGCGGCGGGATCTAGGGCGATCAGCGGCCAAGACGCAGGCGTGGTGTCGGTCGCCGCGAGCGCATCCGAGCCCGCCGCGGCATCAGCGTCGCCAGCGTCAACCGCTCCGGTCACGTCGGTGGCCGTCACCCCAGCGTCGGCCTTCACGCTCGACGCGGACTCCGTGCACGCCACCGCGCCGCTGGCTACCACACCCCAGCCCACAACACTCCAGCCGAGCCACACGACGAGGCGTAGCCGTGTCAGGACGTGCATCCAGAACCGCATCGAGGCCCCCTATTTCTTGAGCTGTGGCAACACGACCGGCGCGAGCGGGCCACCCTTCATCGTCTTGCACGTGAAGGGCGCGAACGGCGCCTTGGGGCGGAAGAAGTCCGTGAGCTTCGCAAACTTCCCCTCTTCTGCCGCGGGCAGCGTCACCGGCAAGTTGATGCTCACAAACGTCGCGCCGGCTTCGTTGTCGAGGCACAGGCGGTTGTCGTTGCTGTTTTTGCCCGCATCCGTCGCGTGAAAGCTCGATTCGCCCCAGGCGTCGTACAGCACGTTCTCGATGGTGGCGCCGTCGTACACGATGAGCAGCAGGAAGCCGAGCGGCCGCTTCCAGGGGTCGTTGCCGTCGGGGTTGGTGCCGGAGCCCTTGTGTGTATTGTCGTGGAGATAGACGTCCGACGTGCGGTAGTTGCTGATGCCGGTCGCGTCGTTCGGCAGGTCGAGGCCGGCGCTGTCGCCGACGACCTTGTCCTTGGCCAACCGCCACTTGCTCGCCTTGTTCTGAATCGCGAGGCCGCTGACCACCGCGATATCGACTGTGCCGTTGTTCTCATAGGTGTTTTTTGCAAACTCGACGCGCCGTGACGCCATGATGAACGTGCCCGTTCCCGCCGGCACCTCGCTGACCGTGCCGCCGGGCGCAAAGTTGGCGCGGTTGTTGTTCTTCACGATGTTGTCGTGGACGTAGATGTCGCGACCGATGATGGGGTTGCCCGGTAGATCGAACACCGCAAGGCCGACGGTGTTGTCTTCGGCGAGGTTGCCGTACACGTCGGCGAACTGTGTGTTCTCGATCTCGATTCCGGCGACGTTGCCGCGCGCGACGTTGTTGCGGACGATGACGTTGCGGGTCTGACCGACGTAGAGGCCGGCATCTGAGGCGTTGAGCGCGACGCTGTCCTCGATAAGCACGTCTTGGCATTTGACGGGGTAGAGGCCGTAGGCACCGTTCTCCTTGGCCGGCCCGTTCGTCCACGTGACCTTGACCTTGCGAATCGTCACGCCCTTGCTGTCTTCGATCCGCAGCGCGTCCTTCTTAGCGTCCTCGATGGTGAGCGACTCGATGCGGAAGTTGTCGCCGATCACGTCGACGCCGTTGCTCTGAATCTTCTGCGCCTTGAAGTTGAGGATGGTCTTGTCGATGCCCTGACCGATGAGCGTGATACCCGTCGCCTTGCGCAGCGTGACCTGGTTGTCGAGGTGCCAGGCGCCTGCGCCGAGCACGAGCGTCGTGTCCTTCTCTAGCAGCTGCGTCGCCTCCTGCAGCCCTTCCACATCGCCGGCGCGCAGCTCGACGCAGGGTTTGGCAAAGGCCGCGCAGCTGTGGAGCGGAAATTCAGCGGCGGCGTCGACTGGGGCAGCGTCCACCTGGGCGGCGTCCACCCCCGCGTCGCCGACGTTGGCGTCTGACACGTCTTGGGTCGCCCCTGCGTCCAAGCTCAGCGGTTTGGTGTCGTCGCCGCCACAGCCGCTCAGGGCCATCGCGACGACCATCGCAAGGATCATGGCCCGTGGCGTGGTCGCCGCGGACAGACTGGCGGATCGCGGCGACAAGCGCTGGCCGCGACAAAGAGAGGTGCGCATGGGGAGCTCCGATTGGCTGGTGCTGAGTGAAGCGCACCGGCCCAACCCGAACGCTCGCAGCACAGTCACCCCGATTCTGGCGAGGTGCAAGCATTCCTTGGCGTTCACCTGCAGTGATCCGGGTCTAGCGCGTCAGCCGGAACAGCAAGTGGGCCGTAAAACCGGGGCGTCCGCCACGATCGCGCCCGACCCACGCATCACAGCGGCGCGCCCGAGTCAGTCGAACGTCCACCCCACGCCGCTCGCTAAGCCGACGCCGTAGGTGCTGAAGCTGGTCATCACGCGTGTGCCGACGTACGCATACAGGTGCGGTCTGTCCGTGGTCTGGAGCTGCAGGCGAAGCCCGACTTCGACGTGCAAGTTGAGCAGCTCAAACACGCTGCTGCGGCTCCACTGGCCGGTGACACCGACCTCCGCGTAGCCACGCTTGACCTTGTAGGCGTCCTCGGCGGTCTCGATGCCCACCGCGACGCCCCCGGAGCCGTAGAACGTGGGCTCAAGCGTCGTGCCGAGCATCACCTCCCCGGCGACGTAGAAGAACCGTGTGTGGCGCCGCGCGACGCCGCGGACCAGCATGGCGAACGGACCGCCCTGCAAGGAGGTGCGGGCGATCATGAGCCCGATCTCACGCCCCGAGACGTCATTACGATCGTAGTCTCTCGCGCTGGCGGGCGTGGCCCACAAGACCGTCGCGAGGCACATCATGACGACCAATCGCACGTTCACGGCCGGACCTCCACGGCTGCGCCATCGGGCAGCTGCAGCCACAGCGCCGGATCGGGCCAGCAGGTACCGCAGCCCACCTTGGTGGCGAAGTTGCCGCTCACTGTTGAGATCGCCGATTTCACAATCTGCGACGCGATCACGCCGCGCAGCCAGTTTGCGGTGAGGTAGAGGCCGCCACCGCTGCCCAACGCGCCGATCGACTGCGCGGTCGCCGCTGGATCGGTCGACAACGCGCTGTTGCGAACCACCACGGTTGGCTGGGTGTTCGTGGCCGCCTGATCCGGCGCGACGCTGTCGAGCAGGACGCCCCTGGGGCTCTCCACGCAGTTGCCGAGGAAGTGGGTGCCGTGCCCGAGCATGACCCCCCAGCGGCTCGCTCCACCGTCGATCAACCCCGATTTTACGGTGTTATCGCTGCACGTGACGCCGCTCACCGGCGTCGCCCCGCCGGGCGTGGCCGCGACCATGGCAGCCGCGTCGCCGAGCGTCATGCCGACCTTGGTTTGACCGAGCAGCATGTTGTCTTGCAGCAACACGCCGCGGCTACCGCCGACGCCGCGCTGCTCCAACCACAGACCGCGCGGGCCGCCGAGCAGGACGTTGTTAGTGATCTGCGCATCGACCACGCCGCGCAGCGTCACGAGCGCGGCACCAAACCCATCAGCGGCTGGCGGGATGAGCGTCGCGGCGAGTGTCTGCTTGGGTGAGGCCATGGTGAGGTCCGCGAGGGTGTTGTTGAGGACGCTGACGTCGCTACAGCCGCAGATCTCGACGCTGCCGCCCAACCATCGGTTGCCGCGCACGCGCACGCCGATCAGACGCGCGTCGTTCGCCAGCACGACCGGCCGCGCGGCGCTGTTCACCGGGGCGCCGATCGTCAGCGCGCCGACTTGCACGCCGAAGTTCTCACTGACCTCGAGATCGCTGAGGATCCCGCCAGGCTGACCTGTCTCGCCACCCTTGGCCGCGCTCGCCGGTGGCACGACCAAGACGCCGCCGACGCGCAGCAGCTGATTGTTGTGCAGCTTCAGGCCGCGATCGGAGGCGGACGTTTGGCCGAACGCCGGCCCGACGGTGTCGGAGATGCAGTTCTGATCCAGCCACGCTTGCACGTTGCCGCCTGCCCAGCGGATCGCGCCGGACACCGTGGCGATGTGGGTCAGTCGATTGCGCAGCGCCAGCAGCTTCAGGGTGTCCGCTAGGCGCAGCGCCGCGCCGTGCGCGTCGCGCAGGCGATTGTCGCTCACGACGCAGTCCACACAGGCGCGCAACGAGACCAAGTCGGCCGGTCCGTCATGGAGCTCGTTGTTCTCGAGCCGGACGCGGCTCGCCTGCGAGACGGCGATCGCCTCGAACGTCTCAGCGGCTGCATAATCGGGGTTTCCGCTGGCGTTGCCGTCGAACACCAGGCCGTCGATCCGCACGTCGGCGGCGTGCACCTCGACCATCGCGAACGCTGAGATGACCTTGTCCCCCACCGCGAAGGGGCGCGTCAGCGGTGGCAAGATCTGCAGCTGCGTGCCCGAGCCGCTCACGACGCGATGGGACAACGGGCAACCGGAAGCCGCGGTCTGATTGGCGCCGGTCTCGGCAGCCGCCACGACCGTCAGCTGCGCACCGACGGGGAAGTGGGTGGCGGACGCGACGTCGAGGATCGTCGCGCCGACAGCGGTCGCCGTGGCGAGGGTGGTGACGCGCGCGTCGCCGCGTCGCAAGGTGGCGCGTCCAGTGCCCGCGCGGGTCCAACGTTGGCCCTTCAGCGGTGCGAGGCTGCTGTGCAGGACGTACGTCTCCCCGCCGGTGAACGCGACGACGCCGTCGACGCCGGCCGCCTGGATCGCCGCGCGCACCGCCGCCTCGTCAGCGCTGGCGGGAACGACCGCGCCCGTCGGCGAGGCGACTGTGGCGGCGAGGGCGGTGTCGGACCAAGCGCAACGCAGGTCCGGCAGCGTGAAGTAGCCGGCGGCCGTGCCGGCCTCCCCAGCGGTCGCGCCGTCGGCGACCGGCGCCGGACGGCACTGGTGTGGGGGGCTCACCGACGCGCCGAAATGAACGGTGTAGGCGCCGTTTGGCGCGCCGTCCGTGCCGCCGCCGTCTTGGCCGTGAACGGCGCCGCCGCCGCTGAGGCCATCGCCAGCGTCCACGGACGCGCGCCCCGCACACCCGGCGCTGAGGCAGACGAGGACCCCGCAGACGCTCGACCCCACCCGCAAGATCCAGCTCATGCGGCTGACGCGGCTCGGCGGCGTGGTGGTGGTGGACGTCAGGATCAGCATGGTTCGCCTCAGCTGGACTGCGAAGAACGCGCGGCGCCAAACGCCTCGTGCGCCTGCAAGGCCGACACCTGGGCGCGTTGCAGGCAGGGATGGATCTCGTCGATGTAGCCATCGACACACGCCGACCAGACGCGGTTGAGCTGCCGCTCGGCCGCCGAGAACGGCACGAAGATATCGGCGTACGCGCCCACCCCGAACTCCTGGCTGATCTGGTCGCGGCCCTCAACGAGCGGGTTGACGACCTCCTGCTGCAGCCGCTCCACGTCCGCGCGGACAGCGTCCATGTCGATGTCCCCGTTTGCGTCGATGCCCCCGTTTGCGTCGATGCCCCCGATGGCGTCGATGTCCGCTCGCGCCCCACCGTACCGGGCGCACAGCGTGTCCAGCTCCTGCACCAGACGCGCCAGCAGCGGGCCGGGCGCCGCGCCAGTCGAGGCGCTGCGGGCCTGCGCCGCGATCGCCTCGGTGTGCATGCCCCGCCGAGCGAGGACCACGCCGATGATCACAAGCAGCACGCCCAAGCCGAAGGGGACGCCCGCTTCTTCAGCCCAGAGGGAGACGGCGTCGCCGCCGCGCGGGGGACCGAGGGTCTTGCCGTCTGGCCCAAGCGGCGCCGCCGGCGCGGGCAGCGCGGCGAGGCGATCAAGCCGCGCCAGCGCCGGTGTGGACTGCGCTGGTCGCGACTGCGCAGGTGCGGCGTGAGCCACCACTTTAACCACGTTCTTAGCCACGACCGTGCGCATCGCCGCGTGCGCCTCGGCGGCCATCCGGGCGCGATGATCGGCGCGGTCGGTGCCGGGCAGCCACGCGCCATAGACCGCCGCCAAACCAGTCCCAAGCGTCAACAGCAGCAGGCCGAGCATGCGCAGCATCAGACGCCTCCCGTGCCGACAACACCGGCCATTTGCAGCATCGCCCACGTCAGATTGGTCAGGGCCTCGCCGATGATGAACCCGGCGGCGACGGGCACTACGCGGTCGCCGATCCAGTTCGCGCCCTTGCCGCGCTGCAGGCCCATCGTGATGAGGCAGCCGATACCGTAGCCAAAGGTGATGTCGAAGGGCAGGTACATCGCGAGGCCGACCAACACGCCGAGTCCGCCGATCGGAAAGGCGCTCAGCGCGCCGCCCAACACCGCGCCCGCTGCGTACTTGTCGAGCGGGGCCTTGCCGCTCTCCAGAGATTCGACCATCGCCTGCAGCGCGCCGGCTTGCGGCGCCGGTAGACAGCCCGGCGTGGCGTCCAGACACGCTTGGCTCTGGGGACCAAAACCGCCGAGCGCGCCGCCCTGTCGCCACAGCAGGAACATCACCGCGATGGCGACGAGCGGGCCGACCCACGCCACGGCGAGCTGCGCGACTTGCTGCACGCGTGGCTTCGAACCGACGAGGTGTCCGGTCTTCAGATCACCCATCATGTCTGCGCACTGGTTCGAGGCGACGCAGATCGTGAGCCCGATCAGGATGGACGACACGATGTTGCCGCCTGTGATGGCGAACAGCAGGGTCACCGCGATCAGCGCGAGGCCCGAGAGCGGCGAGATGTCGGTCGCGCCCGTGGCCTGGGCCACGATCAACCCAGCCAGGCCCAACCACAGCGTGCCGGCGCCCGCCATGACCAAGGCGGTGCCCACGGTGATGCCCGGATCGCTGAGCAGGCTCGCGCAAAACAGCGCCACCACGCTGCCTGCGAGGCCGAGATACAGGACTTTCGGAGACAGCTCCTCGGCGCCACCGCCCGCCGCGCCTGACTTCGCCGCCGCAGACAAGCTCCGGATCGCCGCCTTGAGCGCTGGGTACGACGCGACCACACCGGCCAGCGCGCCGCCGATCAGCATGCCGATGCCCAGCGGACGGATCATCTCGCCGTACATCGTGCTCGCCTGCTGGGCCCAGATCGCGGCCTGCGAGGGCGCGTTGACCGGCGTTGGCAGCCAGCCGGAGTGGGTGATCACCGGCGAGATGACCCACCAAGCGAGCGCGCCACCCAAGAAGAACGGCATGCCGCCACGACCGCTCAGCAGGCCGGCGCCCAGGTTGGCGAAGCTGACGCTGATCGCCATCGGTAGCCAGATCGGCACGCCGAACCAGGCGTTCAGATCGATCGCGGCCGGGATGACGCCCACGTTCACCAGGATGGTGCCGACGCCCGCCAACGCGGAGCCGCCCATGAGCAAACGCGCCTTAGCCGCCCCCTCGCCCGGAGACTTGAGGATGCTCGCCACCGCGATGCCGGACGGAAAGCGCAGCCGATCGAGCTCGATGAACTGCTTGCGCAGCGGGATGATCACCACGATGCCCATGAAGGAGCCCGCGATCGCCGCCAGCACCATCGGCCCCAGCGCGAAATCGCCGAGTTCTGGGCGTTTCACGCTCATGAGCAGCAGCGCCGGCAGCGTAAACACCACGCCGGCCGAGGCGGTGTTGATCCCCGACGCGATGGTCTGGTTGAGGTTGTTCTCGACCAGCGTGCCTTTGCCCATGACGCCGCGCAGCAGCACAAAACCCATGATCGCGGCGACGGTAGAGCCCGAGAGGCCGAATCCGAGCTTGAGTCCGATGTAGACGAACGCCGCCGTCATCACGACGCCCTGGAGGATGCCGAGGATGAGGGCAGCGGTCGTCAGCTCGCGATAGGGTCCGCGGATCGGATCAGCCATGAGGGGGCCTTCTGGGTGGCGGCCCGGCCCAAGTCCAGGTCCATGCTGGCGGGCTTCGCGCCGGCGGGCTACTTACCGGCGAGCTGGCCTTTGACATACGAGATGGTGTTCGCGATGTCCTGGTCTGTCAGCGTGCTGTACGAGGGCATCGTGCCCTGGCCGTCGACCACGACCGTCGCGACGGCGGTGACCGTCAACGCAGCCTTGGCGCACGTGACGAGGTTCGGGCCGATGTCGCCCGTGCCGTCCACCTTGTGGCAGGCGGCGCAGGTGTTGTCGTAGGTCGTCTTGCCGGCGGTCTGATCGCCCTTCAATCCAGCGATCGTGGTCGCGCGCGTGGTCGATCCGCCGTCGTCGCCGTCGTCGCTGCTGCATGCGGAGAGTGTCAGGGCCAGGCAGGCGGTGAGGACGAGGACAGCGAGATGACGAGGCGGTGTGGACATGAAGCGGCTCCGTTCGGGTTGGGCGGACGACTCTACTAGCACAAGCCAGCCGTCGCGAATAACCGGTTACTACAAGAAACACCCGCCGCCAGCAAACCGCCTGTGGGGGCCGTCAGGGAGCGCACAGCCCGGGCCCCAGGCGAGCCCGCCCACGGCGCCCGAAAAACCAACCTGAAGCGGCGAGGGACGCCTCGGCGGCGGCGGCGTTACGCCTTCCCGGTTTAACTCGCCCGACTCAAGCGCTACCTTGCGGCCCCTGGAGGTGCCATGTTGCCCGACACCGTCGACCTGAAAGCCAATGACTACGCGACCGCAGCCCAACGCGCTCGCTTTCACGGCGCGATGGGGCACGACGCTTGGCGCTGGCTGGGCGCTCACCCCGATCCGGCGGGCGGGTTTCGATTCGCGGTCTGGGCGCCGCGCGCGACGGAGGTGCAGGTCAAGGGTGACTTCTCCGAGTGGGCTGGCGTCCCGCTGGTCCCCCGCGACGGCTGCTTCTACGGGCATGTGCCCGACGCCCAGGCCGGTCAACTCTACAAGTTGGCGATCCGCGGGCTGGACGGCGCGTGGACGGAACGCGCCGATCCCTTCGCCTTCTCGGCGGAGCTGCGCCCCAGCACCGCCTCGCGTCTGGTCGGGCCTCCGCAGCATGAATGGCAGGACGCCGAGTGGCTGGCGCGGCGAGACGCAGCCACAAATGTACGCGACGCCCCGATGAGCATCTACGAGGTCCACTTAGGCTCTTGGCTCCGCCACAGCGATGGCCGACCGTGGGGTTACCGCGAGATCGCCGATCGTCTCGTCGCCCATGTTCACGGCCTCGGATTCAGCCACGTCGAGTTCTTGCCGATCAGCGAATACCCCTACGATCCGAGCTGGGGCTATCAGGTGACCGGGTTCTTCGCGCCGACGTCTCGCTACGGCGATCCGGACGATCTGCGCTTTCTCATCGACGCGCTGCACGGCGCGGACATCGGCGTCATCCTCGACTGGGTGCCCGCGCACTTTCCGAAAGACAGCCACGCGCTCGCCGCCTTCGATGGTGCGCCGCTCTTCGAATACGCAGATCCTCAGCTCGGCGCCCACCCCGACTGGGGCACCCTGGTCTTTGACTATGCTCGGCCCGAGGTGCGCAGTTTTCTGTTGGCGAGCGCGAGCTATTGGCTGGAGTCCTTTCATGTCGACGGCATCCGGGTCGATGCGGTCGCGTCCATGATCTACCTCGACTACAGCCGTGAGGCCGGCGCGTGGCTGCCGAACGCCTTTGGTGGCCACGAGAACCTCGACGCCATCAGCTTCCTTCAGGACTTCAACAGGGTCGTACGCGGGCGTCACCCCGGCGTGGTCACGGTGGCGGAGGAGTCGACGGCGTTTGCCAAGGTCACGGGCGAGCCAGTGCCGCCGCTTGCCCCCTACGACGCTGGGCTCGGGTTCACGTTCAAGTGGAACATGGGCTGGATGCACGACACGCTCAGCTACTTCGCCAGAGCGCCCGAGCATCGCAGCTGGCATCACCACGAGCTCACGTTTGCCTCGTCCTACGCCGATGCCGAGGCCTTTGTGCTGCCCCTGAGCCACGACGAGGTGGTGCACGGCAAGGGCAGCTTGATTCGCAAGGTCGCGGGGCCGTGGCAGGACGGCGCGGCGCAGCTGCGGGTGGTGTTTGGCCTGCAGTGGCTCATGCCGGGCAAAAAGCTCCTGTTCATGGGCTGCGAGTTCGGTCAGGAGCGCGAGTGGGACTTCGACCAAGAGCTGGACTGGGCCCAAGCCGCCGAGCCGAGTCGGCAGGGGCTGCTGAGCTGGGTCGCGGCGCTCAACGCGCTGTATCGGGGTCACGCGGCGCTGAGCCACAGCGACCACACGCGCGATGGCTTCAGCTGGATCGACGCCGACGATACGGCGCACTCGGCGTATGCCTTCAGGCGGTTGGGATGGGGCGACGAAGGCCGCGCTGAGCTGCTGGTTGTCGTGAATACGCTCGACGTGCCGCGGCCGGGTTATGTGCTCGAGGTGCCGCACGCAGGGTCGTGGCGCGTCACCCTGCACAGTGATGACCACGCGTTCGGCGGGCACACCGACACCGCCGCGCTGCTCGCCATGCCCGCCGGAGACCACGGCGACGTCTTCGGGGTTCTGTTCGACCTGCCACGCTTCAGCGTCGTCGTCGTGGAGGCCGCGTGAGCTGCGATGCACCGTTGGGCTGGCTGCCTGCGCAGCGCTGTTTCCGGCTGATGGCCCCCACGGCTGTGCACGTGGAGCTGGTCGAACGTCGTCATCCCGACCAAGAACCGCAACGGGTCACCGCGATGCGGCGGATGGACGTCAGCGACGGCGCCGGGATCGGCAGCTGTCGCGTCGTCTGGCAGGCCGATATCTCGGCACCGTTGGGCTGCTACCGGTTTCGCGTCCATCGTCCCTGGGACACGATCGTCGTCGCCGACCCCTGGGCGCGGGCGGTGGTGCGTCGTAAGGCGGCCGGCCATCCGACCTGGTCCGTCGTGACGTCGGCGCTGCCGCCCGCGCGTGGCGGCGTCACCATCAACCCAGACGCCGCCGTGCTGCTGGAGATGCACCTCGCGGACGCGACCCACCACGCGTCGGCGGGTGTCACCGAGCCCGGCACCTACCGCGGCTTTGCGGAGAGCCACGCCGCGGCGATCGGGGGCGCCCGGCACGCGCTCGGCTTGGCCGTGGACGCCGTCGAGCTGTTGCCGGTCACGAGCTGGCCCGTGCTCGAGGGTGAACGGGAGGACTCCGACCAAGTTGGCAAACCGCATTCCAGCAACTATTTCAGCAATCATTGGGGCTACATGCCCAGCTTCTTTCTGGCCGCGAGTGAGCGGTTCTCGGATGCCTGGCCCGCTGCCGCCCCCAATTCCTGGGTCGGAATGTCCGACGACGGCAGCTTCACCGATCCCGCGCTGGAGCTGCGCGCGATGGTCGACACGCTCCACGCCCGCGGGCTCGGGGTCATCGTCGATCTGGTGTACAACCACGTCTCCGCCCACGACAGCAATCCGCTGCTGCTGCTCGACCCGGGCACGTGGTTTCATCGAACTGCGGCCGGCCGTATGCGCTCCCACAGCGGTTGCGGCAATGACTTGAACACCGCGGCGCCGGAGATGCGTGCCCTCGTCCTCGCGAGCGTACGGCGCTGGTTCACCGAGATCGGCGTGGACGGCGTTCGCCTCGACCTCGCCGAGCTCATCGACGACCGGACCCTACGTGAGATCCGGGACGTCGCCCTCGCCATTCGACCGGACGCGCTGCTCATCGCCGAGCCGTGGAGCCTCGGCGGTTATCGCCCCGAACACCTGGTTTCTCTGGGCTGGAAGGTGTGGGACGACCGCTACCGCAATGGCCTGAAGGGCCGCGAACCATCCGAACCCGGGCTGCTGCGCGCGGACCCGCACGCGCACGGGCGCGGCCTCGCGTTGGCGCGATTTCTCAGCGGCGGCGGCCATCAAAGCGGCGGCGCGCTGCCTGGGCACAACGACGGCGTGAGTTACCTCGTCTCCCACGACGGCTACACGCTGGCCGACTTCTGGCGCCTGAATCTGGCCGAGATCACGAGCGAGGAGCTCGTCCACGCAGACGAGATCGCGACGCTGAGCCCTGAGCTCGCGGCGATGGTGCGGCTGAGCAACGCAGCGCTGCTGGGCACCCGCGGCCCGGTGATGATGCACCTCGGGCAGAGTTGGGGCCGGGCCAAGCTGCGCCGCGACGCCTCCGTGCAGCTCGGTGTGGCCGACGAGAACAGCTACGATCGCGACGACCACACCAACCACATCGACTGGCGCCACCGCACCCAGAATGCGGCGCTCGTGGCGTTTGTCAGCGCGTGGATCGCCGCCCGTCGCCGCTGGCTGGCGCCCGCGTTTGTGGTCCCGCAGCGGCCGCAGCTGCTGCATGACGACGCCTCCGGCGCGGGGGGCTACGTGCTGTCAGGGCCGCAGGGCAACGTGAGCTTCTGCCTCAACCCCAGCCTGTCACGGGCCCACATCACGCTACCGGGCGGTGGCTGGCGCCTCGTCATGACAGAGCCGACCGTGACGATGCGCTCGCACGAATGGGGCGGAACCGAGCTCTGGCTCGCGCCTCAATCGGCGGTGCTCGTCGTGCAGTCGACGACCTGAGCGGGGTTGCGCGCATGCAACTTGTCGTGGCGTGCGATAGGCGCCTAGATCCTGCTACCGTGCGCGCCGACGAGCCGACCCAGTCGGACTCTCGCGGGGCAGAGGAGAGCGACACCATGTGCATAGAATCCAGGGCAGGCCGAGCGCACACGTTGACGTGGGCTGGGTCTCCCCTATTGCGCGTGCCGCGGCACCTGCTGATCGCGCTGGCGTGCGTTGCCCTCGCCGCTTGTTCAGCCGACGTGCTGTCGCCCGGTCCAGTCGACGTGTCCGCCGGTCTGCAGGACGCGCCGAGCGACATTGACAAGCCTTCACCAGCCGACGCCGACGCAGGACCACCGCCAGAGTGCCCGGCTGGGTACGAGCATTGGTCAGGCTCCCCCGTCTGCGTCGTCTCAGGCGATCTGCAGTGCATCCCGTGTTCGGACGCGTCAGCCTGCCTGGGTGGCGCGTGCACCGACGTGCAAGGCGAAGGGAGTTTTTGTCTGATCCCGTGCCTCGCGACGGCGACCACCGACGCCGGTCCGCACGACTCGTGTCCCACCGGTCACACGTGCACGCCGTCGGCGGCCAGTGACGCAGCCTTCTGTCGACCCGACAACGGGTCGTGCTCCTGCGGGCCTGATTCTCTCGGCGATTCGCGCGTCTGCGCCGCGAAGGGCACGGGCTGTGCGGGCAAACAGACGTGTGGTGTGGACGGATGGCAGGTCTGTGATGCGCCCGGCGCCACCGCCGAGCAGTGCAACGGCCTCGACGACGATTGCGACGGCAAGACCGACAACGGGCTGCCGGCGACGACGCCCTGCACGTCGCCCGCGAAACCCGATCAACCGGGCAGCTGCGCGGGGACCGCCACCTGCGCGGGGAGCAAAGGCTGGATCTGCGACGCGAAGGCGCCCGCACCGGAGCAGTGCAATGGCCTCGATGACAACTGCGACGGCGTGACGGACGAGCCGTGGCGCGTCAACGGCGTGCTGATCGGCAAGGACCACTGTGGCGTCTGCGACAACAGCTGCGCTGGCGCCGTGCTGTACGGCACCGCGATGTGTGACGCCGCCGCGCTGCCACCATTTTGTGCCGTCGCGACCTGCGATCCGGGTTACCAACAAGACGGCAATCAGTGCGTGCCCAAAGTCGTCGGCGCCTGTGATGCGTGCCAGACCAACAGCGACTGCGGCGTGGTCGCCACCTGCTTGGCGCCCAGCGTGAAGGGCCTGCCAAGCAAGATCTGCATGCTGCCCTGCGGGCCAAAGAACACCTGCGAGCCCGGGTTGGCCTGCAAAAGCGTCCCCGGCCAGAAGGCGAAAGTATGTGTGCCCTCAGAGCCGACCTGCACCTGCGGGCCCGGAAACTCGGGGGCAAAGCGCTCCTGTTCACGGTCGACTGCGGCGGGCACGTGCGCTGGGCAGGAGACCTGTGTGCCAAGCCAGGGCTGGGTTGGGTGCTCCGCCAAGGTCCCGCTGGCCGAGGTGTGCAACGGCGCGGACGATGACTGCGACGGCACGCTCGATGAGGACGCCGGCGGCGACGTCGCCTGCCCGATCAGCAACCCCTACGGCACGTGCATCGGCAAGACGGTCTGCACGGGCACGGGCGGCTTGATCTGCACCGGCAAGGCCGCGAGCAACGACGTCTGCAACGGCGCCGATGACGACTGTGACGGGGTCGTCGACGAAGGCGCCCTGGACCCGAAAACGGGCACCTACACCTCCCTGGGGCACTGTGGCGTGTGCAACAACACGTGCCCGGTGCCCGCCGCGCTGCACACCCAGGCGACCTGCGCGCCGCCGCAAGCCAACGGTTCGAAGCCGGTGTGTGGCATCGACTGCGACGCTGGCTGGGTCAACGCCAACGGCCTGATGAGTGACGGCTGCGAGTGCAAGTCGGGCGCGACCACCGACGTCCCCGGCGGCGGCGATATCGACTGCGACGGCGTGGATGGCGAGGCCTCGAAGGCCATCTTTGTGGCGAAGTGGGGCAACGACCTGTGGGCAGGCACGGTAACCCTGCCGATGGCGACGATCGGCGCGGCGACGGCCCGCGCCGTCGCGCAGAAGAAGCCGCACCTCTATGTGGGCGCCGGCGCCTGGCCGGAGAACGTGCTGCTCGTCGCGGGCGTCAGCATCTACGGTGGCTATGGCCCAGGGTTCAAAGACCGAGATCCAGCGATCTACGAGACGTCCTTGGTCGGTCAGGGCGCCGGAAAACAGCTCGCCACCGGCGTCGCGGCGGTGCGGTGTCAGAACATCTTGGGCGTCGGCGCGCGCACGCGGGTCGATGGCGTCTCGATCATTGGCCCCAGCGTGCTCTCGCCCGGGGGCACGAGCTACGCCGTCTTCTCCAGCAACTGCGACAGCCGCTTTGAGCTCGTCGGCTGCCAAGTCAAAGCCGGGCAGGGCGCGAAAGGCGCGGACGGCAAGGCCGGCACGAACGGCCAGCCAGGGACTTCAGGCGCAGACGGCGCGAAGGGCAAGGACGTTGGGCATGCGGGCTGTGCGTCGAAAGACCAGACCCCAGGCGGCGCCGGCGGCGTTCGCGCCTGCGCCACTGGCAGCGCGGCGGGCGGCGCGGGTGGGACGTCGATCTGCCCCGATTTTCATGAGTCGATCGCGCCGCCGAAGTGCTCGGTGGCTACCGGCAACACGAAACAGACCCAGTCGCCGCTGGCGCGCGGCAAGCAGGGCGCTGGACTGGGTGGCGGGCTTGGTGGATCGGCGGGGGCGGACGCGTACAGCGATCCGCACGACGGCACGGTGACGTCGTGCAAGAGCTCCGATCACGACTGCACCGGCTGCATCGTACCGCTCATGACGCGCGTCGGTTTGCCCGGATCTCCGGGGCAGTC
>CALENB010000133.1 GCA_937910235.1 uncultured Myxococcales bacterium | reverse complement strand
TCGGTCAAGGCGGGGTCGCCCTGGTCGCGGCAGGCGCTCGGCGCGCCGAAGGTGCTACCGCCCGGTACGAGCTACTACCTCGCGGCATACGTCGAGGCGAACAAGGCGCCGTGGTCCGACCAGACGACCGTGGTGCAGCCCGACGCTCATTTGTCGGCGAACCGCATGTTGGTCAACGAAGAACCCATCGACGGCAAGGGACTCGTGAAGGTCGGCCGCGTCATGCGCGCGGTCCGGGCGCTGGCAGGAACCGACGTGCGCGCTGGCATCCGCGCCGTCAACACGGTACCGACCGCTCAGGGCCTCGCCTCCAGCGCGTCCGCCTTTGCCGCGTTGGCCAAGGCCGCCGTCACCGCGTACGGCGTCGACGTTGATCTCGCGACGTTGTCGGGCCTCGCCCGCACGGGCTCTGGCTCAGCGTGTCGTTCGGTGCACGGCGGCTGGGTGCTCTGGAATGAAGGCGAAAAGGCGGACGGCTCTGACTCGATTAGCGAGCAGCTGCTCACGCCCGAGGCGTGGCCACTGCGCGTGGTCGTGGCGCACATCGGCGAGGGGCCAAAGAAGATCTCCTCGACCGAAGGGATGAAGCAGTGCGAAAAGACGTCGCCGTTCTTCGAGGCCTGGATCGAGACGTGCCACCGCGACGTCGAGGACTGCAAGGTTGCGATGATCAACCGTGACGTGCAGCACCTCGCGCAGGTCGTCGAAGGCAACGCGCTGGCGATGCACGCGACGATGATGGCGACGCGGCCAGGCTTGATTTACTGGCAACCAGCGACCCTCGGCGTTGTGCACGCCGTCCGTAACCTACGGGAGACGCACGGCCTGAGCTGCCTGTTTACGATCGACGCAGGCCCGAGCGTGGTGGTGTTGACGGAGGCGGCGGACCTGTCGCGCGTCTCGGCTGCGGTCGGCGCGATCCCAGGCGTGACCCGCATCACCCAAACCCGCATCGGCCCCGGTGCGCACTTGGTCCCGAATGGCTGAGAGCGTCGCCCATGCGTCGGGAAAGCTGATGCTGGCTGGGGAGTACGCAGTGCTCTTTGAGCCAGGCAGGTGTGTCGCGGTGGCGGTTGGCGAGGTGGCCAGCGCACGCTGGTCGGCTGGCCCAACGCCGACCCTGACCCTCGACGCGTACGACACGGTCCGCTCCTGGCCACTGTCGGCGATTCCAAGCGATCAGCTGATGGGGTTCATCGGCGCCGCTCTTGCAGCCGTCGGGCACGGGCGACTACCGCCTGGGGCGCTGCACGTCCGCGTGAACGGTCAGCTGGGAGGCCGCAAGTTCGGCCTAGGCTCCAGCGCGGCGACGACGATCGCGGTCCTGCGGGCGACGCTGATCGCCCGCGGCAAGGCGACGCCACCCGCCCAGATCATGGCGCTGGCACACAAGATCCACCACGCGCAGCAAGGCGGCCGTGGCAGCGGCTACGACGTCGCGACGATCGCCCATGGCGGCTGTGTCGCGTACGAGCGCGCGAGCGCCACGGTGCACCAGCTCCCGTGGCCCGACGGCGTCTTCGGCGCAGCGCTGTACACCGGCACACCGTCGAGCACTGTCGCGGCGCTGCGACGCGGCATTGACGGCGCCACCCTCGGAATCGCGGCGATCGCGGCGGCGAGCGACGGCCTCCTGGCGGCGTGGCATGGCGGCGTTGCGTCCCAGATTCTCGCGGCGTTGGCGACCTGCGAAGCTGCGTTCGACACGCTCGCAGCCGACCATCCATGGATGGCGCCGAAGAGCCTGCAGCTTACCCGCACGCACATTCGACGGCACGGTGGCGTCGCCCGCACCTCAGGGGCAGGCGGTGGCGACTGTGTGCTGGCGTGGACCGACGACCGTGACCGACGCGACGCAATCGTCGCCGCGTGGCCCGATGTGTGTGTGGCGCGATTACCCGAAGATCTAGCCGCCGTGGAGGCCCCATGACCTTGAAACGATGGCTTCGCCCCCACATTTCAATGGTCCTGACGGAGATCAACGCCGTCATCGCGGCGCGTTCGGAGCCGCCGTGGGCGCGACCGGAGGACGACGGTCGGTTGCGCGACCTCTGCGGCCAGCACCTGTCGACTGGAGGCAAGCGACTGCGGGCCCTGCTGCCACCAGCGCTCGTCGCCGCGGAGGGCGGAGACGTCGTCGCCGCGTCGGTGCTTGGCGCGTGTATCGAGGTGCTGCACAACGGCACCTTGGTGCACGATGACATTCAGGACGGCGATGAGCTGCGTCGGGGTCAACCCACGCTGTGGCGCCGTGTCGGTGCGCCCCAGGCGATCAACGCTGGCGATGTGATGCTCGTGGCGCCGCTGCTCGTCGCTGCGTCTTCCGCCAAGGTCCCAGTGCGTCACCGCGCGACGTTGGTGGCGCTGCTCGCCGGCGCGGTGACGGAGACGATCCGAGGTCAGGTTGGCGATCTCGACTTGAAGGCTGATGAGATGCCGACGCTGGAGCATGCCAACGGGATCGCGCTCGCCAAGACCGCGCCTTTCTTCGCAGCCTGCATGGAGTCGGCGGCGATCTTGCTCGACGCGGGGGAAGATCGCCGTCAGGCGGCGAGAGAGATCGGTCGCCACGTCGGCATCGCCTTTCAGGTCCGGGATGACTTGCTCGATGTGCTCGGGGTGAAGGGCCGCGGCGCCGCCGGGGCAGACATGCGGGAGGGCAAGCCCTCGTGGCCCGTGCTAGCAGCCCTGATTCGCGGCCCAGCAGACGAGGCGGAGGCCTTGCAGGCCCTCCTTGACCGGGCGCACCGTGGCTACCGACCGACTCCGCAGGACGTGGAGAAGTGGCTCGGTTGGGTACAGGAGCACGGCGGCGTCAGCGCGGCGCAGTTGGCCCTGGACGAGAGCCTGCAGAGCGCGCGCGAGTTGGCTGAACTGGCGTTTCCCAATGGCGGGGCCGAGGTCGTCGCGGCGCTCTGCGCACGCCTCTCTGAGCTCGACGGATGAACACACATGGGCGGCCGGAGCTGCGATCCGGTCCAACGGCGAGCCGGCATTTCGACGCCCTGGGGTTCACCTTGGAGGGTGTGAGCGTCGCCGGTGTCGTGACTTGGCTCACAGTGCCGCAGTGGTCCCTGGCCATCGACTGCGGCGCCGTTCCGGCGCAGGTGGTGCGCTGTCGTGTGCTCGCCCTCACGCACGCCCATATGGATCACGCCGGTGGCCTCGGCACGTGGCTCGCGCTGCGTCGGCTCAACGGCTTTGGCCACAGCACGGTGTACGCACCCACCGCGGCGGTGCGTGCCCTGCGCGCGGTCGTCGAGACGTGGGAGCAGCTGCATCGCCACCCCTTTGACTGGGAGCTGATCGGCGTCGAAGCCGGCGACCGCTTCCCCCTGCACACGGGCCTGCACCTCGAGGCGCTGCCCGCCGACCACGTTGTGCCGACGGTGGGGTGGGCGGTGTCGCGGACCAAACACCGCCTCATTCCGGCGCTGCACGGCGCCACCGGCCCGGAAATCAAGGCGCTGAAGGCGAGCGGCCACGACGTCAATGAGCGCAGCGAGGAGCTGTTGTTGGCGGTGAGCGGGGATACACGAGCGACCATGTTCCGCGACGTACCGCAGCTGCGCGAAGCGCCGGTGGCTTGTGTGGAGACGACGTTTCTGGACCATCGCTGCGATCAGGCGCACGCGGACGCCGCCGGTCACTGCCACGTGGATGCGCTGCTCAACGTGCCATGGGCGAACCAGACCCTAGTGCCGTATCACATCAGTCAGCGCTATGCCGCCGATGTGGCCCGCAAGATCCTCATGGCGAAGCTCGGGCCGCACGTGTCCGATGTTTGGCCACTGCTGCCGGACGAGACGCTCCCCGCTGACCGCCGGTGAAGACGGCCGTGGCTCGTGTGGGGGGTGATCGGCGCGGTTGCGCGCGCACCACTGCGCCGCGGCGGCCGACTTGAGCGGGCTAGCCGGTCCAGCGGATTAAGCGCAACGGACACACCGGCTCGGAGATGCCCTTGAGCGCGATCGGCGCCATCTCTTCGGCGAGCACACGATCTCGGACAAACTCGAACGTCGTCGGCGCCAGCAGCACCTCGCCTGGCTCAGCCATGCCACACAGGCGCGCGCTGAGGTTCACGCTCCGCCCCAGCACCGTGTAGCTCAGGGTCTGCGAAGAGCCCATGTAGCCGGCAATCAGCTGGCCCGTCGCGATGCCGATGCCCACGCCGATGGCCGCTTTGCCCTCAGAGAGGCGCCGCCTGTTGAACTCGTCGACCGACTTCTGCATCCCGATCGCCGCCTGCACGGCCTCGGACTCGTCGTTGTCGTGGGTCAGCGGCGCGCCCCACAGGGCCATCACCGCGTCGCCGATGTACTTATCAAGCGTGCCGTTGTGCGCGAAGATGACGGTCGTGATGCGCTCGAAGTACTCGTTCATCATGGCCACCATCTCTTTTGGCGGCGTGCGCTCCGTGAGATTGGTGAAACCACGCACGTCGGCGAAGAGCACTGTGGCTTTGCGCAGCGTCCCGCCCTTCTCCACCGCCAGATCGCCAGCGAGGATCTGGTCGACGAGGTTCGGGCTCATCATGCGCGACAGCGACTCTCGTGCCGCCGTCTCCTGCTTGATCGTCTGCTGCATGAGCACGTTGTCGACGGAGATCGCGGCCTGACGCGCGACAGCACCCAGCACGGAGAGGTCCTTCTCGGTGAAGAGCCCCCCGGAGATCAGCGAATCGACGTGTAACACGCCAATGACCCGCTCATTCGCAACCAACGGGACGGTCATGCTGGAGCGAATCCCCTGCAAAACCACGGAATGCGCGTGGCCGAACCGGGCGTCCATGCGCGCGTCGGTGCTGAGCACGGCCTCACGTTTGCCGACCGCCTGGCGCAGAATCGAGCTCGGGATGCGAACGTCCTTCTGGTTGTCTTCCCACCCGACGCCGGGCCGAATGTTGACCGCCATGTTGACCAGCTTGTCGACGTCTTCACCCCTGCGCGTCTCGTCCATGAGCATGATGACGCCGCGATCGACGGGCAGCCACTCAAAGATTCGCTGCAGAATGCGGGCGAGGATGTAGTCGATGTCGTGGGGGCCGTGCAGATCGCCGGAGAGCGTGTACGACAAGCGCAGTTTCTCGTAGTCCATACGGAGGGTGCGCTCATCGGCGACGAGCTCCACGGGCGCGAAATCCCGCAGCAAGTCGAGCTGCATCGTCGCGTGCACACTCGCGGGCGGCTCCTCCTCTTGGGCCGGAGAAGGTGGGTCTGGGATCGACTCGGCTTCGGGCGGCGCGGCGTAGCGCCAGGACGTGCTGCCAATCCGAACCAGCTCGCCCTCGCGGAGCACGTGGGCGCTCTCGACCAGCACGTCATTGCAGTAGGTGCCGTTGCGACTGTCCAGATCGCGGAGAACGTACGTCGTGGTGTTCGGGCGCCGCGAGATGACCGCGTGCTCTTTCGAGACGAGTCGATCCACGATCTGCAACGTATTGGTCGGCTGCCGACCAACTGTCGTCAGATCGCCGAGCTCAATCTCCTGCTGTCCCGGGCCGCCGCCAACACGGACGAGGCGCGCGCACGCTGGCCGCATGTTCTGCCTGCTTCCTTCCGTCATTCCGCGACTGAGAGTTGCCTCGCCCATCGAAGCTGACCCGATCCAGCGTTGCAATGCCGTCTTACGGGCCACGATTCTGTCATGCCGTCGCTCCTACGTCTAGCGCATCAAGGCCGAGTCGCGAACACCCACTGACCTCGCCAGACGTGGTTGCGCGACGCAGGGTACGGCACGACCATGGTGACCATGCAACCAGCTCCCCGCCAGCGCCCGATCAATCGCCTTGCGGCCAAGTTGTGGCGCAATCGGGCCTGGCTTATCGCCCTGATCCCCGGCCTCGTCGCGGTGGCGCTGTGCGGCGTACCCGGGTTCGATCTGCTGGACTATCACGCCTGCCTAGCGCTGAGCCCGCTGGTCGGGTTCGCCGCCATGCATCTGCGGATCGCCGCCGCCGGGCCTGGCCCATGGCTGACGCTGGTGCTCGCGCCGATCGCCGTCTTGTCAGGCTATGCGCTGTGGGTGCCGAACTGCGCGCCTTGGACGGGGGTCGCCTTCTATGTGCTGGGCCCCGTGGGGAGCGCGATTGTCGGGGCTTGTGTGGGCATCATCGCCGTGGCGCTGGCGCCGCGCTGGCCTCGCCGCCTCGCGTGGACGCTGGCGTTGGCCTCCATGGTCCCGCCGGTGTGGCACTTCCTGCGTCACCCGCAGGTGTTCGCGTATCACGGCTTGGTGGGATGGGTCGGCGGCGCGATCTATGAAGACGCGCTCGCTCCGCACGCCACGTATGGCTGGTTCCGCCTTATCGACACCGCGGCCTGGCTCGCGGCCGGCGCGCTCACCGCGAGCGCCGCTGCGACGAGCCACGCTGACGCCTTCGCCGCGCGTCTTGCGTCTGCCGTCCGCCACGCGACGCAGCCAGGCCGCGGCATGATCAGCGCGGCGGCGTTGGTCGCGGCGCTGGCTGCCGGCGCGTCCCTGGGTCCGAGCGTCGGGTGGCGGGTTCCCGGCGCGGTCGTCCGGCAAGCGCTGGCGGCGACGATCGAGCTGCATTTGCAGGGAAAACAGCGCCCGGATGTCGTGGTTCACCTGTTGGCCCGCGCCGGGTGGCGACGCCACGCGCGGTTGATTGGCGAGGACATCGCCGTCCGCTGGCTCGAGCTGCAGGCGCTGTTTGGCGCGGCGCCGACGGATCCCATCGAGGTGTATCTCTACCCAGACACCGTGCGGAAGCAGCGGTGGATGGGCGCGGCGCGCGTCGAGATGGCAAAGCCGTGGCTGCGGCAAGTCCACATGGTCTGGCCCGGCTGGGGCGACTCCATCACGCGGCACGAGCTGGCGCACGTCTTCGCGGGCGTCGGTGCGCCGCCACCGTTTGCGGTGCCGCTCCGACATGGCTTCTGGCCCGACGCGCTGCTGATCGAAGGGACGGCGGTAGCGGCAGAATGGCCGGTGCGAAACGGCCTCGATCCGCACCATTGGAGCGCCGCGATGCGTCGGTTGCGCCTCGCGCCGCCCATGGCCCAACTGTTGGCTCCAACCGGTTTCTTCAGCCAGAGCAGCGCGAGGGCGTACACGCTGGCCGGTTCGCTGCTGCGATGGGTGCGCGCCACCTACGGCGCCGCAGCGCTGATGCGGGTGTACCGCTACGCCGATCTCGCGCGTGCGACGGGGGTGCCGCTTCCCGACCTGCTCGCCAGCTGGGCACGATTTGTCGACGGCCTCGAGCTGCGCCCGGAAGACCTAGCGCGCGCTCACGCACGCTTCGAGCGTCCGGGGCTGTTTTTCCGGCCCTGCAGCTTGGAGATCGGTCGTTGCCGGGAGCGGGCACGGCGCGCGTGGGACGCAGGTGACGATGAGCGCGCGCTGTTCGAATGGACGACGCTCCGACGTCGCATCGGGGCCGTCGCCAAAGATCGTCCCATTGGCCTCGACATCGAGCTCTCGTATGCCTACGCGCTCGCTCACGCCGGGCTGGTCACGGAGGCCATGGCGACGCTCGAGCGCCAGATCGCATCGTCAGCGCAGAAGCTGACGGCCCTCCAACGTGCCCGACTGGATCGGATGTGGGCTGATCTCGCCTTCGTCGCCAGCGTGCCGGGCGCTCGTGGCGCATGGAGCGCCGCGGCTGCGGCGCCGGTGTCTTCCGGTGAATTGCGCTTGCTCGCCGTGAAACAACATCTGGTGAACCAGGGCGGGCCGGGCACCCAGCTCGTACGCGACGCGTTGGTCGTGGCCGGATCAACCGTGCCGTACAGCCAAGCGCTGCGAAGGGCGAGACGGCGTCTCCCCGACGACCCGATCGTAGGCTACCTGTGGGCCCGAAGGCGGTTGCTCGGCGCCGCGGGCGACGCCGCCGCGCTGGAGCTGCGCGCGCTGGTTGGCCCACTGGCTGCGTGGCCATTGCTGCGGCGGGAGAGTCTGCGGATGTTGGCCCAGCACGCCGCAAGATCGGGGCGTTGTGACGCGATCGACGCCTTGGCGGGGCAAGCCGACCGGTCCCGGCCGGATGTGCTGGCGTGGCGCCGTGAGTTGACGTCGCGATGTCAGCAGATGCGGCGACTGGCTGCGATGCAGTGGCTGACGCTGCTTGGACCTGCCGGCTGAGCCCCGGCACAGCGGCCCAAATCGCGCGTCGCACGCGGAGGCGAGGACGGGACGCGCTGCGAACGATCAAGATGACCTGGGCAAGCGATCCAGCCCAAGAATCAAGCCAAAAGACTATGCAAAGTTGGCGACGTGATCGAACATCGACTCAAGCGCTTTGCCCAGCTTGTCACCCAAATCGGTCGCCGCCATGGGGAAGAACATCGACGTCAACGGCATGCCGTCTGGATCGTCGTGCTCGGTCTGCCACTGTGCCAGCGCGTCGTCGTCGACGAAGAGCCCGCCGCGCGCGACCGCGGAGGCAGGGCTGGTCGTGCCATCCCATGAGGGCAGAAACAGCGCGACGCTCTCTGGTTTGCGGCTGTGAATCCCCGATTCATCACACAACAACGTGACGCGATCGGAAGCCTTCTCCTCGTCGCCCTGCGTGCCACTGCACTTGGCCACCAGCTCGCCGCCGCGGTTGAGCGCGCGCGCGATACCCAACGCGGCGATCGGGCCGACGAGAGAGATTGGCGTGGCGTGGTCTTCGCCGAGGAAGTAGGTGACGTCGGTCTTGGTGGTGGAGATGACGGCCGCGAGCGAGACGATGCGATCGTCTTCTGTCTCTAGGAGGCCGTGGTCTTCCAAGACCATCAGCGCCGTCATCACGCGCTCTTCAGAGAGGCCGAGGGATTCGACGGCGGTCTCCGCCAGCTTGGTCAGCGGACTCAACCAGCCGCGATTGACGAGGCTGGAGACCGCGAAACTCAGCAACGTCCGCTGGTCCTCGTCGAGCTGTGACGCAACCCACGTGTACCAAGAGATCAGCTGGAGACCGGGCGCGGCGCCAGCGATGGCGGTGCGCGCAGCATCGGAGAATTGGGCCACGGAAGCCTCTCAGGCCGCGAAGATCGCGACGACGCTTAGGACTGGCTTTTGTGCCAAGCCTTGGCCAAACGTCCAACGGTGCGCGACGCGGTCTGCGTGGTGATGAACCCCTTGGAGCCGGCGCTGTGCACAGCGGACATCACGCTGTGCAGCTCCGACTCGGCGACGGGCGTCTCCGAAGCGACGGCCACGCGGAATCGCTTGACAGCGGTGCGCAGCGTCGAGCGGCCCGCGCGGTTGCGGATCCTAAGCTTGTCGTTCTGGCGGGCGCGCTTGAGCGCAGACTTGTGATTGGCCACGGGTAACCCTTCTCGCGCCCTGGAGCGCTTTGTTCTGAGTGTATCCGCTTGCGCGGAACAGCCCGTCCAATTGGGACGGGGCGCGGGTTGTACCCGCCGTGCCGGGGCACGTCAAGCCGGAAAGCGCTGGCGGCGCAGCGCCTAAGGGACGTTTCGATCCGCTGTGTCGATACCCGTCGCGCCGGCGTCCGCGCCATGAAGGGCGTCTTCGCTTTGGTGCACTGGCGGGGTGACGTAACAAAACCCCTCAGCACAGATCGTCGCGCTGGGGCAGACGGCTTGCGCAGCGCACGCGACGCGGCTGCAGACATCACCCAGACACCGCCCGGACTCGCAATCTCCGGGATCTGCGTCGGTGCACGTCGGGGTGTAGTCGGCGGTGACATGAACAAACGAGCGCGCCGTGCTGAGCCGGCCGCGGTCGTCCTCGACGGTCAGGCTGACGGCGAAGATACCTGGAGCGGTGAACGTGTGGTGCCAACTTGGCGCGGCGACCTCCTCGGTCGCGCTGCCGTCGGCCGCCAGAAACCGATACTTGACGATCGCGGCCTGCGCAACGACGACGCCCTCTTTGGTGAACAGGGCGCCCGAACGGGAGGGCTGCGCATCAAACGCCACGGACACGCCGACACGAACGACCTCGGCGTGCTGTAGACCGGCGAGCGGCGGCGGCACCGCTGGACCCGTGTCCGTACCGCAGGCGCCGAGCGTTCCGGTCAGCAGCAGGGTCAGCGCCCCTACACACAGCGAGGCCAAGGGGTGCGATGCACGACCGGACAGGGGAGCGACGATGGATGAGGACGTATGCACCGTCGCAGTCTCGACGTGGTCCAGAGGGGTGTCAACTCCGGGTCGGCGGGCCGAGCTCACGCCACCACATGGCCGACGAGATCGTAGTCGTGTGACTCGGTGATCTCGACTCGCCGCATCTGGCCTCGGCCAATGTCGTCGGGCGCGTCGTTGATGTAGAGCACGCCGTCAATCTCCGGCGCTTGCCCGTAATACCGGCCCTGTAGCAGCAGGTCTGTCTCGTCACTGAGCCCTTCGACCACCACGTCCAACGTCTGGCCAACCAGCTCCGCCATGTGCGACGCCGAGATGGGACGTTGGATCTCCATGATGCGGTTAGCGCGGTACCGTTTGACGGCGGTCGGCAGCTGATCGGGCATGCGCGCGCTGGCGGTGCCCTCCTCCTGGCTGAAGGCGAAGCAACCGACGCGGTGAAAGCGCTGCGCCTGCACGAACTCGGCGAGCTGCTCGAAATCGGCCTCGGTCTCGCCCGGGTGGCCGACGAGGAGCGTGGTTCGCACGACGAGCCCGTCGATCCGGGCGCGCATCTTGGTGAGCAGGGTCTCCATCTCGAGGCGCGATGTGCGTCGGTTCATCTTGGCGAGCACACGATCGGAGGCGTGCTGCAGTGGCATGTCGACGTAGGGGAGGCAGTTGTGCGTCTCGGCCATCGCGTCGATCAGCCCGTCGGTGAAGTTGTGCGGATACGCGTACATCAGCCGCACCCACTGCAGGCCGTCGACCTGCCCCAGCCGCCGTATCAGCTTGGCGAGCATGTCGCTGTCACCCAAATCTTCGCCGTAGTGGGTCAGATCCTGCGCGACGAGGTTGAGCTCCAGGACACCGGCGTCGACCAACGCGCGCGCCTCTCGCACTAGGTCATCGATGGTGCGGGAGCGCTGGACGCCCCGCAGCTTCGGGATGATGCAGAACGCGCAGCCTTGCGAGCAGCCCTCCGCGATCTTGAGATAGCTCGTGAAGCTGTCGGGCGGCACATAACGCGGATGCAGGTGATCGGCGATGTACTGGGGGCGAGGCTTACGGTCACCGAGCGCGGGGGCTGACAGCGCGGCCAGGGGGGTTGGCAGGTCCAGCAAGTCCCCGAGTTTCTGGTACTCGCCCGTGCCAATGAAGTAGTCGACCTCGGGCATAGACTCCCGCAAATCGGGCGCGTGTCGCTGAGAGAGACAGCCGGCTACGACCAGACGCGCGTTGGGGTTGCGAGCCTTGACGTCGGCGAGCTCAAGGATGGCGTCGATGCTCTCGGTCTTGGACGATTCGATGAACGCGCACGTGTTCACCAGCAGCACATCGGCGGACTCGGCGTCAGCCGTCGGGGAGAAGCCGCCCTCGACGAGGCGCCCCATCATCAACTGCGTGTCGACGAGGTTCTTGGGGCAACCGAGCGAGACGACGTGCACGGTGCGGTCGGGACGCGGCTGAGTAGGGATCGGGAGCTGCGTGGGGTCATTCATGGCGGCGGAACCTAGGTGGCGTGCTTGGAGCGTGTCAATGGAGAGCTGCGCACAACCCGCGCACTTGCGGACCGGTGTGGCATGGCGGGTGAGCGCTGTCTGCTGTTTCTGCGCGATTAACCCGGAAACGCGGGCGAATCGCGCCAGCGCGGAGCGAACGCGCGCAACCCAGATCGGCTAGAACTGCACCGATTGCGTGCCGGCGTTCGTGACGATGAGCGTCAGGTCCTCGCCGTCGACGCGGTAGTCGGGCTTCGAGTCGAACAGCTCATCCCAGAGGGTGTTCGGGAAGAAGTTGTTGTTGAAGACGATCGCTCGGTTCGCCCGAAATGCGGTCTCCATGAGGTCCATTCCGTCGACGAGGCCGTCCAAGTTCACGTCGCCTGGCGTCAGGATCTCGAAGCGCCGCAGCAGCTTGCGAGTCTGATCCGGCCGCACGCCGCGCACCGCCTTGTCAACGTCGAAGCTGACGATGGTCAGGCCGTTGTCGCCAACCGGGATGACGTCCTCATCCCGATCGACAAACGTGCCGTCTGCAAACGTGACCCGCACCGGCATCTTGAAGCGGAAGGGTTGGGTGGTGAGCTGCTTGACCCGCAACTTAACGGTCCAGCCGCCGGCGGTGTTTGGGTCGACGCGCCCCGAGAACTCAGCGCGAATCGCGCCTTTGCGCTGCCACCACTGCTCAAAGAACCAACCGAGCTCGCGGCCGGTCGCCTTCTCCATCGCGACCTGAAGATCCTTCACACGCGCGTAGTCGCGATTGTACTCGGTGGCGTACGCGCTCAGCCCCTTGAACATGAGATCGTCACCGAGCTCGTGGCGCAGCATGTCAAAGACGACGGCGCCCTTGTGATAGATGATCTGAACGTATTTCGGTGAGCCGTAGACGTTGGTGGCTTGCATCGGTCGGTCGTCGCCGTCGCCGACCGTGTAGACGTAGCTCAGGTTGTCGTTGATGAGCTGGCTGCGGTTTTTGAGCGTCATTTCGGTGTAATGACACGACGAGAACTCGGCCAAGCTCTCCGACAGGCTGACGTCGCCGTTGCCCAACGGCCGAACCAAGTTGCCCCACCACTGATGCGCCAGCTCATGCGCCAACAGCTCGGAGAAGCCTGTGTAGCCCTGCCCGTTGATCTTCGCGCCAAAGACGTTGCGATACATGAATGTCCCCGACAACGGCGCATAGCCGCCGCCGAAGTTCTTGGCGACCTGGATGATGTTGATCCCGGCCCACGGGAACTTCGTGAAGCGCGTGCCGTAGTAGTTCAGGATGCCCTTCGCGACGTCGACCAGCGGTTTGGCGGCCGCAGCGTAGTTACCGAGCGTGTACATGCGGACATAGACGTCTCCCTGGTCAACTTTCGCCTTGGGATCATCGCCGAGCGTGCTGTATTTCGCGATCGCGAAGCCGGCGTTGGACGTGCGCTCAAGCTGGGCGAAGTGCCAGACCAGCTTGTCGCCGCCCGCGCCGCCGGAGATCGTATCGGGACCCGACGGCGTGCCGGGCGCCGCTGCAACCCTGTCTTTGGGGGTGATGACGTGCAGGTTCGACGTGAACGGCGCGTGGTAGGCGCTGCCGTGCGAGAGGTAGTAGCGGTAGAACATGACGGACCACAACTCGTCGTCGAAACTACAGAACTTGAGCATCGTGGTCTGCTGCGCACAGTCGAGCTTACGCTGATATTTGACGCGCACTTTCCAGGTCGTGCCCTTCTTCGAGGGTGTCGGCAGCGTGATCAGCACTTGGCCAAGCTGGTCGAAATAGGCGGAGTACTTAAACGTCACGGAGTCGCCGTCTAGGTTGCGTACGTCGACGCCATCGAGCACACCGAGGCGAAACAGGATGTCGGTGAGCCCGTCTTTGTGAAACGAGACGGTCGCCGTCACCTCGCCGCTCAGCGTGGCGGTGAAGGGATCGACGCTGACGGTGATCTCTTGGTGATCCAACGCCCAGTCCGTCTGCGTGAGGGAGCTGAAGTTCGCGGCCACGAAGCTGTTCGGCGCGTGCGCCGGCGTCATTGGTTGATCGCTGCCATCGGCTGCAAACCCGGGCCGATGCTGCTCTGACCGGTGATGGGCGAGCTGGCGGGCGAACGACGAATCGGCCGCGGGCGGCGCGTCGATCACCGACCAGATCGTGACGACCGGCGAGGACGCACGGGCGGCGACGGCCCAGCTTGGTGACCAGACCGAGATGACGACGAGACAGGCCAGCACCGTTGCGGTGCGTGCGGGGGCGCTCATTGGCCACCTCCCGACGTCGTGACTGTGCGTTGAAGCGTCAGATGCTGCCAGCCTGTGGCGACAGCTTCGTAGGAGGCCGACTTGGCGAGGCTGTGGGTTGGCTCGAACGACAGCTTGGCAGTCTCCGCGATCAGCTTGAATCGCAGGGTCGCCCACTGCTCTGCACCCACCTTTGCGCCCGAGATCGCGGCCCACGGGCTGCCACCCTCGCGAAAGCGAGCGGCTCCGAGGAGCAGACGCCCCGTCTCGGACGGCTTGATCAACGTGCGAGCGTTGTAGCCGCTGTCGAGCATCATCAGGTGTCCCTTGTGCTCGAGCAGGGTCAACGCCTTGGGATCCCACGTCAGGTGGGAGGCGATGGCGTACAGATCGTCGAAGTCGCGGACCAGTACCCGCACGGTCACGGTCTCGTCGGCCTGCAGCGCCGCGTCTAGCTCGACACGCGGGCCGCTCGTTGCGCCCACCGATGTCAGCACGATCGCCGGCGTCGTGCTGTCCGCTGCGTCTAGACTGGCGCTCACGTCGCCGTCTGGTTGGGCATCCGCGCCGGCAGCTACATCGGCGGCGGCGGTCGCGGCGCCGTCCTCGGCGCCACAGCCGCCGAGCAAGGCCACGAACGCGATGCTGATCCACCGTGTGCCGGAACGAGGAGGGGCTGGCAAAGTCATGTTGGCGCTCCGGTCGTAGTTGTTGCGCAGACGGCGAGAGCGAGCGTGAAGCGCCCGCACCCTCGCTGTCGCGCCGCGGAGACTAGCGGAGCGTAGCGGCCGACGCTACGAAACCCTGCGGCGCCGCTTTCGCATGCATGCACGAGGGCGACCAGTGTCGCGATGCCCGCCGGTGCCCAGAGTCCCGATCTTCCGGCCTGGAAGTTGGCGGCGGCGCGCCGGGACCGCTAAACTTTTGATCCCCGGAGTCGCCGAGCGTCACCTAGCTCTGTGATGAATCCTGGGGGTCAACGCCCTCCTAGCGAGGTGCCGAGGATGGCCGCTGTGCAGACGAGGGATGACAAAGTCCGCGAAGACGAAGTCGACAAACGGCTGGTCGCGGCGTACGCGCGCGGCAACAGCCACGCGTTGAGTGAGTTGTATCGCCGGCATTCGCGCCGCGTCGAGTCCGTCGCGCGCCACGTCGTTGGACCAAGCGATGAGGTTGAAGACATCGTTCAAGACGTCTTCATCGAGCTGCAGCGTGCCCTGCACAAGTTCCGCGGCGAGTCGCGCTTCACCACGTGGCTTCACCGGGTGACCGTCAACGTCAGCTTGCAGCACCTACGCAAGAAGAAACGCAAAGGGTGGTCACGGTGGATCGGGCTCGACCAGATCGTCGGTCGACACCAGCCACGGTCGCGCAATCTTGAGCGGCAAACCGAGGCCCGGGAGACCCTCCGCGCGATCTACGAGGTGCTCGACACACTGACCGAGAAGAAGCGCTTGGTCTTCACCTTGTACGAGATGGAGGGCCTCTCGCTAGAGGAGATCTCCCATGTCTCCGGCACCAGCGTAAACACGGTAAAATCGCGGCTGTTTCATGCCCGCCGTGAGGTGTTCGGCGAGGTGAAGCGTCGCGGGCTGCTCCCCACTCACACCCTTCAGGTGATCAAATGAGCGAGATTGAATCCGGCTGCGTGGACGACTTCGTGTTGCACGCGTGGGCCGACGACAACGACGAGACGATGAACGACGAGCGCCGCTCCGAGGTCGGCGACCACGTCGCGACTTGCGACACGTGCAGCCAGCAAGTGGAGGAGCTGCGACGCTTTCGCACGTTGCTGCTGCGGGCCCGTGTTCCCACGCTACAAGACGACCAATGGCGGATGTTGGACACACGCATCGAGATGATGGCAGGGGAGCCACCGCCACGTGGTGGCCAGACGGCTGGCCGCATCTACTGGGGCATCGCGATCGCAGCGGCCGTCTCGATCTTTGCGGTCGGTGGCTGGCAGCTGCTGCAAGGGCGGGGGGCTGGGCCGACGACGACGTTGTCGGAGGCGGGTCAAGCGCGCGTCGCGGGGGCGTTCACGACGGTGCCGGTCGCAGTCGCTGAAGGCAGCCTTGAGATCGCTGGGGCCGACGGTCTGTTTCGGGCCCTACGCGTCGACGACAAGCTGGCGCGTGGCGCTCAGGTGCGGTCAAGCGCGGGCGGACGTTTGGTGGTCGCCGACAACTTCGAGCTGCGCATCGCGGCTGGGACTGCGCTGAGTGTGTTGGCCGGCAACGAGCGTGAGGTGTTTCTGCGCCTGCGCCACGGCGCGGTGGCGTGCCGCGTCAACAAGCGCCGTCCAGGGCAGCGCTTTGGCATTTTAGCTGGGCGGTTTCGGACCAGCGTGGTGGGCACCGAGTTCACCGTCCGTCACGACCAAGAGGGCCGCGTCGCCGTGGCGGTGACCGAGGGCGCCGTGCGCGTGGACGAAGCCGACGACCCGTGGCGGAAGGTGAGTGAGACCACGTCGGTCGTGCGCGCTGGCAACCGCTGGCGCTTCACTGGGGGGCGAATGGACCTGGGGCCGATCGTGCAAGAGCCCGAGCCCGGGCAGGCCGAGCGTCGCGCACCTCATGGCGACGAGAACGGAGCGCGTCCGGTAGTCGCTGGTGCGCCCGCGAAGCCGCAATCGGAGGAGACGCCGCCGAGCGCGACCGCGCTGTCGGATAGCGCCCCATCCCGCCCGGCGTTGGACGCCGGGCGAGATGGGGCCGCATTGGAACCCGCCGCTGCACGGCGCGTTCGCCGGCCGCGCGCGGGGAGTCCGACCGACGCGACGCACGTGGACACGGCGCTGCGCGGGACGACCTCACCAACCGACCGCGTTGCGCCGCGCGCCGCCGCCAGCGTCGCTGTGCCAAGCGCTGTGCTAAGTCTCCCGCCGCCGCTGCCAGCGCAGCCCTCCCCGCCAGCGCCGCTCGATCGCGGTCCGACGCGGCCGACCGCTGGAGCCGTGACGGCCGCTCGGACCGCACCCAGGGGTGCGAAGCCCGCGGCGGGGAAGTCGGCCGGTTCGGCGGAGGCGACGGACCCGAGCATCGAGCACCGCATCTTGATCAACGTCCCGCCGCAAGCCATGACACCTGAGGAGATCAGGCGCGCGAAAGCGGCTGAGCGGCGCCGCGGGGGCCATGGACGCGCCCTCCATCACGACGTCTCGCCGTAGACACGGGCTAGAAGTCCAGCCCGCTGGTGACGCTGCGAATCCAACCGAAGCTCACGCTAACAAACGGCCGTGGCGCGGTGTCCGTGAGGCGCTGGTCGACACCGACGCAGAGCTGCAGGGACCAGTCCCGCGCGGGTCGGTACGCCAGCACCGCAGCGGCGCGGGCGATCGGCGCCACAGTCCCGTCCCATGCAGTGACCCCGCCGACGCCAACGACGACGCTCGGAGCCCACGTGAGGGCGTCGAGCGTCAGGCGCGCGTCAGCGAACGCGGCCGTCTCCATCGTCGGCAGGGCCTGCGCGTCGCCGACCCGGATGCGGTGCTGAAGCGTCATCCCAACGGCCCAGAAATCGGTCCAGGCGTAGCGATAGCGCGCAGAGATCCCAGCCCGCGGGGCCGTGTCGGCGTCGACACCGAGCCAGCCCTCGTGCTCGTCCGCGGTCGCGAAGGCAGCTGAACTCGCGCAGAGCACAAGGCCTAGCAGCCCGACCAGCGCGCCGCGTGGAGCGTGACGACGAAGGACAGCCGAGACCGCGCCCCCCGCACGACGCATCACGCTGCACCTGCCGCGACCCACGCGTGAAACGCCTCTTCCGACATGAGCCGAAGCGAGTGGCCGGCGTCAATGAGGCGTTGCGCCTTCTTGTGTTTCGAGGATGGCTTGCCTGTGGTCAGACCGTCACCGCCCACGACCACGAGTGTTGTCTCCTGCGTCACCGAGCTCCCCGCGGCGCCGCCGAGCCGCACGACCAGCTGCTGCGCGTCGCGCCGGTTCATGTGCTCGAGCTTGCCGGTGAAGACCACGACCTGCCCCACCATCACCCCTTCCGACGTGGGCACCTCGGGCTCAGCGATGGTCACGTGCGCGAGCAGGCGATCGATCAAGGGGCCTTGGTCTGCCAGCCCAGCGACGATCTGCTCAGCCGTCGTCGGACCGAGGCTGTGCACTGAGGCTAGGTCGGCGACAGTCAACGTGCGCAGCTCCGCCAGGGACCACCGCGACGCCAGCAGACCAGCCGCGTGTTTGCCGAGCGTCTCCACGCCCAGGGCGACGAGGAAGTTGGGCAGTGACACCTCGCGGCTGGCTGCCACGTTAGCGACGAGCTTCTCTGCCAGGGTCTTGCCCATGCGATCGAGCTGGAGCAGCGATTCGGCGGTCAGCTCGTAGAGTCCAGCGGCGTCGCGCACCAAGTTCCGCTCCAAGAGCTGATCGAGGATCTTGTCGCCAAAGCCGTCGATGTCGAGAAGCCGCGTGTAGTGAAAGAGTTGACTGCGCAGGGTGGCGGGGCACGAGGCTGGCTCGGAGCAGTGCAGCGTGCGGGTGACCACCTCCTCGCCGCCAACGCGCCGGGTCGCGTCGCGCACCTCCGTCGGTTTGCCACAGCTCGGGCATGTCGTCGGTAGCGCGATCGCCACCTGGCCACCACCCAGATTTCCCTCGACATGCGGGATCACGCCGCCGCGCCGCGTCAGCAGCAAGCGATCGCCAATCTTGAGGTCCAAGCGCTCAAGGTTTGAGACGTTGTGCAGCGTCGCCCGCGACACCATCGCGCCAGAGAGGGAGACCGGCGTCACGAGCGCGACGGGGGTGATGGTGCCCGTCCGCGCGAGCCCCCATGTCACGTCCAACAGCGTGCTCGCGCCGCTGTCGCCCTGAAATTTGTACGCGATCGCCCAGCGCGGGTGATGTGCCGTGAAGCCCATCCGTTGTTGCGTCGCGATGTCGTCGATCTTGTAGACGACGCCGTCGGTCTCGTAATCGTAGCTCGTGCGCGCGGCGCTGATCTGTTCGTAGATGGCTTGGGCCGAGTCGCGGTCGCAATGCAGCGTCAGCGCGGGTTCAAAGCCCATCCCGGTGAGCAGCGCCGCCTTCGCGGTCTCGGACGGCACGTCCCAGCCGAGCACGTCATACGCAAAGAAGCGCAGCTCCGACGCCGGCACGCCGCCCTGCTCCTTCGCCTTCAGCGCGCCAGCGGCGACATTGCGTGGGTTGGCGTACAGTTCGCTGACTAGGTCAAACCCTGAGAGCGGCAGGTACACCTCGCCGCGCACTTCGACGGGGACGCCATACGCGTGCACGAGGTTGGCAGGCAGCTGCGCCGGGACGTTTGGGATCTGGGTGACGTTGTGACCGATTGACTCGCCGCGTCGTCCGTCCCCCCGCGTCACGGCGAACAAGAACGCGCCCCCGCCGTCGTACCGCACGCTGCAGGCGGCGCCATCCACCTTGGGGCTGGCGACGAGGGCGCCGTCGTACTCACGGGCCCAGTGTTGCAGCTCGGCCTCGGCGTAACACTTGGCCAGCGAGAGCATGGGGACGGCGTGCTCGACCTTGTCGCCTGCCGCCAGACTCGCCTGATCGACAGCCTCAGCGCCCTCATCTGACTCACGACCACCGCCAATCGCCCGAAGAACCGGGTGATCAGGCGCCTCGGCGCGGAGCCTCTCCACGAGCTCATCGTAGAGCTGGTCCGGGATCTGCGGGGCGTTGTCGCGCCAGTACGCTTGGTCGTGAAAGCCGATCACCTCAGCGAGCTGCGCGGTCGTCAGCGTCGCCGGGTCCTGATCGAGGTAGGGTGCTTTTGCCATGGCCGAAGAGTGTCGAGTTGCGAGCCGCTGAGCAAGGTCGATCGTTGTGGCGAGGCCGGGTGACGACGCGTGGGACGGCGCGGGTACCGGCGCGGGGCGGTTGGAGAGCGCAGACGGACGCAGACTGCCGATAAGAAAATCAAGGCCTTGAAGTGCTGACGCGGCGATGGTATACTTCGCGCGCTCTGTCGAGGTCCCCGTAGCTCAACCGGATAGAGCGTTCGCCTCCTAAGCGAAAGGCTACAGGTTCGATTCCTGTCGGGGACGCCACTTCCGGAACGGATCTGTCGGAACGCAACTGTCGGGAAGCCGACGCCGCGGAACACAGAGACGCTCCGCAGGCGCGCGCCGCTTTTGTCGGCGAGACCGAGTGACCGCACGACGCGGCCCCTAGGCGACGCGCCCGGCTCGTGCCAGTACGCCGCAGCCCTCGCAACGCTGCGGGATCCCAGGCAAGCGAAGCACGCGTCTTCCAACCAAGGAAAGAGACCTACTATGTCTGAATCAACGACCGCCCAACCATCGGCGCCCGAGCCCATGATCGCGCTCAACGCCGTGATCGACCTCACTGACAACCTGCCGCCGCCGCCAGACCACATCGAATCGATTGTGCTCGCTGAGGAGGAGGCCAGAAATCAGGTCCCGTATAGCGAAGTCGAGCTGCCCGAGGAGCTGCACCGCGCGATCGCAGATCTGGGTTTCACCCACTGCACGCCGATTCAGGCTGCGGCGCTGCCCGAGTGTCTCAATGGCCGAGACCTCATGGGTCAGGCGCAAACAGGCACCGGCAAGACCGCGGCGTTTCTCATCACCGCGTTCGCGAAGATGCTGCGAACCGAGCGCCGCCATCCCACAGCGCCACGTGCGGTCGTTGTCGCGCCGACGCGCGAGCTCGCGCTGCAGATCGCGGAAGATGCCAAGGACCTGAGCAAGTACGCTGATCTGAAAACGGTCGTGGTGTTTGGCGGCATGGACTGGGAGAAGCAAGCGCAGGACCTCGAAGGCCGCGTGGACCTGGTCGTCGGTACGCCCGGCCGGATGATGGACTACATGAAGCGCGGGCTGATTCAGCTCGGCCAGGTCGAAGTCGTCGTCATCGATGAAGCTGACCGCATGTTTGACATGGGCTTCATCAACGATATCCGGTGGATCATGGCGAAGTGCGCGACGGACCGGCAGACCTTGCTGTTCTCTGCGACGTTCCCCTTCGACGTGGTGCAGCTCGCGACGCGATTTCTCCGCAATCCGCTGGATGTGAAGATCACGCCCGAGCGTATCGCCGCCCAGACCGTCGAGCAGGTGCTCTACCACGTGCCGCACTTTGAGAAGCTGCAGTTCTGCCTGTGGCTGCTTGAGAACGAGGCGCCCAAGAAGGCGCTGATCTTCATCAACACGAAGCGGACGGGCGAGTGGCTGGCGTTCAAACTCTGGCATAACGGCTGGAACACGGGCTACATCAGTGGTGACGTGGCGCAGAAAAAGCGCCTGCGCGTCGTCGAAGACTTCAAGAGCGGCGCGTTGGAGTTGCTGGTCGCAACCGACGTGGCCGCGCGCGGGTTGCATGTTGACGACGTCGATCTCGTCATCAACTTCGACTTGCCCGACGACGCTCCCGACTACGTTCACCGTATCGGTCGCACGGGCCGGGCCGGCGCGCAGGGCAAGGCCGTGGCCATCGCCGACGAGCGACTGGTGGAGAATCTCGCGGCGATCGAGCGATACCTTGGCCACCAGGTCCTCTCCATCGTGCCAGACGACAACAACTTCCTGACCGACAAGTCGCCATCGTTCAAGTCGACGGTCGTCGACAAACGCCGTGCGGAGAAACGCGACGGCGGACGAGACGGCGGACGAGACGGCGGACGTGGGGGACGGGACGGCGGACGTGGGGGACGGGACGGCGGACGTGGGGGACGGGACGGCGGTCGCGACGGCGGACGCAGCAAACCAACCCACGGCTCGCAGCCCGGTGATCACAGCGTCGCCGCCGCGCCGGCTAAAGTGGCGCAGGCAGGGCAATCTGGCGGCGAGAACGGTGGTGAGGCCACCAAGAAGCGTCGGCGCCGACGACCGCGCAAGAAGACGACCGGTGGCGCCGAGGGATCACAGGCCGGCGGTGGCGCGCCTGCCGTCTCTGGCGGGTCCGAGGCGTAGCGTCGGACGCGCAGAAAACGTGCGTACCTGGGTTGACACGCGAGCGATGCGGCGACAACCTGCGCGCCGCTCCAGAGGGGTTCTCTTTGGAGCGGGATTGCGAAAGTGGCGGAATTGGTAGACGCGCTAGATTCAGGTTCTAGTGGGCAATACGCTCGTGGGGGTTCAAGTCCCCCCTTTCGCACCCAGTCCTTCGGGAGACGCTGCTTACCCTGGCAGTGTGTTCAGACTGAACTGTCGTGTCCGTCGAACGACAGCTGTTCAACCTGGGCGCTCCGCCCGAAGGCTCGTTGGTAAGATGCAGCGACCCGCACGCCACACGGACGACTCTCGAGAGTCCGCGTGGCTGCGGGTCGCGGTCGTTTTGCCCATGATTACAGGGCTGCTCGTCGTTCTCGGCTTGAGCGGTTGCGCGAAATCCCCTGTCGAGAAGCTGATCGACGAGAGTATCGGCCACCTCGAAGCCGCACACCGCATGATGGTCGACAACGCCGGCAACATCGAAAAGCTCGGCATTGCCGTCATCCAGTACCGGTCCAAACACCGCGGCGAGTTCCGCAAGCTCCGTATCGCCGGCGAAAAAGCGCTGCTGGCGGTGCCGGAGACCGAGCGCAAAGTCGTGATGGAGCGGGCCCGCAAACGCACGCTGGCGCTCAAGCAGAAGATAGAGGACGCCGCGGGGCGCTACAAAGACAAGCGAATGGCGATGCGGATCGTGCGGCCACTGATGGTCACCGCCACGCCAAAGGGCTTAGCGAAAGGGCAACAGCCGCCGTGGCTACCGAAGTTTCCGAAGATGCCGGCAGAAGAGGGCGGCAAAACCGGCGCTGGCGGCGGGCACGGACACAGTCACGGGCACAATCACGGCCCGGGGCACGGGCTACCGCCTGCGGTCTCCCCAGTTCGCGTGCCATGAGCGGGAGTCCGCGTGCCATGAGCGGGAGTCCGCGCGCCGTGCTCGATCAGGTTCGGCTCGTGTCGTCGCCACGGGTGCCCGCGACGACGACTGCCCCTGCGACGACAGCCGCAGACGCAGCGCTGCTGGGCCGCTAAATGGGGGCGCGGGACCAGGACTGGGCGTTGCAGCGCGCCTTGTTGGCCATCGTCTCTGGTGTGCTCGTCTTCCTCGCGTTTCCGAACTGGAACCACGCCTTCGTGTCGTGGTTCGCGCTGGTGCCGCTGCTTGTCGCAGCCGAAGGCACCTCGCCGTGGCGCGGATTCAAGCTCGGTCTGATCGCCGGGACCGTGACCAACTTTGGCGGCTTCCACTGGATCACCTTCATGCTCCAGGAGTTCGGCCACCTGCCGGTGCCGGTCGCATGGGGGATCTTGCTGCTGCAGGCTGTCACGCAAGGGATGGCGATGGCCCTCGGCGTGGCGCTCTGGCGGTACCTCGCGCGGTGTGGAGCGCCCTCCGCGGTGTCGGCGTTCGCGGCGATGTGGGCCGGCGAGATCGTGACGCCGATGATCTTCCCTTGGTATTTGGGCAACGGCATCACGAGCCAGAC
>CALENB010000132.1 GCA_937910235.1 uncultured Myxococcales bacterium | reverse complement strand
GCCGAGAACTCCCTGTACTACGCCATGGAGCTGCTGCACGGCCGCCCGCTGCGTGACCTCTTTGAAGACGGCGTACCGATCCCGGATCGTGCCCAGATTCTGTCGATCTTTGAGCAGCTCTGCGACGCGCTCTCCTACGCCCACGCCGCCGGGCTCGTGCACCGCGACATCAAGCCCGACAACGTGTTCCTGCTCCACGATGGCACCGTCAAGCTGCTGGACTTCGGGCTCGCCAAGGTCTTCGACGACGGCTTCGGCGAGCAGAGCATCCTGGCTGGCACGCCGTTTTACATGGCGCCCGAGCAAATCCACGGCCGCGATGTCGACGGCCGCGTGGATATCTACGCGCCGGGCGTCATCCTCTACCGTGCCATGACGGGGCATCTGCCCTTTCCAAACGGCAACGTGCTGTTGGCGCACGCGACCGAGCCGCCGCCCGATCCCCGGAGCCATGTGCCTGACATCGGCAACAGCATCTGCGCGGTGATAGACAGAGCGCTACAGAAAAAACCGCAAGATCGTTATGCTACCTGCGACGAGTTGAAAGAGGCGATCCAGTTAGCGCTCGGCGGTTCGCCCTGGTAGCGCTGACGAACCAACGGCGATCGCCGGACATCGTGGCGCGTTCGACTCGGGCGCGGCACGTCGAGGGGGATTGAGACGTGAAGCGACGCACCCTGCTCAAGATTGGCGTTGGCGGTGGGCTGCTGCTCGCCATCGGAGGCACGGGCCTGTGGCTGCGCGGCCCGACCCGCTCGCGGCCGATTCCGTCGGGGCTAAAGCGGCTGAATGACCGGCAATACCTGACGCTCGCCGCCGTCGCCGCGCGCGTATGTCCTCCGCTTAAGGGTGCGCCCACGACGGACACGGTGCGTGTCGCGCAGAAGCTAGACAGCCTGTTCGACACGATGCACCCGGGCGATGTTAAGGACTTGAAGCAACTTCTAGATCTCCTCGATAACGCGCTGGGAGGCTTGCTGCTTGAAGGTCGCGTCAGCACGTTCACGGGCAGCAGCGACTCGCAACAGGACGACATCTTACAATCGTGGCGCACCAGCGCCGTCTCGCTCAAGCGAACGGGCTACAAGGCGATCGTCGGCCTCTGCGCGGCCACCTACTTCGCAGACAGCCGCACCTACGCCGCCATCGGCTATCCCGGCCCGCCGGACTACGGCAACGTGAAGAAGGCCGCCGCAGCGCACCCCGGGAGCGACGCATGAGCGGGAAGATCATCCAGGGCCGCGAGATCTCGGCCGATCAGCTGCTGACGTGCGACGTCTGTGTGGTCGGTTCAGGCGCGGGCGGCGCGGTGTTGGCGGCTGGCCTGGTTGAGAAAGGGCTGAACGTCGTGATGTTGGAGGCCGGTGGCTATCACACCAAGGCGGACTTCGACCTGCAGGAGGGCCACGCCTACCCGATGCTGTATCAGGACCGTGGCACGCGGGGCACGGCGGACCAGTCTATCGCCGTCATGCAGGGGCGCAGCGTCGGCGGCAGCACGACCGTGAACTGGACCACCTGCTTCCGCACGCCGGAGCGCATCCTCAAGCACTGGGCCGACGTGCATGGCGTCGCCGGAATCGATGTGGCGAGCATGGCGCCGCATTTCGAGGCGGTGGAGCAGCGACTCAGCATCGCGGAGTGGCCGCTCGCGCGCGCCAACGACAACAACCGCAAGCTCCACGACGGCGCCAAGAAGCTGGGCTGGCAGGCTGAGAGCACGCGCCGCAACGTCAAGGGGTGCGTCAACAGCGGCTATTGCGGGGTGGGCTGCCCGGTCGATGGCAAACAGGCGATGCACGTCACCTACATCGCGGACGCGGTCGCCGGCGGTATGACGCTGCTCGCGGACTGTAACGTCACCACACTTGAGCGCACCGGCAACCGGATCACCGCGGTGCATGGCGTCGTGCTCGATCGTAGCTCTGGCCGCGCGAGAGGGCCGAAAGTTCGGGTTCAAGCGAAGGTGGTCGTGGCGAGCGGCGGCGCGCTGAACACCCCTGCATTGCTACTGCGGTCAGGCCTAGACGGTGGCGGCCTCGTCGGCAAGCGCACGTTTCTGCATCCCGTGGTGACCCTGCTCGCCATCTACAAAGACAAGATCAACGGGTTCTATGGCGCGCCGCAGTCCATCTCCAGCCATGAGTTCGCCGTCGCAAAGCCCGGCGAGATGGGGTTCTTTCTTGAGACGGCGCCTGTCCAGCCGATGCTGATGGCCCAGGCCGCTGCGATGCACGGCACGAAGCTGACGGAGACGTTGGCGCAGCTCCCCCACATCGGCGCGGTGTTGGCGCTCGCGATCGACGGGCTGCTACCCGACGAGACGGGCGGCACGGTCACCCTGCGAACCGATGGTCGGATGAAGCTCGACTATGCGTTCACGCCTGCGCTTACGGCGACGATGCGGGAGGCCCATGTCGCCATCGCGCGGCTGCACCTCGCAGCCGGTGCGACACGCCTGTTCAGCCTGCACACCGAGCCGCTGGAGATCAGCGACGCCTCGGGCCTGACCGCGCTGGCCGCAAAACCGTATGGCGCGCTAAAACACCCCGTATTCACGGCTCATCAGATGGGCGGCTGCGCCATGGGCGGCGATCCCAAGGCCAGCGTTGTGGACAGCGAGCATCGCTACCGTGGCGTCGACAACTTGTTTGTGGTGGACGGATCGGTGATGCCAACCAGCTTGGGCGTGAACCCGAGCGAGACGATCTACGGCATGGCCCACCGTGCGCGCGCGTTTGTGGCGGCCGCGGTCTGATCGCCGGCCAACGCCGGGCCTAGATCACGTGCAGCGGCGCGTCCCGAGAAGGCTGCGCGCTGCCATAATACCGCGTCATCTCAGCGTCCATCTTGCCGCGCAACATCAAGCCATACATGCGAGCGTCACCCCGTAGGGACCAGAGCGGGTACGTGAACGTCGCCGGCCGATTGCGCTCGATGATGAAGTGTCCCACCCACGCGAAGCCATATCCGGAGACCGGCGCGCCGATCAGCAGCAGCGGATTGCCCGTAATCACGGCCGCGCCGACGAAGCCAAGGGCACAGGTCGAACCGATGAAATGCAGCTTGCGGCAGAGCGGATCACGATGCTCGCCGATGTAGAAGGGCCAGAATTCTTCAAACGTCTGAAATTCTCGGTCTTTGGGCATGGTCTCCTCCGTGGAAGGCCATAGCATCGAAGGGCGGCGGCGTGGTGTCAATTAGCCGGTCGATGCCCAACGCCCAGCCCAGCTCATCGCTGTGCTGGGCGTCGTCACCCGATGAGGCGCTCCAGCGCCGAGTCGCCACGCCGCCGCCGCACGCCGGCTCGCCGCAGGCTAGTAGTCGCGGATGAACTGGTGCAGGCGTCCAATGAGCATGGCGTCGAGATCGTACAGCAGCACATCGCGCTGCTCGGTGATCTCCTTGCGGTGCGACTTCTTCAAGGCGAGGCCACTGTTGGCGGCGAGCCAGGCTTCGAACATGCGGCCAGGGTCGTCGGCGAGCAGAATGTCGGCGCGCAGCGAGCCATCGGCGAGCGCTGCCGCGGCGGCGGCACGCAGATCGGCGATGGTCGCGGTCTTCTTGGCCTTGGCGTCCGCGTTCGTCTTTGCGCTGGAGCGCTTCTGTTTCTTGCCGGCCTTCGTCGCCTTCTCGGCAGCCTTCGCCGCGACCTTGGCCACCTTCCTGGCCGCCTTGGCAGCGACCCGCGCTGCAGCCTCCTTGGCGGCTACCGCCGCATGGTGCATGGCGGACTCAGCCGACGCCGGTGCGGCGGCCTTCTTCGGAGACGCCTTCTTCGGAGACGCCTTCTTCGCAGACGCCTTCTTCGCAGACAACTGCTTCGCGGGTGCCGTCTTCCCAGTCGCCGCCTGCGCAGACGCCTTCTTCTCGACGGGCTTCGCGGCCTTGCTCGACCCCTTCGCAGCGCGTCTGGCCGTGGCCTTCGCGTTCGGGTTCGCCGCGGCCTTCGCCACCAACGTCGCCGCTGGCTTAGTCGCCACCTTCTTCGCGGCTTTCGCGGCTTTCGCGGCGGGCTTTGCGGCAACGGTCGAGGTCGGGATCTCGGCGGTTTTGGCGCCGCTTGAGCCGCTTGCGGCGCGCTTCGAGGCAGACTTCGCCGCGGTCTTCACGGCAACCTTTTCGGCGGTGCTCTCAGTCATTTTGCCGGCTGTCTTCGCTGCCTTCCCAGCCGCCGTAGCGTCCTGTGCGCCAGCGGACCTTGTCGATTTGGCTGTCTTGCCAGGTTCGACGCTGTAAGCGGCCGATGACGAATTGTTTGAGGTATGTGGATGCATCGTGGTCACCTCTGAGGTTTTGATGTGAGATTGGGACCCACAACAAAGCACGTCGCCACCGGCTTACAAGCGCGACGACACAACCGTTGGAGATATCCTTGATTCTGATCCCAAACCGCGCGGCTCACTCAGCCTAAGCATGGGTCCCGCGACGCGGCGCACGGGGCGTCGCCGACGGCCTCGATCATCGTTTCGTCCATGACGGTAGACTAGGCAGTCTCGCGAACACC
>CALENB010000131.1 GCA_937910235.1 uncultured Myxococcales bacterium | reverse complement strand
GTTGATACCGCTGCTACACAACTCGAGCTCAAGGCTCCAATCTCCGCCTTCGCCCCTGTGCCGCGTCGTCACTCCGAGGGCCACCTTCAAGTCGTCAGCCACGGACGAGGGCAACGGGCCAGGACGCTGGTCCACGTCCCAATCCAGATCGGTAACCCCGACGGTCTCGTCATGTTCAGAAGGCAGCAGAGCCACAAACGGCCGGGAAGTTTGGTGCCGCAGCCGATACGCGGACTTGATGGCACCGTCCGCCCGTCTCACTTCGACGTATTCTTCCGACGCCTGCCGATCGAACGACATGGCGCGACGCAGCTCTCGAATCTGCGTGCGCACGGTGGCCTTGGTGGACTCTGTGAGCGGACGCTTGGCAATCCTGAGCGCGTACCAGCTGACAAGCTCGTCGATGGTGTGCCAACCAGGGGTCGCAAGAAGATGGCATGCCAGCAGACCAACCGCTGGCTGAATGGCGCGAAACGCGTTTTCGTCGTCTCGCCTTAGCCTCCACCTCCCGCTGGTGCCGTCAATCAGGATGTGCGGTCGGAGAAACGGCTGTGGCAGAAGCAAGCGGTCGCGCTCGTCGGCGCTCAACCATCGCGTGCTGAGGCGCGGCTCCCTTCCGCCATCATCGACCGCTGCGATGAAGATCCAGTCTCTCTCTGTCATGGCCAGGCCTCGATAGCGGGTTCAGCAGACTTGCGACTCTCCGGGCTCCGATGAAGATCGGCCTACCACGATCACGTTCAGCCGTCTTCATCTGATCTTCATTGTCGAATGTTTCGCTGTTGGTATGAAGAGCCACGTGCCACAACCAGCTGCCCCAGGAGTCGGAAGCCGTCGGCGCGGTCGTACCACATTGCGCGTTGGTGCGACCGCGCCGTCGGAGTCCGCAGGGCAACTTGCGTCCGATGACGTCTTGGCCGGTTCCGACCGGTTGGCGGCCGACGACGTCCGTGGCGAACGACAGCCACCTGTCGATGGGTGGCTCACGACGGCTGAAGCTGCGACCTATGTACGGGCCGGCAACGCGTCGACTATTCGTAGTTGGATCAAACGTGGCGAACTCCGACCCGATGGGCGACTTGGGATGCGTGGCACGTGGCTATTTCGACGCGAGACGCTAGATCGCTTCGTTGAAGCCTGCGCGACCGCACACCGGGCCAACCATCCGACACTGGCGAGCGCTGCTGAGTCGGCGGCGGAGAACTTTGCGGTTTCCAATACGAAGATTCAGCTGCAAGGTAAGGATCTCGATACCCTGACGACCGGAGGCAAACATGGCGAAGGCAAAGATGACAGCGACGAGGCACCCGGGTGTGTACCGCCACAGCAAGGACAACCGACTCGTGGTGCGCGTGACGCTGCGAGACGCGGACGGCCGGCAGCACAATCGGACGAAGACCCTCGCGCGCCACGCGACGGTCGCCGACGCCGTGATAGCCGCCCAGGCAGCCCGGCAGTCACTACAGTTGGAGTTGGCCGGCGCGCCGCAACGGGAGACGATCGACGCCGATGTCTCCGTGACCGCCTACGCCGAGCGGTGGCTGAGGGGGAAAGCCACGCGAAGTAAACACGCCACCAACCTGCGCTACGCCGGAGATCTAGCGGTGCACATCCTGCCCACGCTGGGTCATCTCCGAGTTGCGCAACTGAGCCGTGCTGACGTCGAGGCTTGGGTCGGCGGCGTCGAGCGCGCCAAACAGACGAACGGAAAACCGTATGCGCGCGCCACGGTGGCCGGCTGGTGGCGGGTGCTTCGGGTGTTTCTCAGGGATATGGCCGCAGACCACGATCTCCCAGATCCCACCCGGCGCGTGAAGCCGCCGCGCATCCAGCAAGAGCGGGGCGTGCGTGAGCGGCAAACGCTGAACGCCGACCAGCTTGCGAGATTTCTCGCCGCCGCTGCGGAGCTGCAGGCGCACCGCTATGCCGAGATTCTGATGCTGGCGCGAACGGGCATTCGTCCGGGCGCCATGTACGCGCTGCGATGGGAGGACCTCGACCTCGCTGGCGGCTGGGTGACGGTGCGGCGCGCGGTGAGTGCAGGTGTGGTTTCCGACACGACGAAGACACGCAACGCCCGCGACATCCCTTTGACGCCCGATCTCGTGGAAGCGCTTGAGGCGCAACGCCAGCAGTGGATCCGGAGTCACCCCAACACCATGCCGAACGGGCTGGTTTGGTCGACCGTTCGTTCGCGCACGCGTTTCGACAGCGAGACCGGGGAGCCGATTTCGTACAAGCCGGCAGGCAGCCCGAGGATTCCGGAGTCGCTGCGCAAGCCGCTCGTGTGCTGCAGCGAGGCTATCGGCTTGCCGTGGGTTGTTGGTCCGCAGGTGCTGCGGAGAACCGTGAACACGAAGCTGCGCGATGCGGGTGTGCTCGATGCCGTCGTTCGGCAGATTCTCGGGCATGTGACGGAGAGCCAGGGGCGGCTGTACATGGGCGACAATCCGGGGGCGAAGCAGAAGGCCATTCTGCAGCTCATCGATGGGGCCACCGGGCGGCCTTCGTAGTGCGGCGGTCGGTGCGCGGTTTGCGTGCCGGGCGATGGGCGCATGCCGAGCTGCTGGCAACGTTTCAGCGGGCGACTTTGAGACGGTGTTGGCGAGGTTGGGGATGGTCTTCGCTTTCGCGAGTGAGTGAGTGAACGATCCTGCGCGCGGCGACTTGGTCGGCGACATGGGCAGATAGTTTTACTATC
>CALENB010000130.1 GCA_937910235.1 uncultured Myxococcales bacterium | reverse complement strand
CCCAAAACACGGCCTTCCTTGACGAAGCGCTGTGTCGCTTCGTGCCGGCCGGCGTCCACGTGCAGCACCTTCAGGGCGACGGGTTGTCCGGTGCCGATGTGCTCAGCGCGGAACACGACGCCAAAGCTGCCACGTCCGACGCACTCGAGCACACGGTAGCGACCATCGACCACGTCGTTCGGCCTGAGCGGCGGTGGTCCAGCCTCTGTGTCGACGCGTTCAACCGTGATCGCGCCGTCTTCCAGGCAGCGGGCGGCGTTGGTGTAGCCGCTGCACATGGGGCAGAACCGCGTCGCGGAGACAGGGCGGGTGGAGGTCGCACGGGCTGAGGTGGACTGAGAGGACGACATGCGTGATCCGTACGATTTGCCTGGGGGTGGCAGGGTTCGTTTTGCGAGGCTACACGATTTAATGGGTCGTCGCACGACCAGACGACGCGGACCGCGTTGTTCGCCCCGAGCCCCGCAAGCGCGTGAGGTCATTGCGATGCCAGCCTGAATCGAGGAAGTGCAGGAACCGCGCGACATCGCACGCTAGGCCCGGCGACTCGTCGCGGAGCCCCAGCGCCAGGCCGCGCTGGCAACGCCGTTCGACTTCGCCGAGCGCGGCCTCGACACGTCCGCTGTCGGTCGCGACGCCCACGCTGCGGCGCCCCATGGTGCTCAGCCGAACCCGGCCCGCGCCGGTGGCGTGCAGCAAGTCGATGCCCGGCAGCGGCTCAAGGCCGAGGCGAGCGGCGAGCGTGGCGGGGAGATCGAGCTGGCCGCCGGTGGTGCGGCGCTCGCCGCGCTTGAGCCCTGGACCGGCCAGGATCAGCGGGATCTGAGCGAACGATCCGGCCGCGCCTGCCGGCATCGCAGCGCGCACTTCGGGCAAGTCGGGCGCTGCGTGGTCGGCGGTCACGGCGATGACCACGTCGGAGAGGACGCCGTCGCGCTCCAGATCGGTGAGAAACCGCAGCAGCGCCATGTCCGCGCAGGCCTGCGCGCGCGGCGCTGGCTCGCCGCGGGCCGGGCAGGTCGAGTCGGGTGAGCCGGGCAAGTGGCCATCTACCGTGCTGACGACCACCAAGAACGGCCGCGCCGTTCGGCGCAGCGCCGCGATCGCCTGTCTGGCCGCGACGAAGACGTCACGATCATACAGTCCCCACGGGCCGCGTGGTGCCTGCGCGCCTCGTTCTCCGGGGGCTGAGAGCTGCTCAAGGCCGAGCGCTCGATCGAAACCCATGGCTTGCAGCGTGCGGTCCAGCCCACTGAACCCGAGGGGGCTCCCCTGCAGAAAGAGGGTGGCGCCGCCGGCAGCGTGCACCGCGTGCGGCAGACAATCCGGCAGCTGCGGCAGCGCACGGCCGCGCGCGCTGTCGAGCGGCCAGGTGCCTGGCAGCAGACCGCACAGGCTCGCCATGATGCCATTGTGGGTCGGGCGGGATTGCGTGAGCACGCCGCGGATGGTCACGCCCTGAGCCGCGAGACGGCGCAACCCCGGCGTCGGCAGGGGCGCCTTGTCGTAGTAGACCTGCGACCAGCCCGCGTTCATCGACTCCATCAGCACCAGCACCACGCCGCGAGCGACTACATCGGGCTGCTGCACCTCGACGCGCTGTACAGCCGACGCCGTGCCGAGGCCCGTGGCGCGCACCGATGTGCGAGGCGCGCGCGCTGCCGCTGCACTGGTGATCCAGCCAAAACGCCGCCAGCGAGCGAGCGCAACAGCGTCGGGCGGCCGGTGTTCCGAGGGGGCGCGCCAGCCGAGGAAGGTGAGCCAACTGCGGGGCACGTCGACTCCAGGCATCGCGCCAGCGTGGACCGCGTGGCGGGGCGCCAACCCCGCGTCCGCGATGAGCAACACCGCCAGCGCCAGGGCGATGCGAGCGGTGTAGGGGGCGGCGACGCCGTAGAACGCCGGCGGCCGCGACGCTGCCGCGCGTCGCACCAAGCGCGCCGCGAGCCAGCCGAATCCGCCGGCCACGCCGATCAGCACGGGCATCCCGGCCTCCACGGCCACCCGCCAGGCGCCGGGATCCAGGTGCCACCAAACGACGGGGCTGACGTGGCTGCGCGCCATCACACAGCTGCCGAGGTCCAGCACCCGCAGCACGGTGGCGACGCCCGCGATCGCTGCGACGCCGCGAATCCGGCCTGCCAGCACAAACCCGGCGACGACCGCCACATCGAGCGCGACACCCGCGAGCGCCTCGCGCCACGCGCCCATCGTCAACCCAAGCACGCGCCAGCTCACGACGTGATACGCCAACCACAGCGCCAAGAGCAGCGCGGGCGCAGCCCAGGATGGGCGTTTGTCGGCAGCCAGCGCCGCCGCGACGTCCACCTCTAACTGAGCACGGCTACGCGCTGGGCTTGACCCCGACGCCACCGGCTCGCGATGCTGACCACCATCCTGCCCGGGAGGCACCATGGATCGCCTATCGTTCACTACCCTGCCCTCCACACCTGCGCTCGGCGCGCTGTGCCTGTGCGCGACGCTCATGTTGAGCCTGCGAGCCTCGGCGACGGAGATCACGGCGCCTGTCGACGTCGGTGTCGGCCCGGCCTTCTACCACGGTCCCGGCCCAGTCTTCGCCGACGCGCCGGGGCATTATGGCGTCAAGATCTCGCTTGCGGCTGTGCTGGACCAGGCCCTGATCCGCCAACACATCAACCGTGTACCAAAGCAGTACCGCAAGATGGCGTTGGCGATGCGCGAGTTTCGCTACCGACCGTCGATCTTCATCCCCGAGAGCCTGTTATCAGCCCCAAAGTTGGCAAGACCGGCATGTATGGCGTGACGTGGCGCCCGGTCGGGCTGTCCATTCCGTTCGCCAGCGGCGCGGTGAACGCTGACGTAAGCGCAGGGCTGATCCTGACGTACGCGTTTGTGCACTCCGATAACCCAGCCTTCGCGGGCACTGACGGCGTGATGCACTTCCTCCGACCCGGCCTCGACATCGGGCCGCGGGTTGAGATCCCCATCACAGACAGCTTTCTAATCTCATTCGGTTGGTCGGGTCAGTTCTACATTCCACAGGTGGTCGGGGGCGCGGTGTTTGCGCTACCAACCGAGCAATCCGGGGGGCTCACGAGCAGCCTCTGGTTCGTCGGACAAGCGTGGTTGAAGCTGCACTTCCGGTTTCCGTACACCACCAACATCTAGCCGCCACCCTACGCTTGGCGCGCCGTCCCATCACCTGGCGCCCTACGCGGCGTATCTCGGGCGGGCCTTGGTCATCGTTTCGTCCGCCACGAAAAAAACAGCGACCGAACAGCAGCATCCAGCAGGTCCGGGACGCCGAGC
>CALENB010000129.1 GCA_937910235.1 uncultured Myxococcales bacterium | reverse complement strand
GTGCCGCGCCGGCGGCGACCGTCAGTTTTGTGGTCTTGGCGACCGGAATCAAGGTGCCGGGGCCGTAGGTGATGGTCACAACCGCGGGTTGCTTGCCACTGTTGACGAGCGCGACACCGAAGGGCGCGTTCTGTGCGTCAAACGTGCTGCCGCCCGACGTGATCTTGGCGTTGTCGAGATCCGTCGCCCAGAACCGACAGCCCAAGTTGGTCTTGTTGCCGTCTTGCGGCGTGCAGACATCCACGCACACGCCCGCCACGCAGGTGGTGGCGCCCTGCGTGTTGACGTCGCAGTCTTGCGCGACCTGCCAGCCCTGCCCGGTCGCGGCGCAGACCATGGCCTTGTTGCCGTCGCAACGCTGCTCCCCGGCGCTGCACGTCGCGCACTTGCCGCTCAGGCAGACCTGTTGCGGCGGACATTGCAGCGCTTTTTTGCCGGATGTGCCGCTTGGATCACACGTCCACACGGCGCTGCTCGTCGTCAGCCCGACCGCTGGCGGCGCGCAGTAGACCGGATCGCTGCCGCCGCCACCGACGCCCACGGGCGTGCAGCCGCAGCCACTCTCACCGCAGTCCAGTCCGAGCTCGGCGCAGCTCTGGCCCGCGCTCGCCGAGGTGCCGTCGATGGCGCATACCAGCGGCGTGGTGCCGATGCACACCGACAGACTGGGCACGCAGCTCTTGCAGGCGTTTTTGTGACACACCTCATCGGCGTCGCAGGCCTTGATGGCCGAGGCCGTGTCACCGGACGGCCCGCACGCCATCACCGCCGCGACGCTTTTGTCGCTGGCGGCCCGGCAGAACACACCGTTGGGTTCGCACACCTTGCACGAAGCGTTCACACACACAGGCGTCGACGCGGGACAGCTCACGACGTCGTAGTCGCTGCCGTCGGGTTTGCAGGTCGCGAGCGCGCCCTCCTTGCAGACGCCGCTGCCGGGTTTGCACGACACGCAGCTGCCGCCGCTGCAGAAGGTCGGTTTGACGCAGGTCTCGACGACGACAGCGCTGCCGCCGACGCCGTCGCACTGCAACACCGTGTCGGCGCCGGCGGCAGCTTTGCCGCAGTGTTTCCCGGACGGTGTGCAGACCTTGCAGGCGCCGTCGACGCAGGTTGGGGTGTCTGCGGGGCAATGATCGGGCGACCACAAGAGCCCACCGCCGGCGCACACCTCGCGGGCGCCGGCGTTGCAGCGATAGGCGCCCGGGGTGCAGTTCACACATTTGCCCTTCACGCACGGACCGGCGGCGCAGGCCTCGACGACCTTTGACGAAGCGCCGGTCGCGTCGCAGCGCATCAGGGCTTTGCTGTACTTGGCGCCGAGAGGCACGTCCGCACAGAAATCGGAGTTTGGGGTACAGGCCAGGCAGCTCCCGGCCACGCACACGGGCGCGATCAAGTCACATTTTGCGGGGAGCCAGCCGGATTTACCGCACAGTTCGCGGCCCGTCGCGCCGCACCTAGATGCGCCGAGGGTGCAGACGAGACCGTCCCCTGCCCCAGCGGGCTGGCTGTCCACCACGATGTCGGCGCCGGCGACATCGACCACATCGGCGGTGGTTTGGACATCCGTGGCGGTGGCATCCGTGGCGGTGGCATCTGACGGGAGCGCGTCCGCGCCAAACAGCGGCTGAGCCGTCGCCAGCGCTTGACCGCCGCTGCCGGCGTTCGACGTACAGCCAACCATGAGCGCGCCGGCGCCGAGGACGAGCAGCGCGGAGTACAGCGCTGAGTACAGCGCGACGCGCAGCCCGACGCGCGGCGTCCGATGGTCACGAGGGGGCGATGCGGGTCTGGTCAGGCTGCGTCCTGTCATGTCCTGACTCTGCGGGATCGCGCCCACAAATGCCACGTGATGTCACCGCTCACCCCGCCAGGGCGACAGCGCATCGGACGCACAGCGCCGCGCCGCGACCACGGCATCCGTCAGCGAAGCGTGGGGTGCGCGTGTCGCCCGGCAAACCCCGGCCTCTGCTGCGCGGCCGAGCGCTTGAATGCGGCCCGCTCGCGCGCCTCGATCTTGAGCACATGCCGCGTCGTGGCGATGACCGTGTCCGGCGAGAGGCTCATGGACTCGATGCCCACCTCGACCAGAAACTCGGCCATCTCGGGATAGTCCGAGGGCGCCTGCCCGCAGATGCCCGAGTAGATTCCGTTGCGCCGGCACCCCTCGACCGCCATGCGAATCATCGCCTTGACGCCGTCATCTCGCTCGTCAAAGTCGAACGCCACAAGATCACTGTCCCGGTCCACACCGAGGGTCAGCTGGGTGAGGTCATTGGAGCCGATCGAAAAACCGTCGAAACGCTTCGCGAATTCATCGACAAGGATGACGTTGTTGGGGATCTCGCACATGGCATACACCTTGAGGCCATTGCTGCCACGCGCGAGCCCGAAGTCCGCCATCCGCTCCAGCACCTGGTCGGCCTCCTTGATGCGCCGAACAAATGGCAACATTACGATTACATTCGTCAAGCCCATGACATTGCGCACCCGAATCATCGCCTCACACTCCAGGCGAAACCCGCCGGCATACGCTGGATGGGCGTAGCGCGACGCCCCCCGGAATCCGAGCATCGGATTCTCCTCATCGGGTTCGAAATCGAGCCCACCCACCAATTTCGCGTATTCGTTGGACTTGAAGTCGGACATCCGCACCACAACCGGCTTGGGCCAGAACGCGGCCGCGATCGTCCCGATGCCCTCGGAGAGGCGCTGCACGAAGAAGGTCTCGCCGTCTGGGTAGCCACGTGTGAGCTGCGTCAGGGTCGCACGTGCCTGCGGATCTGAGACCTTCTCGGGATACAGCAGCGCCATTGGATGAGCCTTGATGTACTCATTGATGATGAACTCCATCCGGGCGAGGCCAACGCCGTCGTTTGGCAGAAACGACGTCTTGAAGGCCAACTCCGGATTGCCGAGGTTCAGCATGATCTTGGTGGCTGGCCGCGCGAGGTCGTCCACCTCGTCGCGCACGATATGGAAGGGCACCGCGCCAGCGTACACACACCCGATATCACCGCCCGCACACGAGACCGTGACGACGGTCCCGTCCTTGATCGTTGTGGTCGCCGTGCCGGCGCCAACGACCGCAGGCACGCCGAGCTCACGGGCGACAATCGCGGCGTGGCAGGTGCGCCCGCCGCGATTGGTGATGATCGCTGCAGCGAGCTTCATCACCGGCTCCCAATCGGGCGACGTCGCGTCGGTGACGAGCACCTCGCCGGCCTGGAACTTCGCCATATCGGCGATATCGGTGATGACGTGCGCCCGCCCGGTGGCGATCTTGTCGCCCACCGAACGGCCCATCACGAGCACCCGCGCGACGTCGTCCAGCACGTGGTGCTCAGAGGCGGCGGCGGGACGCTGGGATGACACGGTCTCCGGACGCGCTTGGACAATGTAGATCTTGCCATCGACCCCGTCCTTCGCCCACTCGATATCCATCGGCCGATTATAGTGCCGTTCAATTCGCATCGCGCAGTCGGCCAACTCCAGCACCTCAGCGTCGTCGATACAGAAGCGCTCTCGGTCAAGCCGAGGCGTTGGGATGTCGCGTGTGGTGCGCCCCTCGTCATCATCGACGAGGATCATCTGCACCGCCTTACCACCCAGCGTACGCCGTAACACCACGCGATGACCGGCGGAAAAGGTGGGCTTGTGCACGTAGAACTCGTCGGGATCGACGTTGCCCTGCACGACATTTTCGCCGAGCCCATAGCTCCCCGTGATGAGCACCACGTCACGAAATCCGGACTCCGTGTCCAACGTGAACACCACGCCTGAGGCCGTCAGATCGGAGCGCACCAATTTCATGACACCAATCGACAGGGCGACATCGAAATGGTCATAGCCGTGCTCGACACGGTAATGGATCGCGCGATCGGTGAAGAGGCTGGCAAAATCTCGGCGGCACGCCTCAAGCAGCGCGTCGTCGCCGCGGATATTGAGGTACGTGTCTTGTTGACCGGCGAAGCTCGCTGTCGGCAGATCCTCCGCTGTGGCCGAGCTACGAACGGCGAGCCGCACGTCCACGCCATATTCGACCTGCAGCTGGCGATAGGCTGCGATGATCTCCACAGCTACTGCGTCCGGAAGCCCAACTTTGTAGACGATGTCCCGCGCCAGCGCGCCACGACGGGCGAGATCGACCGTGTCGTCAGCGTCGAGCCCGTCGAGCACGGCGTGCAGTTCGCCGAGCGTATCGGACTGCTCAAGCATCTCGCGATAGGCGGCGACGGTCGTCGCGAAGCCGTTGGGAATCCGCACGCCTTCGGCCGAGAGTTCGCGGTACATCTCGCCCAGCGAGGCATTTTTACCGCCAACTAGGGGTAGGTCTTCCAGGCCGATCTCGTCAAGAAAACGAATATATCGAAAATCATCCATCGGGTCCTCCATTTGGCCGCGGCCGGTGGCAGGTGTGTAGGGGAGTATAGGTCTGCGATTGTCCCGTCGCTCGAATCTCGCCACGTGGCGGCCTCGATCATCGTTTCGTCCATGACGGTAGACTAGGCAGTCTCGCGAACACCC
>CALENB010000128.1 GCA_937910235.1 uncultured Myxococcales bacterium | reverse complement strand
TCGCGGCCTTGCAATGTCGTGCTTGTAGGCTGGTGCGGCAATCGCCGCCACACCCTGTTCGACGCATGGGCGCGCAAGACGATCCTTCGACCTCGCCCACTGCGAACCCAAACGGCCATCGCAGGTTGGGCGTCACGCCTGCGGCCGTGGTTACAGGCTGAGCCACCGTGCCACAGTCGGATGTTCGGCGGCCGCGAGCCCCGCGGCCAGCTGCCGGGCAACCCGTCCGCCGTCCATCGCGCCGCCAAATCGAAGCAGCCCCTCCTGGGTCACGGCGACCGCTTGGCGGGTCGCCGCCGCATCAATGCCGCGCTCGGCCAGCGTGGCTTGCAGCCAGCTCGCGGAGCTGCTCAGGCCCCCTGTGTCGCCGGCGACCGCCGCGTGCAGGTGTCGTAGCAAGAACTCAAGATCCTGCTCCCACGCACGCCGCCCTTTCACGCCGCGAAACCGGAGCAGCTCGGGGTGACGCGCCGCGATCGTGGCCGCCGCCCACACACACAGCGCGGGACGCCAGCGGTCCAGCGCGTCCGCCAATCTGGCCGCGTCCGAATCGCCGCCGAGGAAGCCAAAATCGTCGAGGTCGTACGGTTCCGTTTCGCTGTCTTCGGGCGCCATCTCGCCTCCGCTGATCGTGGTCGTGATCGTGGTACTGATCAGGAGCCTTGCACTGTCGCCAGGGCACGGCAAGCTCGTGCGCTGACACGCAGCCCCTGGGGACCGAGATGATCATCGCTATCGTGAACCCGGCCGCTTGCCAACAGCGCGGCCCCGAGATCGCGAACGCGCTGCTGGGCGCCGCGCCTCGGCTTCGACTGGTCATGAGCGACCAACCCGCAGACGTTGATGCCGTCATCGCCGCTGTGAAGCTGGCGCCGCCCGAGTTGATGGTCGTGGTCGGTGGCGACGGCACGCTCCTCAATATTCTGACCCGCTTCGAGCGCGCGAACGCTTGGCAACACGTACCGCCGTTGTTGGTGCTCCCCGCTGGTCACATCAACACGACCGCCCGCGCGCTGGTCGGTGGGCGTCGGCCCGCAGTCCTCGGCGACACAATTCTACGCGCGTGGGGACGCGGCGTGCGTCGCCTCCGTCGTGTGCCCGTTCAACGGCTTGAGGTCGACGGCCACACCCGTCGCGTCGGCGTGACGGTGAGCATCGGCGCCGCGGCGCGGACTCACGAAGACTATGACCGCGCCATGCGCCCAGGACCGCTCGGCATCGTCGAGGTGTTGGCGCGATTCGCTGTCCAGCAGCTGCCGCGCGGCCGTTTTCGAGCGCTTGGCGACGTTGTTCTGCTCGACGGAGAGCCAGTGCCGTTGCCCCGTGTCACGGCCGGCGTGCTGAGTCCCCTGCCGGGCTTTTTCGTAGGCGTGCGGCCATTTCGAGGGGTCCGTGCTGTGGCTTCGGAGGGGATCCACGTGGCCCTCTCCGGCCTCGGCGCGACGGCGACGCAGGCGAGTCTGCCAGCGATCATGCGCGGCCATCGCCCACCCGGCGCCAATCTGTACTTCGGGCGGCACCATGAGATGACGTGGCGGAGCGGCGAGCGGTCGGACATCGTCGCCGTGGACGGCGAGATCGTCTCGGTGCCGCCGCGTACGTCAGTTCGCGTCACGCAGCACGGGCACGTTCGTTTTCTTGTGTGGCGCAGCATGCCCCGCTCGGACGGGTAGATCCATCGCAGATATGTGTCACTGTGAGACATGCCTCAAAATTGCCGGACAGTCCATAATGGATCGCTTTGGGTGTGGTGCGCCGAGGAGACGCACCGCTCTGACGCTAGCCCGTCGGGTCCCGCGCCATTTCGGCTCATGGGTGTTTCATATGGAGACACTGCGCCACTATGGATCACCTCTCAATTGAGGCCGTTCCGGCCGCCATTACAGGCGATTCGGAGGATTCATCGATCGCTCACGACTTGGCACGGGCCTTGCACTATCTACTGGCAACAGAGCGAGCAGTATCTCTATGGTTTCTAAACCCATCCTCAATCAACGACCTACCCAAATGTCGTGCAGTCTTACGTCTGTACCTCGTCAGTTGGCCGTGGCCTCGGCAGTTGCGTTGGCACCTGCGCATCGTTAGAGAGTGCGTAGCGTGTCCCCCCGCGAGGGGTGGCAACTTCTTCGATCCACGACCCCTCCCGCGAACATCTCTTGCTCTCAGGACGTCGCCGGTGACCGTTTGGGTCACCGGCGCTCCTGTTTTTGGCCCAGCCAAACCTGCGATCGCGTCCGAGCTGTGACCGCCTCGCCACGGGTTGCGCGAAACCCACGCTTTTCTGGCCGTCCGCCACCAGCCCGCTACACTCAGTTGACACCGGCTTATCGCTCGGGAGCGCGACGATGGTCCTTGAGCAGGCAGATGAAGTCCGGCGGATCTCGGCGGCAGCCACAGATCTGGCGCGTGGGTCCAGTAGCCCGGCGAATTCGGTGCACTTATTGCTCGCGATGTTCGTCTCGCCGTGTGCAGCGCGGGATTTACTCACTGAGGTCGGCGCGGACCACGATGCCGTGCTGCAGAGCTACCGGAGCCTGGGTGAGCGTGACGAATCGCCGCGCGCGGTGTCCGAAGTGTGGACGAGCGCCGCGGGGTTGGCGGAGAACAGCGGCGCGACCGAGGTGGACTCAGCGTGCCTGTTGGCCGGGCTGTTGCGCGTCCGCCAAGCGCTGGCGGCGCGCGTGCTGCGTGGCGCTGGTATTGACGTCATCGCGCTTCGAAGCCGCGTCATCGGTCAGTTGACGCTGGGGCTGGACCGCGCTGGGACCCGGCAGGGACGGCGCTATCGCAGGCCGTCTGCCGTTCAGCCCGCTCACCAACCCTTCGCCGATGTGGACCAGATGGAGACCACTTCGCGGGCGCTGCCGCTGCCGACCGGGCTCATGCGAGCGGTTGGCGATCGGGCGTCTGCCCAGTCACGTCGGCGCGCGCGGCGCGTGATTGACCCGGCGCCGTGGACGGTTGACACCTCGCGTGACGATGGCGTCGCGGCCGGCGCGTCGGGGAGCCGTGTCGAAGCGCCCAGCGCGATCTTGAGCCACCGCGGTCCCGCGCCACGAGGCGGCGCCCCGTCGTCGACGCAACCGGCGCAGGACCAGCCCCCGCCGCCCGCTGACCCGCCCTCGGCACGCGGCGTCCCGGCGCCGGAGTTACAGGCATCCAACCTTGCGACATCGCCCCAACTCGTCGTCGCCAGCGCGCCGCTGACGATGACATCGCGTGGCGTGTTCTATCTCGATCCGGACGTGTTCCCGGTGTTGACCGAGCTCGGGCGCAACCTCACAGAGGCAGCGCTCAATGGCGAGATTCAGCCTCTGATTGGTCGCAATGACCTCGTCGACGGCATTATCGATGTGCTCATGATGCGGCAGGTCAACAACCCGTGTTTGGTGGGCGAGGCGGGAGTCGGCAAGACGGCGATCGTCGAAGGCTTGGCGCGGCGCCTCGCAGGCAACGTCGAACGCTTCGGCTCATTGGGTCAGGCCGCCATCATCGAGATCTCGGTGTCCGGTCTGCTCGCCGGAACCTCCTTCCGCGGCGCCTTTTCGCAACGGATGAAGGCGTTGCGAGATGAGGTGGCGAAAGCCGACGGCCAGATCATCATCTTCATGGACGAGCTGCACACGATTATGGGGGCGGGCGCAGGAGACGGTCCGCTCGACGCCGCCAACGACCTCAAGACGGCGCTGGCGCGCGGTCGTTTCCCGCTCATTGGCGCCACCACCCAAGCCGAGTACCGCCGCCACATCGAGAAAGATCCCGCCATGGAGCGTCGCCTTCAGGTGATCACGGTGCCCGAGCCCTCGGTGGACGAAGCCATCACGATCCTGGCCGGCGTGGCGCCCATCTATGCCCGTCATCACGGCCTGGCCTATGCACACGAAGCCGTGGTGAGCGCGGTGCATCTCTCGAAGCGCTTCATCACGGACCGCTGTCTGCCGGACAAGGCCATCGCGGTGCTCGACCGCGCCGGCGCTCAGGCCAGGCGTCGCGGCAAGTCGCGGGTGGAAGCCGACGATGTCTCTCGGGCCGTGCACCAGCTCACCCAGGTGCCGCTCGACCGACTGCTGGCAGACGAACGAAGCCGCGTGCGCGATCTGGGCCGCGAGTTGATCGAGCGCATCATCGGTCACGACGCGACCATGGAGCGGGTGGCACGCCGTGTGCAACGGAACTACGCGGGATTCGCTGCGGATCGGCCGCTGGCGTCGTTTCTCTTTGTCGGCACGCCCGGGACCGGCAAGACCGCAGCGGCCTACGCCCTCTCGGAGACGCTCTTTCTCGTCGATGATGCGCTGGTGCGCTTCGACATGAACGAATACGCAGACAGCCACAGCGTGTCGCGCCTGATCGGCTCTCCGCCCGGATATGTGGGCCACCAGCAGCCTGGCTTGCTCTCGCAGGCCATCCACAAACGCCCGTATCGCGTCCTGCTGTTTGACGACATCGACCGCGCGGCACCCGAGGTCGTCGCGCTGCTGCTTCAGATCGTCGACACCGGTCGCTTGACCGACAATCAGGGTCACGTGCTTGACCTCCGCAACGCCATCCTCGTGATGACCAGCACCGTGCCAGTCGCAGCGCTGAGCGAGTCGGCGCGACCAGCGATTGGCTTTGGACGCGCCGCCGACGCGGTGGTTGACGATGATGAGACGGTGCTCGACCGCGTCCGCGACCGACTGGGACCAGAGCTGTGGGGTCGCGTCGACGACAAGGTCCTGTTTCGGCCGCTGCCGACGTCGGCTCTGCGCGCGGTGACGTCGCGGTGTATCGAAGACAGTTTGAATCGACTGTTTGAGGCGCGGCTCGTACGTGTGCACGCCGACGTCAGCGTCGTCGATTTGGTGCTCGGCACCGGCGGCGTGGACGCTGAGTTGGGCGTGCGGCCACTGCGGTCCCGGGTCGAGGCGCTCGTCGAGGCGTTTCTTGCCGATCATGTGCTCGAGGGAACGCTGCAACCCGGCACCGAGATGCGTCTGCACGTGGCCGACGGCGCGTTGGAGCTGTCCCCTGCTGCCGCGCAGCTGCCGCCGCCACCGGAAGGGGCCGCCGTCGCGACCGCGGAGGGCGCGGTTCGTCACCCAACTGTCGCGCACCCACGTGCGCTGCTGGACGAGCGCGTCCCCGCTCAGGCTACGGCGCCGACCCAAACGTCGCGTCGCGAGCGGCCATAGAGGTCGGCCCGTGTGTCGTCGTCGAACTGCGCGGGGCCGCCGATTCCACGCAAAACCACCGGAAAACTAACGCTGTAGGGCGGATCGACGTCGCGCTGCACTCCGACGCCGCGCTGGCGCACGGTCGCGTTCACCTCGATGCCCGCGCTGACATGCTCGGCTAGCGTGGGCAGCAGCGAGCGTTGAATCGACACGACGCCATCGTCTTGGCTCGCCACGCAGAGGCCGCGCTCGTCTTGGGCGATCAGGCAGCAGTCTAGCTCGACCCTCGCGCCGATCGTGCCGGCGGACAGCACTGAGCTCCCGATCGCGCCGCGGTTGCCCGTGAACGTGCAGCCGAGCAACGACACGTGCGCCCCGAAGGCGGCAAAAACAGCGCCGCCGCCCGCGCCTTCAACCCGATTGTCGGCGAACACGCAGTTGCTCGCTTCGACACGCACCGTTCCCGAGGCGCGAACGCCACCGCCCTGCAGCGCGACGTTGTGCGTGATTCGGCAGCGTCGTATCCGCACACGGCCTGCCTGAAGATCGACCGCGCCACCACCTTCGCCGCGGCCGCGTCCGCCCGTCAGCACGCAGCCGTCTACGCGCACGTCAGCCTGCTGATACACCTGCAAAACGGCGCCGAAGCCACGTGTCGGACCTTTCAGCATGAGGTTGATCAGCTGCACATTGGCCGCCCCTTCCACGGAGAGCGTCGCGCCTTGAGAACCCGTGATCGTGACGCTGCCGAGCCCGCGCGCGGCCTCTAGGCAGAGGTCTTCGGGGAAGGCGATCGGACCGCGATAGACGCCCGGTGCGAGGCGCACATGGGCGCCGGCGGGCATGCGCCACACGGCGTCACCCAACGCGCCATCGGTTGGTCCGAAGTCGATCGTGGGGCCAAAAACGAACGCATCGTCTGGCGCAACGTCGACCTTCGGTCGCTGCGGTGCCACCGTGTCGGGTGCTGCGGCGTCGGACGGCGGCGTGATCACATCATCTTCCACTACATGTTCGTGATGTTGACGCTGCCGTAGAACTTCATGAAGTCCTCGAGGCTCAGCTCGAAGATGCCGTCATCCTTGCCGTCACTGCCCGGCTCGGTCTGGCCCCAGGGGTTTCGCAGCTTCACGACGCGCTTCTTGTTCTTGCCCGTGCCCTTTTCATAGGCGCCGAGCACGGTGTAGGCATGCCACGCATAGAGCCGCGTGCCTTTGTAGAGGTCTTCATCCTCTTTGCCCCGCGTGCCGGCCGCCATGGCCTGATCGCCGACGGTCGCCTGCCGCAGCTTCGTCCAGAGCACGTCGTCCGGCGTGGTGTCCGTGCTGGCGTAGCTGACGCGGCTGCCAGACAAGGCTTCAAGCGCCCCAGCGGTTGACCCGCCTTCGCCCATCTTGTCGTAGCCGCCCTTGAACTGGGCAAAGGCTTTTTCGTATAGCGCCGGCCACAGCTCTCGTCCGCCGCCCCGTGTTTTCTGGCCTTTCGCGTACATGGGGGAGTCGCTGCCCGCACGGCTCGGCAGGTCTCCGTCGATGGTGACCCACTTCTCGGTGTACTTCGACGAGTAGTAGTTCTCCTTGGCGAAGAACCGGACTTTGTAGGTGTTGTCGCCGTTGTCGACCATGCCCTTCTCGATCAGCTCCGGTGCCTCCGCCGCGACC
>CALENB010000127.1 GCA_937910235.1 uncultured Myxococcales bacterium | reverse complement strand
GCTGCTGTTCGGTCGCTGATTTTTTCGTGGTGGACGAAACGATGACCAAGGCCGCCAGCGAGCACGACGTTTGGGACTGCGAGGATGGGTTATGGGGTCGCACGGTGCGACCCTGTTGGGCGAAGCGAGGCGCGCTCATGGCAGTTCTTGCGATTCTTCGGTCCGCTGGGACAACTCCAAGGGCTATGAACGATGGCCAAGGCCCCCCGACGCGCCGCTGAACACGTCCAACCAAGTCAAATCTCGATCCTGCCGCCCGGTATGCAGGTACGTGCACCACGCACATGCACGCAGATCCGACTGTCTTTGTTGTTGGAGGTTGGATTGCAATCGACGTCGCTGTTGCACGTGTCGCGATCGGTGTCGCAGGCGAACTCACCCAAGAACCCCCTCTTCTCGAGACGAATATACCGCGTGCAGAGTAGGCCGTCGCCGCAATCAGCATCGGCGCGACAGCTGGCAGGCACGCACACGCCAACCGGCGAAGCGCACAGGCAGAGCTCTTGTTTACCGCAATCGACGTCGGAGACGCATCCGTAGATACATGCCGTCACGCCCCTAACTGTGTCGCAGTAGCCATTCGGCTTCTTCTTGCATTCTGCGTTGGATTTGCAGGGTTTACGCCCGAAACTACCTCGTTTCGTCAAAAAGGCATCATAGGCGTCAATGTTGGATGGGCATGTCACGGCAACAGGTCGGTGAACCCGCCCATCCTTGCACGTAGCCGTTCCGTCGCTGTGGACGGCGCCTTCCATCACGCATTTACCGTGCCTGCGAGGTGGTTGTGAACCGCGCGGCGTAGCAGGTGGCGAAGGGTTCGGAAGGCGGGTATCGCGCCCGGGAGCGGCAGCTCGCGCAATCTGCGGTGCGGTTGTTTCGCTCGATTTTTTCGTCTCTGGCGCGGGCTTTCTACTCGTCGGCAGCTTCTGCGGTGCCGACAACTTGTCAGTGGAATGTCGTGCGCGATGCCTGTCGCCGCACGCGCCAAACGTCAACGCGAGCCCGCAAACAAGGCCTGCCAGCACTGTGCGTCTGAGTGGCTGAAGCCAAGCGCCGGTCGCCGCCGCTGCCCTCGCTGCGGCGACTTTTTGGGAACGCGCTGAGCGCGACTTTCTGACTGCCATGAGACCTCTGCTGTGACGTTGCACGCCCAATGGTGCGTTGTGGACTCGGCTCTCTTCACTTTCGTGTGGCTTGCATGCAGTCACCGTCGCTCGCGGCGCCGGGTGCGCTCTTGGAAAGCCTGCATTAGACATGACCCTCCGAAGACCCCCCCGAAGCCGCAGAGCAGAAGGCCGATCTCTCCCGCTGTTGTCGTCACGGTCCCGTCAGCCGCCGTCTCCGTCACCGAGAGGTAGAGTCCTGGAATCAAAAGGCTTCCGAAGAGCACCGCAAGCACCGTAAACACGCGGATCGATGCGGTGCGCTCCCAATACTGCTCATCGTGTTTTGGATTTATAGGCAGGCCGCGATCCGCGTTCAACCGGGACAAGCTGTCGACCGCCCCGACAGCTTTCTGCTTAACGGCGTCGCGATAGGCGTCCACCACTGGTCGATAGTTCTTGAAGAACCACTTGCGATCCTCGCGCGCCTCCAAGTCGGCGGCGAAGGCTAGCGCCTCGTCGGCGCGACGCAGTTTCTCCGCCGTCTTCGCGCGCCAAGCGTCAGCCTTGCGGCGCGCCTCCTCGCTGCGGCGCTCGTCTTCGAGTCGGAGTTCTGCGGCTGCCCGGCTCGCCAGCTCAGCCGCGCGCCTCGCTTCGGCCTCCTGATTCTCTCGCGCGATGCGGGCTGCCTCGACCTGCCGCGCCGCCTCGACCCGCGCCGCCTCTGCCGTGCGCCGCTGGTGGTCGGCAGTGTAGGTCACGAGCTCGTCGAAGAGCACGCTGCGCTCCTGAGCTGTACGCCGCTTGAGCGATGTTGTGGCGCCCGTGAGCGCGCTAACGGTCAGCCGCTTGGACGTGACTTCATCCCGGACATGGCCGAATCGCGGTGCGGCCTCCTCACGTTCGGCCTCGTCAACGATGTGCGGCAGCAGGTGCGTCAGCCCAGCGGCGGCGTCCACCAACTTGTCGAGATGACCGCCCGACGCCAGGCGGCCGCGCCGCACCAGCGTGTCGAAGTAGCGCCAGCGTGCGTGAAGGTCGGCCCGCGCTAGGCGCTCCACTTCGCTCAGCGCCGCGTCGACGCCATCACCACCGTTGAAGACTGACCGCACGACGTCGGCTCGGCGGTAGTGCGGGGCCGTCGGTGGGTCCTCAGGCAGCACGCCGATGAGCGCTGTGCAGAACCCTTCAGAGGTGTGTGCGATGCCGTTGCCTTGCTGGTCGAAGCCGATCGCGCCAAGATAAGCGCGCTGCGGAATATCAAAGGCGAAGAGCTGATCCACCGCCTTGGTCTGGGTCCGCGATGCGATGCCGGGTCCTTGCACGAACAATCGGTCGCTATCCGCGCTGAATCCGAAGCTGTAGAGCATGCTGAACGGCCGATGGCGAAGCGGCTCGATGAACCTCGCCTGCTCCTCGCCGCTGCCGGCGTCCAGGATGACCACGCCCCAGCCGGTGTTGCCGCTGCTCGGAGCGCCCCGGAGCTCCCCGTACAGGCAGACAGCCACGCGCCGGCTGTCCGGGCTGAAACACACACGCGTCACGTCCGGATGGCGCCACTGTCGGGTGTTGAGCGAACTCTTTGTCGGCTTCCAGCGAAGCCGCGGGACTAGCGCGCTGTAGCGGCCGATCTGGATCTCGATGCCCGTTCCCGGATGTTTCGTGCGCGCGATCGCAAAAAGCCGTCCGTCCGGGCTCGCAGCCACACGGCCCGGCTTCTGACGACGGCTGCCGCCGGCGCGATCGAAGAACTGCGTACCACCAAAGTTCCCGGCCACGAGGGTCTCGCCATCGGCCGTCCAAAACAGGTCGTTCTGGTCACCCTCGGGTCGTTTGATGCGGGAGACAACCTCGCCATCGGCCCAGGTCGCCACCAGCACCACATCATCGGCGGCGATGGCGAAGAGGTCACCCGCCGGGCTGACAGCGACCGCGTGGTCGTAGTTCATCGTCTGCAGGCCGTCGACATCGACGATCCGGACGTCCGGCTCTCCATCATCCGGCGCGATCGTCACCAGCGCGACCTGGCCAGCGCGCCGGTCCGAGATGGCGAGCTTGTGACCGTCGGCCGACCAGCCACCTTGTTGGTCGGCGCTGCCACTGCGGAGCACGGGGACAAGCCTCAGGTCGTGCAGCCGGACGACGTAGGTGGCCCAGCTGCAGATGAGCGCGATGTGGGATCCGTCCGCGCTGATCGGCGCGCGCTCGATCGGCACCCGCTCGCCTATCTGATGCGTGGTCCACGCGCTGTCAAAACCAACCTTTGCGAGCCGATCGCGTGCGGCGATCAGGCCATCAGCGGTCTCCAGCGGCTCCAGCGGCGGGGCCGCCGCGGCCAGACTCGACGGGGAGCTGGCTGTTGATGATCGAGGAGGCTTCTCGGTCAGCTGCTTTGCCTTTGCGGGGCGTCTGCGCGGTGGAGGCGGCACGGCAGTCTTTTCGGTCGCCGCCGACGCCTCACGTGGCGGCCTGCGCTTCGGTTGCAGGTCGCTCAACACCTGCCGCGCCGTCTGAGCGATAGCGAATGCGTCACTCAGACGACGCGCAGGATCCGCCCGGGTCATGCGCTCCAGCAGCAACGACAGGCGAGCGTCCAGTTTCAGTGGCGCAACGGCGCTGCGGACGTCGATCTGGGTCCCGTCCTGGGGCAGCTGGTCCGGGTCGCGGCCGGTCGCCATCACCACGTACGTCACGCCGAGGCTGTAGATGTCGCTCGCTGCCGTCGCCTGGCCCATGAACTGCTCTGCCGGGGCGAAACCGAACGTCCCGACGCTCGTGCCGAGCATCGAGTCGGCCCTGCGTAGGCGATTCTGCACGGCGCCAAAGTCGATCAAATGGGCGCGGCCGCCGTCCTCGAGGATGATGTTCTTGGGCGCGATGTCGCGATGGACCAGCGGCGGCTGGCGGCGGTGCAGCTCGTGCAGCACGTCCAGGATCTCGACAAACCACCTGAGCATGGCGACCGCGTCGAGCCCGCCTTGACTGCGGATCTGCTGGAGCGTGCGACCTCGCACAAACTCCTGGACCAGCGCGAACCCGTCCGGCGCCGCCGGGTCGCCGATCGGAAAATCATCGACATAGGCCGGGATCCCGGGGTGATCGAGCCCCTTCAGCACGCCCGCCTCGCGCTCAAAGAGCTCCAGCACCTTCCAGTTGTCGAGCTTGTCCCACCGCAGCAACTTGATGGCGACCTCGCGCTCATCGCCCTGCCGGACGGCTCTGTGCGTCACGCCGAAGGCGCCGCGCCCGACCTCCTCCCCGAGCGTGTAGGAGGCGGTTCGGCCGCGCAGCGTCGCGCCGATTTTGCCATGCGATGGGCCTTTGGGAGCGTTCATGCGTGTCCTTCGGTCGGGTCTCGCGGACATGGTGACGCATAGATGCCGAGAGGGCACGTCGGTGTTTGTGGTGGCAGGAATCTTCGTCGAGACCGCGCTCGACGAGTCAGGCGCAGGCGGATTTGCCACGTCGTGGTGTGGGCGCCAACTGCGCCAATCGACGCCACGAATCATCGCGCCGACATCGTCGTCACCTCGCCGCACGGCTTCAACCTGCAAGTCTAGCGCTGGAGCAGTCCCGGCAAACGTTGGCGGCGGCCCTGTTGGCGCTTCGCCTAGTCCTCGCGGATTTCAACGTATGACTCGGGGGCATCGTGGGTAGCCAGCCCTTGCGACAAGGGCTCCTTCATCCGCTCCACCGAGCCGGTTTGTCTGCGCGCCTCTGAGGGAGTGTATGAACGTCTCCTCGTCGACCACCACATGCACGCAGTCCCAATCATCCAGCTCGCCGGCGCGGTCGTGGCGCGGTCCGCCGCGTCAAACGTCCGGATGATGGAGGGCCTAGCGTTTCGTGAAGACGTAGCCTTGCGTGAAGCTTTGCGGCGTCGAGAGGAGAGGCAGTCCGCGGATGCGCATGAACTTCGCTTTGACGCAGGAGGACAGATCGTCTGATCCGGCGATCACGGTGACGGCGGTGATGATGCCTTCGGTGCCAACCGTGAATCGCACCTTCACGTTGTCGGTCAGGTCGGGCGTTCTGCGCAAAGCGCCCTCATAACAGCGGCGAACGGCCGAGTTTTTGCGAGCGATGACCCGCGCAACGCCTGCTTTTCCAGGCCCGCTACCACCTGCCAGCGCGCCGGCGCTGAGCAAGACTTCGATCCGGTTCGCGACGCTTTTGGGCTTGATCCCGGCTAACTTGTGTGGGTTGGCGAGATCCTCGCTCGTGCCGGTCATCGGCGTATTTGCGGTTGCGCCGCTAGCGCTGGTTGTGTCAGGCGCGTCCGTGGCTTTCTCGGTAGCGTTCGGGTACTCGGTCACATTCGATATCAGCAGGTTACCGCTGGCGAAATCCTCTATCGCGGTCACATGCTCCTCAGACGGACGAGGCGCCATGAGGTTACCGCTTCTGAAGGATGACGCTGGTTTATAGTTGCAGTAGGCGGTGAGGCCAGCCACGAGCACGGTGGCCCCGCCCGCGCCGCGGATCAGCGGACGCAGCTTTTCGCGCAGCTTTCGCATGTCAGCCATGGATGTCTCCTAGCGTCGTATCGTAGCTTAGATATTAGTCGAATCCAAAGCGAAGTCAGCGTCTTGACAGACGTGGCGCCCGCCGATGCTCCGTAGCATGACGCGTTTGCGAGAACAAGCACGCGCGAAGGCACCGATCAACGAGACAGAGCCTACCACCGTTGTGGGGGGAGCCGCGCAAAGTTGTCGCTTGTCACGTGTCACAACGAACGCTCCGGGTCATCACCAAACGCGCCCCGGAGTTACAATTGGCCGCGTCCGCGACTTCCGTCAGCGGTGGGGTCGACGATGGAAGAGGCTACTGCCGCTCCTCCTCACCATGCCGACTGGCATGCTCGCGGGCTGTCGGGGACTCGCTGAGGTCGAAGAACTGTCCGAGAACATGAGTGGGCGGATGCGCAAAGGCCCTGGGTATCGGGCGCACGTTGCCTGACACCACCATGCGCAACCTCGCCTGTAAGTTAGATCCCGAAGAACTGAGATCGGCGATGCATCGTGCGCTAAAGAAGGCCGCACGACGCAAGGCCCTTATCCCTGTTGGGCTATCGTCCGGTGTTGTCGCGATGGATGGGAAGGTCATGGTGACAAGGAAGTTCGATGCCGCAGGCGTCATCGCTCAGCGCCGCACCAATGATCCCGCGCTCGTGCGGACGATGGTTTCGTGTCTCATTTTAAGCGTCGTTTGAGTTTGTTTTGACATGTATGTGATTATTGTTAGCGTGAACGAATCGAGCACTATGCATTGGCGTTAGACAAGCAGCCGACCATCTTTGACGCGTGCAAGCGTCGACTCGCCAGATAGGAACCTCGGCCAACTGGCGGGGCGATCGTTGGTAATGAACCAGCTCCTTGCCCTGAAAGGCGGGGCATTGGCGTGAACTCGTCCAAATGGCCCGTCTGGCGAGGCTCCGATCTGCGATCTGACCTGCCTGCTGGATCTGAACGGCGACCGGGGCCGGGTGGCCGAGAAATGACGCCAGTTGATGCTCTTGGCTCGCGTGCAAAATTACGCGGCCGAGGTTCCTGACAGTCCACAAGATCGCACCGTTGGCCGAAGTGGTTCACTGCAACTCGACCGCCAAGGGAATCGGACCATGGGATAGTTGGTCTCACAGCCAGCAAGCGTGGCCTTCTCCTCGGCCTTGGTCATCGTTTCGTCCACCACGAAAAAATCAGCGACCGAACAGCAGCA
>CALENB010000126.1 GCA_937910235.1 uncultured Myxococcales bacterium | reverse complement strand
AGGAGCGCTTGGCCCCGCCCCTCGTCGACCGGACAACAGCCGCGGGTCGATCGGTCGGCCACCCTGCAGATCCTGGAGCACCTGATTGGCTTGGCCGAGCGGCACGGTGATCTCTTGGCCCGGTCGCAGCCCGGATGGGGCTCGTTGCTGAGCCGACCCAGGCGCCCGTGCCGACGCAGGCCGCGTCGAACCACGCCTGCCATCGTTGCAGCCGACGGCCGCGACGATGCTCAGGAAGGTGATCAACGGTACCCACTCACGCACAACTCACTCCTAGCAACCACAGACGCCATTCACGCGCGGACGTCGCGCGACCGGAGACCCTCACGCCACCACGGCCCTACAGGCAGACGAAGCGGATGTAGAGACGGTCGTCGCTGTTGACGTCACCCGTCATCCGAAAGCTGGCGTAGCTGGCGGTGTACGGCGATGTGTTGTCGTAGATTCCGTACGAGTTGGCGTAGCCGCGGCCGTCGGCCCGCATGTACGCATAGTGGGTCGGGCTGTTGTATGTGCTGCTCGTGTTGGATGGCGTATTGTCCCGTTGTCCGATCGTGACGGTGCAGTTCGCGCGGACGTAGGCTTTCACCCGCGCGTCGATGTACGCCGCCAGCGATGTGGTGCCCACGTAGAAGTTCGTAGCGCGCACGGTGCCGCTGACATCCAACTCGTAGGAGGGGTTCTCATTGCGAATGCCGACCCGGCGGTTGTTGTCGATGGTCATGGCCGAACCGCTGTGGTTGCGGAACTCGGCGACGTAGTTGGTCGTCGTGTCCGTCGTTGACGTCTTAATGTAGAGACCCGCGGTGGGGTGCCCCAGGTACACGTTGGTGTCGTTACCGCTCTTGTTCTCGAGCGCGACGAGCCAGTTGGTCGAGGTCTTCTCGATGTCGAGCGGGTAGTCCGGCGAGGCGTCGCCGATACCGACGCTGCCGCCCGAGTAGACGTTGCCGGTCGTGTACAGCGATCCCGCCTGCACTTGGCCTGTCGTGAGGAGCCCCTTGTTGTTGTAGATTCGCAGCCATGACGTGTCGGTCATGTAGATGCCGCCGCCGTAGGTGCCGTTGTACCAACCCGTGGCGCCGTAGCTACGATGCCAGCCCGCGTCCTTGTCAATCGCGACGTTGGCGCCCATGAGCAGCTCGTCGTTCAGACGGGTCTTGCCGTTGACGTAGAGCTTGTAGCTCGTCGAAGCGTTCGTGCCGATCCCCACGTTGCCGGTCGAGTTGCTGACGTGGATCCGAGTCGTCCCGCTCGTGCGGAGCTGGAGATCCTCGTTGTAGGAGCCGATGAGGCCGGTGTCGACGCGCAGCTCCTTGTTGGTGGCCAAGTAGCCACGATCCGTGTTCAGCCAACCCGCGGCGGAGCTCGTGTTGAACTCGAGCGAGCCGGTGTTGGTGCTGATGGTGGTCTTGCCGGCGCGGTCCATGGTCAGGCGCTCTTTGTAGTCGCCGACGTTGATGAGCCGGTCCATGTCGAACTGACGCACGCTGTAACCTGACACCGTATCGGAGGAGTCAAGCAACTTTGGAATCTGTGGCGTGAAGGCGTTCTGGTGGTTGTTGTTGTCGATCTTCACGTACATCGTCGCGGTGTTGGCGACCTTGATGTCGATGTAATGAGGCGAGGTGGAACCTCCCTCGACTATGCGCACCCGCTCGATCAAGACCGCGCTGTACCGGCTGGACGAGATGAGGTTGAAGTGCATGCCGGGCTCGTAGCCGCTGGAAATGCCGACTCGGAAGGTCACCTGATTCTCGTAGCTCGTGTCCCAGACCGTGAACGTCGCGGCGACCTCGTACCCGCCGCCGGTGGCGGCGATGCGGTACCAATTGCCTTTGGCGACGGGACCGGAGTAAGTGGCTTGTTGGTCACCAACCTCGGTCTCACAAGTGACCGCCCCAGTGTTGCTGATCGCGCGGATCGCCTGGCCAGCCGGGCAGCTTGCTGCGACGCGGCGCTGGATGCTGTCGGTGTTGGTGTCGCTGTACGTGAGCGAGCCATTCTTCACGTCCGCCGACGTGATGGACTCGTTGGCGACGTGCGCGCCAGTGATGGTGCTGCTGGCGATGTCCGAGCCGGTGATTGAGCCGTTCTTGATGTCTGAACCGGTCAAGCTCTCGTTGAGCACATGCGTGCCCGTGAGCGTGCTCGAGGCCACATCACTGCCCGTCACGGTGCCGTTCTTGATGTCCGAGCCCGTCAGGCTCTCATTGGCCACATGCGCGCCCGTGAGCGTGCTCGAGGCCACGTCACTGCCCGTCACGGTGCCGTTCTTGATGTCCGAGCCCGTCAGGCTCTCATTGGCGATGTCGCTGCCTGTGAGGCTGCCGTCGTTCACCATGGCGCTCGTGATGCTGTTGGCCTCGTTGGTGTTCACGTAGCGCGTATCTAGGTACGTGAAGTTGCCCGAAATGGTCGTCCCCGAGATGGCGATGCCCGTGCCTGCCGTGTAGGTGTTCTTGGTGTCCTTGTCGGCGATGCACACGATCTTGCCGGCGGCGTCGATGCCACGCGCGACCAAGCCCGTGCCGCAGCTCTGGTTGCTGAGCGCGAAGTCCTTGCCGGTGGACTCACCCTTCTGGTCGAGAATACAGAGCGGCTCGCCGGCGCTGCTGAACCCGCGAACGACCTGGCCGGTCGGGCACGTGGTCCCCGCCTTGGCGAACGCGGTGTGCAACCAACCGTAGGCCTTAAGCCAGAGCTGCCCGGTGCCGTTGATGGCCATGACGGAGTTGGCTTTGACGTCTCCGCCGTACTGAAACACAAAGGGATAGTTACCGATGCCGGTGTTGTACTCGGCCACGCCGTCGGTGCGGAACACCATCTGGCGCTTGCCGCCGAACTGCTTGAAGGTCGCGTCGTCGCCGCGCTCGCGCAGCCACTCATTGTCGACGTCGTATTTGGTCGTCGCCCATGGCGTCGTACCACCGGCGAGCTTGTCGGCCTGAAGGTTCGTGACCTGGGCATCGCTGAGCTTGTCGGCCGGAGCGGTCGGCGCGCTGTCTTTGACACACACCGCTTTGCCGTTGGCGTCGACGCCCTTCATGACCAGCCCCGAGCCGCAGCTCTGGTTGCTGAGGGCGAAGTCCTTGCCCGTCGTCTGACCCTTCTGGTCGATCGCGCATGTCGCCTTGCCCGCTGCGTCGATGCCCGTCACGACCTGGCCGCTCGGGCAAGCCTGACCGCTGAGCGCGAAGTCCTTGCCAGTGTACTTGGTGTCGGCGTCGGCGTCGGAGACGCACTTGACCTTGCCTGCTGCGTCGACACCAGCCACGACCTGCCCGGCGGCGCAAGACTGACCGCTCGTCACGAAGTCCTTGCCGCTGTACTTGCTGTCGTTGTCTTTCGCACACAGGACTTTGCCCGCCGCGTCGATACCGGCGACAGCGCTGCCCGACGGGCAGCTCTGTGTGCTCAGCGCAAACTTCAGATCGACCGTTTTGGCGTAGGGCGCCAGCACCGACGACGCGAGATGCTCGGCCTTTAGGCAACCGCTGCACTGCAGGTCTCCAGCCACATCCGCACGCATGGCGTATGCGATGTGGTTGACGGGGATGCGGTCCAGCTCAGGGTCGCTGTCCACCGTGATGCCGACCCACGCCGCGTCGCCGCTGTAGAAGTCCTTGGTCGCGAGCGGCGTCTTGAGCCCCAGCGTCATGACGAAGCCACCGGCGACCGTTTTGATCGGTAGCACCTGCGAAAACAACGCCTGCACATCGGACTTCGTCTTGTAGAAGCTGACAGTCACCGTATAGGTGCCGTCGGGCACGGGCGTGCCGCCGGTCGTCAACAGCTGCCCTTCCAACGACATCGTGTGCAGCGGGGCGGCCACAGCGGATGAAGTTGTCGCAACGGAGGCGACCAACATCGCGCCCAATGTGGAGGCCAGTGCGGCGTTCCGGAATCCCCGCAGTTTCGGGGCCCACTTGCTGAAGATCATGGCTTCGCTCCTTGGTCGTCATCAAAACCGGCTGGCACATCGTCGCCAGACTGGTTCACCTGTGTCGCTAGACTGGCTCGTTCAGCCGTCTCGCCTTCCATTCTCTGCACGTTGACTGGGCCCGCGTGCGCTCGCAACGTCTCGCCGCCAGAGCCAAATCCACCACACCAAACAGGCCCGAGATGACAGCCTCCCGCACGTGCGGCCGGCTGGTCAGGTGACGAGGGTTGGGTTGTGGTTGGTAAGTCTCCAGGTGGGGCGTCGTCGACCGTATCAAATCTCGGCGCAAAACGAAACCTGGATCGGCGAACGCCGCGCGCAGCACCTGCGTTGTGCGCCGTAAACCGGTTCATTCACGAGGTTTTAAAAGTTCGCCGTGCCGCCGCCGCCGGTTTGACCGCTACCGCCTGTCGCGCCCAGGCTCTTGCCACCGTCGCCGCCCGCGCCAGCGCTGCCAAGCGGCGTGACCTTGTTGCTCGTCTTGTACGAGGCGGCGCCGTTGCCTGCGACGTTGTAGACGAAGATGCCGAAGCTGACGCCGCCGCAGCCGCCGCCACCGCCGCCGCCGTGGCCCGCGTCTCCGCCACGCCCACCGTTTCCGCCGGCGCTGGCGCACCACGCCTTGCCGCCACCATCGTCCGCGCCGCGGTAGCCACCGTCGCCACCGATTCCACCAACGCCACCCTGCCCGCCGCTGCCGCCATCACCGCCGTTGCCCGTGTAGAGCGCGTTGTCCTTCACGAGCGGGAGGCTGCCGGCCTTGCCGCTGAAGCCTAGGAAGAGCGCAAAAGAGCCGCCGCCGCTTGTCGCCTGAGTGCCCGCGCCACCGCCACAACCGCCGCTGCCGCCGCCGCCGCCGAGATCAGGATACTTGAACAGCGTGTTCGACGTGCACTTCGTCGACACCTCGACACCGCCCCCCGATCCGCCACCGCCGCCGCCCGCGCCGTGGCTGCCGCTGCCACCCTGCCCCGCCGCCGCTGCCTGCCACACGCCGCTGACGACCTTGCCGAAGGCGTCTTTGCAGCCGTTGCCGGTCGCGCCGGCTTTGCCCTTTGCGCCGGCGCCGCCGTTACCGCCGACCGTCTCTAGAAACGTCCCGCCGGAGACTTTGCGCGGTGGGCTGCAGACACCGCACGACGAGCCGCCCTCCCAGATGATGGAGTCGAACCCCGACGTGCCGCCGCCGCCACCGGTCCCGCTCGCGGCGCTGCCCGCCTTGCCGAGCTCGGCGCTTTGGGCGGTCTGCTTGTACGGGCTCGACTTCGGTTGCGCACCGTCCTCATCGTAGTCCGGGCAGATCGACGTGCCGCCGGAACCGCCGCTCACCGACTTGCCACCGCACGTGTGTGAGCCGCCGGAGCCGCCGGCCAGCGTTTTAGACGAAGCGCACGTCGCCGTGCCGATATCTTGGGCCTTGATCCCGGACTTTCCGGGCGCACCGCTGGTGCCGTTGGCCCCTGCTTGGCCTGGGCTCCCGTTGCCGGCGTCGCCTGCGATGATGCGATTATCCCGGATTTGCAGGCCTGCGTCGCAGTCACGCACGTAAACGGCGTACGTCGAGGCGCCTTTTGTTTTGACGTTTGCGCCGTAGATCGTGAACCCAGCGAGGGTCGCTTTCGAGCCGGCGAGGCCAAGTGCGTTCACCGCGCCAGGCTGAGCCCCCTGCGGCGCGGCCCCCAGGATGACGGTCTGATAGGCGACCGGGTCACGATTGAGAAAATCACTGCTGTAGCCACCGTAGACGTGCACGCCACCCGTCAGCGACAGCGAGCCCTCGTAGACCCCGGTCGCGACATAGACGTCGCGTTTTCCGTTGGCGGACGCCAGGCCAAGCGCCTTCGCGATGCTACGCACCGGCTTCAGCAAGCTGCCCGGCGCGGCGTCGTCGCCGTTCTTCGCGACAAACACAGCCGCATCAACCTGCCCGTCCACACCGTCGCAGTTATGATCGGCGCCGTCTGGATGGTCTTCGGAGCCCGTCTTCTTGCACTCGCAGCCGTCCTTGGGGTTGTCGTTCACGTCGAAGTACCCGGCTTTGCACTGCATGCCGCACAAGGCCCCGCCACCGCCGACGTTACACACGGGCGTCGCGTTGGCGAACGCGACCGCGCCGCAGCCGTTGCCACAGCTGCCGCATGCCAAGACGGTGGTGTACTTGCCCGCCGCATCGACGAAACCTTCATCGACGACGCCATTGCAGTTGTTGTCTTCGCCGTCACAGACCTCTTTGGGCATCGCGCAGCCACCCCAGCCGGCGGCTTGGCAGGTGTCGATGCCGTAGCACGTCTTAGGTCCGGCGCTGAGTTTGCAGGCGCGGACGAGCCCAGTCGACGCAGCGGTGCATGAGCAGGAGCCGCTTTTGGGCGTGCAGACGCTTACGTCGCCGCTGCCGTCCGGCGCGGGCAGCTTGCTGCAGCTGTGCGAGGCCGGGCAGCCGCCGCTTGGGCACAGGCTCACGCAGTAGCGCTCGCCGCCGGACTGCACGCACAGGCCGCCGAGGCAGTCGATGTGGGTGTCACAGGACTGGCAGAGCTTCGACACGTCGGGCACGCACACTTGCTTGGACTTGTTGCCGTCGAGGAAGACCTGGTTGCAGACCCAGCCCGTCGGGCAAGTCGGCGCGCCATCGGCGCCGCACAGGTCGGTGCACACAAATCCGCTGTAGCCTTCGATGCAGACGCCACTTTTGCAGTCTGCGTCGGTCTTGCAGGGTTTGCCGAAGTCGCCGTCTCCCGCGGCGGCGTCGGGAACCTCGAAGCCCGCGTCCGCGTTGCCCGTGTCGGCCGAGACGTCGCCCGTCGTATCCGACGTGGTTGCAGCCGTGGTGTCCGTGGCGCTGGTGTCACCCGGGACGTTACCCGAGCCATCAGCGTTGGCTGTGTCGGCGAAGAGGCTGACGTCCGACGCGCCGAACCCTGCGTCCGTCGTGACGCCACTTGACCCGTTCGGGGCGTCGGAGCAGCCGAGCGCGGCGGAGCATCCGACGACGATGAGCGCGACGGCGGCGGTGTTCAGCGCAGATAGATTGAATGCAAACATAGCGGTCTCCTGGATCGCGCGCACCGTAGGGATGGCGCGGAGTCGTGTCAACGAGACCGCGGCGCAGCATCCCTGAGCCCGCGCCGCCGCGGCGACACGCCCGTCTGCCTTACCGACCGCTGCATCCCAGCGCGCGGCAGGCCTTTGCGCACCAGTGGCCCGCTTGGCCATAGCCCGTCGTGCGATACAGGCGTTTGTGGTCGGGCCCACAAGTCAGCGGTCGACGGGCGTTTGGTACCGAGACCACACCGGAGAGCCGGCCGCCTCGACACCGGCCCCACATGCACGAACGTCCGTCAGCAGCGGCGCACTCGACATGCCCTCCGGCCAGACGCACTGGCGTGTCAATGCCCCGAACACACCGCCATTGGCCGGCAATCGCGCGGCCGCCGACCCGCGCAGACACGCGAAGATCGGCGTGGGCGTCGAGATTCAACGCGCCCGGCGCATGCCGTGTCGGCGTCGCCGGCTTGCCTGCCGCCGGCTTGGGCGGCGCCGGCTTGGGCGGCGCCGCTTGGGCGAAGATGCATCGACTGCCGCGAAGGCTAAAGCCTTGGGGACACTTTGGCCGGCGCTGTTCACCGGTTCGCACGCAGTTGGAGCCACGCGCCGAATAACCGTTCGGACACCGCCCCATACAAGTCAGGTTGCCCGTGCGGGACGGCTGCGGGGCGCCGCCGCCAGAACAGCGCAGGCTTGAGCGCGGCAGTGAGGTCACGGCGTTGCACCGACAGCCGCTACGGGTGTAGCCGGACGGACAGGTCGTCCTATTGCATCCCGTTTTGCCGGTCTTGCCGGTGAAGAAGCCACCGATCGCCTTACCGGCGTTCTTGTGCTCGCAGTAGGTCCCCATGTTCCGCATGCCGCTCGGACACGTGGAGTACATGCTGCCGCCTTTGCCCTGACGCTTGCAGCCAGACTGGCCGTTGAAGATGAAGCCGGTCGGGCACGTGGGCGGTGAGGACGGCCGCATCTGCGACTGCTCGCGACCGCGACACCAGCCTCCCTGTAGGGAGAAACCGTTGTCGCACCCGGGCGTCTCAGGAGAAGGGGTTGGTCCGCCAATATTGCCCGCCGCGCCACATTTGCCGTTGAATCCGCAGCGCTTTGTTGTGCACTCACTGGCGTGTCGACAATCTTGACCGTCGGGCGCGGCATGCAGCGGCTTGAGACACCGATTCTGACCGTTCAACTCTTGCTTTCCGTAGTTGTCACGACACGAAAACCCAGCCTTGCAGTCGACATCGAAGTTCGGGCACTTGTCGCCCCAGTTGACCTTGGGCAGCAGCTTACTTTGCAAAAACGTCTTGTTGGCGAGGGGAAAGCGCTGCAGCACGCGCTGCAATTCGCGATCGACGGCCACACGCACATCGACGATAATGGCCGGATCGGTGAAGAACGGCGGTGCGAGCAGCTCGGTGATCGGTCGAAGCTGCACGTAGATGGGCACCTGCGTGCCACCGCTCGTCCACGACTCGAAGTTTCCGCCGCCGATGCCGCCCTTCGTCTCCCACCGCGTGACGGTGGTCATGTTCTGGTTCATCAGCCGCTGCATGTTGCTGGCGGCGTTGGCGCTGTCGCTGCCTTTGCTGCTCGTGTGCCCGCCGGAGACTCCGCCAGAGACTGGCCCGACGCTGAGGCTGGCCTGCGCGTCGAACTGCCACATGCTGCTCTCTTGGACGCCGTGCTGCGTAGCGAGCGTTTTCGCGATGTCGGCCGCTTTCTGGTTCATCTTGACCTCGAGGACCGCGATGCCACCAAACGTGACCGCGTTGGCGTAATGGGTCCCGACCTCTGTCACGAATCGTTGAACAGCGTCCTGACGCCCGGCTTTGAGGTCGGCGCGCAGCTGGGTGACGCGATGCCTGAACGAGTCATTGAGCTCGAGGCGGCCCGGGTCGAGAAAGAAGGCGTGCCCGGCGCAGCGCGCTTGCTGCCGGATCATTTGGGTCTTGGAGGTCTGCAGATCGTGCGCGATGTTCTTCAACCCTTGGTTTTGGCCCAAGCTGTCGCCCCAACTCGCGTTGAAGCCGGCGCCGCCGCCACCCTTCGGAGTGGACACCCCAATGTTGGCGCCAATACGGGTCTCCTGGCTCTTCGTCGAGCCCCACGTGTTGTTCATCTCGTCGAGCAGCTCCTCGGTCTTGTCGACGACCTTGGTTGTCTTGCCACCGGCGCAGCTCACGCTCGAGGAGTCTGCGTAGACGCCAAACGGAGCCGCCAGCCCTCCGCCAAGCTTGCGCCATCGTTTACCGATCTGGTCGGGGAGCATCGCCAACACCGGCGGTTGCGTCGACGTCGACGTCACGAAGCGCAAGTCCAGGTTCTTGGCGTGAAATCCCATACTCATCGTGTCAAAGCTCTCAACGCCGCCGCCGCCGCCCCACGCAGACGTGAAATCCTCAGCTTGCGGTGGCGTGTCCGGCCGAACCAGCCGCTCCCGGCCACCATCCAGGGACACCTGCGTGGAGAAACGCGCATTGCTGGAGCGCTCGACGGTTAGCGTGCCGCTTCCGCCAACTTCTTGAAACTTGTCGCCTCGCACGCGCTCAAACACTCGAACCTTCGGCTGTTTGGCCCATTGGTAGGCGTCGAGGATCGCGAGCACCCGCTGGTTACAGTCGCCGCCGCCAACCCCTGCCGCCAGCTGCGCGAGGCGGGAGCAACGCGTGGTCCACACCATGGTGACGAGCGCGCGTGGCACGTAATCATTTTGCCCGACGACGTCGCCACGCACACGCTGTTGGGGCGCGTCGACCCACTGAATACGCGCCCATCGGCCAGCGAGATCGAGCGCTGGCGCCTTCAAGCGAAAGCTCACGCGTCCGCCGACAGCGGTCATGTAGCCCACGATTTGGGCAAAGTGCGGGCTCGCCGCCAGCGCGCTGTCGTCAAGCGACTTCAAGGTGTCGGCCTGGGCGGCGGTTATCCCTTTGGTGAAGACACGCACGCCCGCCAGCACGCCGATAAATGGCGCGTCCAGCTCCGCGTTGGCGCCGATAAACACGCTCACTCGGCCGACGTTCCCGTACGTGACGGGGACCTCGCCCATCAGCTGATTGTCGACCCGCACGGTCGTGCCGCGCTTGTTCGTCTGGAGGATGACGTGGTGCGGCTTTCCGTCCGAGAAATCGCGCTGCAGGAGCAGCCGATCCGTGATGCCATTGCCCTCGAGCAGCAGACGACGCCGGTCGCAGTGAATGGCGACTCGAAGACGCGCCTTGGAGACGCTGCCGTTGGTGTAGATGTACTTGTACTGAGGCCACGCTGCGCCGTCCCTCCGCTTGAGGGTGCTGCAGTGTGCGTCCGTCCAATCGGCACGCAGCCAAAATGACACGATCCCCTCGTCACCCGCGCTGAGGAGCCCAGACGGATCGGTCTGCTGCAGCGGCGTGCTCTTCGGCCCGCGCAGATCGAGCGCCGGCGCGCCCAACGACGGCATGGGTTTGCGCGACGCACCAGCATCAGCGCCGCCGCCACTGCCCCCTCCGCCACCGCCAGTCGCGGCGCGCGCAGGAGCAGGCTCAGCTTCTGGGTTGTCACGCGGCGTGGCCGGCGCACGTTCGTGACCGACGAACTTCGACGACGACGCATCGAACTCGACGAACGTGGTGGCCGTGTAAAACCGTGATTTTGGCGTCTCCACGGAGAGCACGGCCGTCAGTTTACCGCGCAGTGGCGCTGGCCAGCCAGCCGGCCAGTCGTCCACACTCGCCACGCCGGCGGCCTTGTGCGTGCTCAGGTTCACGGCGGCCCACTGTCCGCCACTGAACACCACGACGCCTGCATCACCCCAACGCATCGCCGCGTCGGCCTTGCGCCACTTTCGGGGCAGCGCGAGCGAGCGAAAGGTCCGTTTCTTGCCGAGCTTGTCGCTCGCCAAGTCGTATTCCTGCACGTTCGTGCCAGCGAAGAGCCACACCTTGCCGTCAGCGACCGCCGCCGCAGCCGTCACGCTCTTGCGAATCCCCTTGATCTCTCGGGTGGCGTTGTTGGCATCGGTCACCGCGCAACGCCTGCCAGCACACAACAGCCAGCTGCCGTTGCCGAGATTGGCCGCGGCCGTCGTCAAGAAGCTGGGGGCTGGGGGCATCGTGGCTTGGCCGAGCGCAGGGGCAGCAACCACGAGGCAGGCGACCAGCCCGGCGACGATGTACACGCCCGAAGTCGGGGAACAACGCATTTGAGATCTCCAGAGTTATCGTGGGTTCAAGCGCCGTGGCCGCACGTTCGGTGTTGCACACGTTCAGCGCGCCCTCATGGCGTCGCCGAGCTACTTCCCGGTCGACTTGCGCTTCGCCTTCTTCTCAGCTGCAGTGGGACGCGCCTTTGGCTGGGCCTTGGGCAGGTTGGGCATCGACTTCCTGCGCACGAGGTTCTTCGCCGCAGCGGCCTCGTTCTTTGACGCGTTGTTATCCTTCTTCAGCGCGGTGAGCGCCTTCAGCGCCGCAGCTCGCTTCTTCCCGGTCGACGCGTTCTTGTCGGCGTTCGTGGTCTTGCTCGCGTGTCGAGCCTCAGCGGTGTTGAGCGCGCGCCCGAGCGCGCCTGACCCCGTCGATTCGTAGTGACTACCGGTCTTGCCACGCGTATCCAACGCGGCCTTTTGCTTCGCCGCGCGGGCGTCAGATTTGGCGCTGAACTTCTCTTTGGGCGTCAGCGGCAACGCGACGCCGCGCATGCTCGGCGCGGGCTTGAGCTTGGGCGCGTTCGGCAGCGGCGCGACGCCAGGCGCCTGCACGACCTTGGCCTTTGGCAGCGCGTCACTGCCGGTCTTCAGGCGTTTCGGCGTGCTTGGCAGGGCTTTGACAGGCGCAATTGCCTTACCAGTGCGGCCGGGGCCTTGGGCAGATGACTTCTTCACCCGCTTGGGCTTCTTGACGGCCTGGGCTTCCGTGGCCACAAATCCGAGCGATGCGACGGTGAGGAGGGTGACAAATAGCTTGGCTCTCATGAGGAACTCCATGGGGTTGGTCGGTGGCGGTACGGGACGCCTGAGTGGCGCACTTTTGGACGAGTGAACTGAAACAGACTCGGTGAGGCGCCGCCTGAGCGGGCGCGACACGTTGCCAGGACGAACTTCAGTGACTACGACAGACGAGCTGCGAGCCCTGTTTTGTGAGGTGGAAGCGCGGTGGACATCGCGGCTGAGGTCCACCCGGAGCCTTTAGGCAGCGATGTCCGACACGTCGATAGCCGGGATTGCAGCTGGCCGCGCTGATCTGCTTGATTCGGAACGGGCCCTTGGTGCAGTTGACGCCCATGTTGCGATACCCCGGAGGGCAGGTCGCGACGTAGCTGGCCGGGCCGGCGAGCACGCAGCGCTGACCGGTCAAGGTCCAGGGTCGCGGGCAGGTCGGAGCCGTCACGCGCGCCGGCGCGGGCTGCGGGTGACGGTGAGGCCCCCCCACCGGGTTCGGATGAGCCACGCTCCCGGCCCTGCGGATCACCACGCTTGAGGTTCGGTCATTCATCGCGTGGCCCACGAACGACTCTGAACCTCGAACGACACGACGCTGGCCGCCGAAGGAATGCTCGTAGAGGACAGCCTCCCAACCTGCAGCCAGACGTACGGAGCTGACTTGATCGTTACCAACCGACACCCGAAGGACGCCGATGTCGTGGCTGCCAGGCCCGAGCTGCGCGACGCGCCCCTTGAAGTTTGCTTGTTCGTAGAGCCAAGCGACGGTTCGTCCGTGGCCTGGGTGTTGGGCAATGGCCGGGTGCGGCACGGCCGGGTGCGGCACGGCCGGGTGCGGCACGGCCGGCTGACCCGAGTGAAGCGGTCGACATCGACACCCCACTCGCACGTCATTGTTCTGGCAGTACGCCTGATCACACGACACGTGTCCTGCGCCGCCGTTGCCCGCCGGGGCGCCCGGTTGAGCGCAGTGGGTGCCCATGTTTCGCAGCCCGCTCGGACACGTCGCTTCATACTCGCCCACAGGCGGCTGTTGAATCACGACGCGTTGAGGCTGCTGAAACGGCTGGGGCTGTTGAATCACAACCCGTTGGGGCTGCTGATACGGTTGAGGGTGCGGGTGCGGGTGCG
>CALENB010000125.1 GCA_937910235.1 uncultured Myxococcales bacterium | reverse complement strand
TCAACCCGTCGTCGTCTCGCCCTGCACCCTCTCGCCCTGCACCGTCTCACCCTGCGGCCTCTCATTTTGAGGTCTCTCATTGTGCGTCCTCTCACCCTCCAATAACGCCACCCACCTTCGCCTGCGTCAAAGACGGGTGTTCGCGAGACTGCCTGGTCTACCGTCATGGACGAAACGATGATCGAGGCCGAGAATTGGGCTGTTTCGTCGGGGGAAGCGCGCGAGTTCGTTGGTCCTCGCAGGATTGCCTTTGCCATGAATGCCGGGGGCGCACACACTGAGCCTGCCAGGGCCACCACCCCAACCAGGATGTCACCGTGAACCACGCCACTCCTCGTGCGCCAGCTAGGCCGCCGTTTGCGATCGTGTGGGGCATCGCGCTCATGGCGATCCTCGGCGCTGGCTGCTCGTCCGAGAGCGCGAACGCAGACGCCGCTGGCGCAGGCGACGCGTCGGGCGGAGATGCGACCGGTGTCGACGCAGGCGCCGTCGATGACACCGGATTCGATGCCGGTCCGCCCTCCAAACTCGGCACCACCGCCAGCCCGCCCGCGGCCATCGTCAACCAAGGCGCGGAGAACCTGCTCCTGCGCGGCGTGGTGCTGACGCCCGACGCCGTGCTCGATCCGGGCGAGGTCCTCGTCATCGGCAACAAGATCGCCTGTGTCGCAGCGGATTGCAGCAAAGCGACCGGCGCCGCGACCGCGACCGTCGTGCAGACCAACGGCACCATCTCGCCGGGCCTCATCGATTGCCATAATCACATGTCTTACAATTTCCTCGGAGAGTGGGTTCCGAAGCCAGCCAAGGTCTTCAACAACCGCTACGAATGGTCCGACGATCCGGCCTACGAGAAGCATATCCTGCCGTACTCGAAGCACCGTAGTAAGAGCACGCACTTCTGCCCAGGCAGCAAGTGGGCCGAGCTGCGCTCTCTGGTTCACGGCACCACCACCATGCAAGGCCAGCCCTCCGCCGCGAGCTCGTGCATCGATGGTTGGGTACGCAACGCCAATCGCTACCACGGCCTGGGCTACGACCACGCGCGCGGCTCCATCTCCTCGCCACGTGAGATCACAGACGCGCAGGCCAAGAGCTTGGTCGACAGCTTCACTGCGACGAAGGAGCCGACCACGCGCTACAACGTGCACATGTGCGAGGGCGTGTCGGGCGATCATCTCGAAGAGGAGTTCGACTCGTTCGCTGGCCGTGATCCGCGTGCGAATCGCCACAACGGCACGTCTTTGCTGGCCTACGGGACGGCGGTGCTGATTCATTCCGTGATCTTGACCGATAAGCAGCTGCAGGAGGTCAAGGCCGAGAACGCCATGGTGGTGTGGTCACCCTCGAGCAATTTCGCGCTGTACGGCTACGGCGTGGGCAGCACGGCCCCCATCGCGAAGCTGCTCGACATGAACATCCTCACCGGGATCGGCCCGGATTGGACGGTCTCCGGCGAGGACGAGATGCTGAGCGAGCTCCGCGTCTGTCAGGCGTTCGGGAAAAAGGAGAAGGTGACGAAGCTCACCAACAAGAAGCTCTGGCAGATGGCGACGGAAGACGGCGCGACGGTCGTTGGGCTGAACGGCAAGATCGGTCAGCTGGTGGTGGGCGAACGGGCTGATATTGCGGTCTTTGCGCGCCGCTCGACCGATCCGTATCTCAACGTGATCGACAGTCGCGCGCCGGATGTGCGCCTCGTCCTCATCGACGGCAAGGTGTTTTACGGCGACGTCGCCCTGGGCGGGCTGGCCCGCAACGCGTTCTGCGAGCCGCTCGACGCGTGCGGGACGCCGAAGTTCATCTGTGTCTCGGATTCGCCGACCGCGCCGGATCGAAACAAGGAGACCATGGCCGACATCAAGCAGCAGCTGGTCGACATGCTCAACGGCACCGGCAAGGAACCCTACGTTGAGATCTACAATCGCGGCTCGGAGCTACAGGGCTTGGTCACGTGTGATCCCTAGCCGACGGCGATCGGATCGCTGCCTCGGCTTGGACCGTCGCCGCGACTCGCTCGCTCACTTCACCAGCTTCGGTGCCCGTGTCCGGTAGAGGCCATCGACGGCCTTGACCACGTCCATGACAGAGTCGGCGTAGCGCATGTCATCGCGCGATTTGCCCCATTTGTCAGAGTGCATGTTGTAAAACAAGCTGCCGGAGTGGCACTCGGGATCCAGGTCCGACTTGTTGACGCTGAGGATCTTGCAGGACGGCTCGTCGCCCGTGCAGGTCGGCTCGATGCAGCGCAGAAACCCCTTCTTGGCTGGGTCCTCGACGCAGGCGCAGTGGTGCGCGCCGGTCTTCTTGTGGACCTCACAGCACTCGCCGTTGGCGAACACGACGATGGCTTTCGGCATGTCGCCGTCCGCCATCTTGCTGGTGAGGATCAGCCCCGCCGGCGCGAGATCGGTCACGCTCATCCCGAGGCCGTGGAGGAAATGCAGGACCGGGTAGCGGCGGTCCTTGTTGGCGGGGTCGTCATAGCCGGGCGGCAGCGCGACGACAAAATTGCGGCGCGCCTTCAGCGCTGGCGAGTAGATGTGGCGGCTATCGGAGATGCCGAGGGACGCGCTGGGCGTCGGCGCTGAGTCTGGATCCGGGAAGCGGGTGATCGCCCACGCCATGAACGTCATGATGCGATGTAAGGCCTGCTGCGTCGTGCCGACGTGTTTGCCGTCACCAGCCTTGAGATCCGCCGGGCTTGGGTTGGTTTTGCCATACTCGACGTAGATGTGTTTACCGAGCGTGGCTGTGGAGTAGTCCGCCGTGAAGCCCTTGTCGAGGATCTCCGCGTTCTGCAGGCTCGGCAGCAAGGAGCCCGGTTTTCCGGCGTGATCCTTGTAGAAGCGAACATCTTCGCCGCGCGCCTTGAGGGCCGCGACGACGCGGCGAGTGGAGACCCCAGCGTGCAGTCCGTCGCGGATCCCTGAGTCGAGAAACAGGTCGAGGTCCTTCAACTTGTCGGCCTTGAGCAGGGCGATGGCGGTCGCCGCGCTGACGTCACGCGCGCGCTGAAACGCCTTAGAGACGCTATACACGCCGTCTGCCTCGCCTTCGTCCTTGGTGCCGGCCACTCCGTCGAGGCCGAAGTCATCGTAAGGCTCAGCGATGGACGGGTCGGTCGCGTCGACGTCGTGCCAGTCGTTGCCTTCCGTCCCGCCCGCGTTGTCCCACCAGTGGAAGTCATCGCCGTTTGGATCGCCCTTGGCCGCGGGGGCGCCCTTCGCCAAACAGCCACCCTGGCCGTCTTCACGGACGCTCGGGCAGCCGTCGACCCCGACATCTTCGAACCGCTCGCGGGCGTTCAAGAAGACGGGCTCGGCGATGTCGCGCTTGCCGTTACCGTTCAGATCGACCGCCAGCAAGATGTCCCACGGTTGGTTCGACTTGGTGTTGGGATCGAATTGCGACTCGGGGAAGGTCTTGTCACTGGAACGATCTTGGTCGCAGAACGGGATGACCGCGTACGTGCCCATTGGATTGTACTCGGCGTTGTAGGCCTGCGTGGCCGGAACGGGCAGGGCCGCAGCGCATCGCGCCGAAGGGCTGCGCGCGTAGTGATCCGCGGCGTCGACACCGGCGGGGAGGTAGGCGCTGTCGGGGTTTTCGCCGGTCGTGAAGTTGCCAAACGCCATGGTCAGGTTCTGGAACACTCGCCGGTAGAAGCGGCGGTCGAACGTCGCGCCGTTGTCGTCGAAGTGCAGGTGGTTGAAGTCCTGAGCGAACTCCAGCTCGTACAGCGGCGTCGCCGGGCCGCAGAGGGGCGCCTTGGTCGCGTCATTGAGGTCGATGCCGTCTGTCATCGCTTGCTGCAGGCTCTTCAAGCTGCAGAAGCCGGCGAGCTGGAGGCGCAGGCCCGCGGCGACCATGTAGCGCACGTCGATGTAGCCACCCAGACCACCGGCGGCGTCGAAGTAGTCGGGGTGTTGTAGGGCGAGATTGACGCTCGCGGCGCCCATGGACACCCCGCCGATGGCGCGAAACACCCAGGTTCGCGGGGCGGGAGCTGTGCCAGCATCCACGGCGTCGCCTGTGCCATCAGATCCTTCGGCATCAGTCGGGGTGGTGTCGTTGCCGCCATCTGATGTGGTGGCGTCCGTGCTCACGTCCTGCGTCGCGTCAACGCTGGCAGCGTCGGAGCCGCACGCCGCGGTGGTCCCGACAAGGGCGGCGAGGCAGCACATGAGCACGCGGCGACGCAGCCAGACGGGCGTTGCGGCCGCTGGCGCGCAGGCGGGCTGTGCGAAGGCAAAGTGGGACGGTGCGTGCATGTTAGCCTCGCTGCTGGGGTCCGGGTGCGGCAGGAGGGGGCCGCAGCGGGTCGGAGCGTGGCACAAGACTGGCGAGCGTGTCACAGCGCGCCGATCCCGACCCGAAACACCCCGACATCGAAGGTCTGCTGGCCGCGCCACCAGTAAAACGGGTCCTCTTCACCGACCGGCACACGCTCTCCCCACAACGGCACGAGGTTCGCGTCGCGCTGCAGACGGCGACACGCCGCGACGAGCCCGGTTTTCTGGGCGCTGTGGCGACTTCTGGCGTAACACCGCAGCCCTTGAACGGCGTAGACCTCACGGCACGAATCCTGCGCCGATTGCAGGTCGCGCAGGTCGAAGACACGATGGCCGGCGGCGCGCCACAGGTAGTCGGGGTGGTAGCGGTGCACGTCACCCGGCGCTGGCGGATCCGCGTCGCCGAGTCGCAGCACACAGGCGGGGTGGGCGGGGAGGTGGCTGGTGAGTTTCCTCAGCACGCGCTCCTCTAAGTCCTGATTGGTGGGTCGGAAGACGGTGTGCACGGTCACAGCCGCGCTCGCCGCAAACAGGACGCAGAGACACGCGGCCGCCCTACGGCGTCGCTGCGGCCAGCGGCTCAGCAGGGCGGCCGCCCCGATTGCCGCGGCGAGCGAGAGGGTCGTCACGCTGCCGGCGTAGAGCCGCGGGACCGAGATCTCGGGCAAATCGACGAGGTACGTGGCGCCCCACAGCAGCGCCAACGCCCAGAGCGCGCGGGCCGCACGGCGGGGCGCGTGGGCTGGCAGCCACAGCGCAGACGTCGCGACGAGGGTCACGCCGACGGGGAACCAGAGGGGCCGCATGGCCACGTTCCGCGCGAACATGTCCGTCGCGATCCAGCGCAAGGGGCGCAGGCCATCGTGCAGCTGGCCGCTCTGGCCGATGATGTGCACCACGTGCGGCGCCACGACTACGACACCGACCGCGGTGAGCGTCGCCAGCAGCGCGCCCGATGTGCGCAGTCGGGCTTGGCCGCCACTGGCGACCGCCAGGGCGAGCATCGCGAGCGGCACGACGGCGACCATCTCTGGGCGGCTCACCGCCGCCAGCAGCAGCAGCGTGGCAGCGCCGATCACCTCGTGACGGCGCCCGGACTTCAACCACCGCAGCCACAGGTAGCCACCCGACCACAGCGCGAGCTGCACCGGCAGCAGGTTGCTCTCCGTGCGGGCGTCGCGAATCAGCAACGGTGACAACCCGGTGGCCACCGCCGCCGCCGTCGCGGCCCAGGGCAGCGGCTGGAGGCGTGCGGCGATGGCGCTGAGCACGGGCAGCGTCAGCAGCGCACAGGCGGTGTTGCCGGCGATGACGGTGAGATGGTCGACCGGTCCCAAGCGGAGCAGCGCAGCGTGCAAGACATGCGCGCCCGCGCCATAACGGGGCACGACGTCGAACGCCAGCGCGGTGTCGGTCTGCCGGTAGGCCATGAACATGGTGACGAGGCGTGGCTCCGTGACGAGGCGCGCCGCTGCGCTGGCGATGAGAACGCCGAGAAGCCAACCGCGCTCGGGCAGGGCGTTGAGGTCTCGGAACACGAGCGGCACCGCCAGCGAGAGCAGCGCCAGCGCGGCGAGCAGCAGCAGGGTGCCCGCCACGGCGAGCTGCACCTGGTCGAGCGGCGTCGGCTCCCGGCCAGCGCCGCCCGCTAGTGGATGGCCGACGTCGTGGCCCTGCGTCTGCGGACGGTCGTGGCGGTCGGTCGGCGTCAATCCGAGCGACTTTCCGCCTGGATCTGCGGCCTGTACGGCGGCGACGACCCGTCGCAGCAAGGCCGCCGCGTTGGCCGCTGGGTTGGGGTCCAGGGCGCCTTCGTGGGAGATGGCGAAGCTGCGGCTGTGGGCAAATGCGGATTTGTTGCGCCGTGGCGACTCCAGTCGAACCCGGAGGCGGACTCCCGTTGTGTGGGCGAAGGCGAGCCGCGCGTGGCCGGGACCTGGGGTCGCTGACAGCCACGTCCACCCGGCCCCTGGGTCGAATGGCGCACCACCGTGGCCCCTGAGCAACGCCATCACCTCGGGAGCTACCGCCGTCGCGCTGAGCGCGGGAGCCTCTCGGGATGCTGGCGTTCGCGGCGCCGCGTCACAGATGCCGGGTGACCACACCAACCCTAGCGCCGTGACCGCGGCTGCGATCCAGCGGCGCCGGCGTTCGATGGCAAGGGTCACGCGCTCACCGCGCGTCGTCGGCGTCGGCGCCAGCCCCACCCGATCGCGAGGAGCACCAGCAGCCCACCGCCGCCCAGCACGAGCCGCCGCCGAAGACGCTCGCTCGCCGCCAGACGCCGTTGCGCCCGGGGATGCTCCCAGGGCCCCTCACACACGGGCCGTCCATCCCCGATGCAGGCCTGCAGGAGCGCGATCATACGTCGCACTCGCGCCTCTTTCACGGCGTGGCTCGCGTCCTTGCCCGAGCTGCTCGCGAGGTACCGGCGCAGATCCGCGATGGCCTTGGGTCGATCGGCGTCGCGCTCGATCTCGGCTCGGCAGTAAAATACGTCTGGATCTGGCCGCGGCGTGGCCGCCAGCCGGTCCAAGCGGGCCAAGGCGGCGGGCGAATCACCGAGGTTGAAGTCGTTCATGGCCGTGTAGACGTGTAGCCGGTCTTCCGCGTCTCGACGGCCACCAAGCGCCGTGAATTCAGCGTTTGAGCGGGCGTAGTCGTCGGCGTAGTGCAGGAGCACGGCCAACACGAACCGGTCCACATCATTGCGCGGATCCGCCGCCACGCGGGCCTCGTAGCGGGCGAGCAGGGCGCGGCGGTCGGCGTCTTTGTGCATGAGCGCGTTGGTCAGGTGCCCCAGCGTGCCCGGTCGTTTGGGCGCTAGGTGCGCGAGGCGCTCGTAGCGCGCGATCGCCGCTGGGATGTCGTGGTGTCGACGCGCCATGCTCGCGGCGGCGTCAAGTACGGACGCGTCGCTCGGCAGGATTGCTAGCGCGTCCGCTGCGGCCTTGGCGGACACGGCGTCCGCCCGCAGGTCGCCACGCGCGTGCAGCTCCGCCGCCCACGCTGCGCCGCACGTGGGTACAGCGCGGCGCACCGCCGCCGCGACGGCGACGGCGACCACGTCGTGCCCCAGCAGATGGAACTGCGCCGCGGCGCCGGCGTCGGCACACGTCAGCTGCGTACCCATCATGGCGAGCGCGTCAGCTGGACGCATGGGTTTGCCGAGCAGCGCGGTCGCCACCGCCCGCACCGACGCCGGCGCGTCATGGTTGAACCCTGCGGCAATTTCGGCGGCGCGTCGCGCTTGCCCGGCGCGGAGCCACGCCACGGCGTAGGCGAGTCGCGGCTCCGGATCGGTCGGGGTTGGCACCGTCGCCAAGGCCCGCTGCGCACCCGCGGGGTCGCCCGCTGCGCGCAAGGACGAGGCGCGCACCATCGCCGCCAACAAGGCCGCGCGGCCGTCATCTCGCCCCGATGCAGCCGGCTGGGGTCGCTGTGCGGCGCCCGGTCGCCGCCACGTCAACACGCCTTTGGCCGCACGAATCCGGGCCACCAGCGCGGCGACATGCGCCTCGGACGCCGGGCCGGGCTGGGTGCGCAGCGCCACGTCGCCGACACGTGGTTCTCCGGCGCCTCGTCGATCTGGGTGCACGAGGGTCACCGCGAGCGTGGGGGCGTCGGCTGGACCGGCCGCGACAAGGACGTGGTCGGACTGGATGTCGGCGCGCAGGCGCAGACCATCCGCCAGCGGGCGGTCGAGGTCCAGGAGTCGCGCTACTTCGGTCGCCGCCGTCGGGGGTAGGACGGGGTGTGCATGGGGAGCGTCGCGCGCCTCCGAGCGGCCCGCTGCGGGCAGGGCGACGCTCAGGCAGGTGCACAGGACGGCGAGCCCGAGCGCGCGATGAGCGTCTGTCGGCACGTGGCCTCCCCTGGCGGCCGCACGGCGCCGCGCCGAGGATGCGGGCGCGACGGAAGCGCGGTCAAGCCGGCGCGGCCGCATCCCGACGAGCCGCACAGCACGGGCCGCGACGGGGAGGCCAATCTCATTCGAGCGATGTGCCATCAGGTGTGCAACGGAGCGCTGTCACTGCGCAGGGGCATACACCTCGCGGCCGGTCGCCCCGGCCACCACGTCGTCCACCGAGAAGCGCATCGGCTGGGCCTTATTGCCGAGCCAGAGCCGAATTTGGTCGGCGAAGAACGGCGAATCGTTCAGACCGGACTGGCCTCCGGGCAGGATGTTCACCCCTTCGACGCGCCCATCCGCATGCAGCGCGATGACCATCCGCATGATGGGGCCGTGGTCGTAGCGGAAGTCGCGCACGCTGTCGTCGGGGAACTTCGCCGAGCGGATCGCGTGCGGATGCGCGGCGTCGACCGTGCCGTAGTCCCCAGATCGCGGGAAACTCGGCAACGTCTGACGTGGATCCCCCACCGGGATGGTCTCGGCCAGCGGCACGACGTCCGTGTTGATGGCAAACATCTGCGTCAGCGCGCCCAGCCCCGGCACGCCGGTGAGGAACGTCGCGAGGATGGAGTCCAGATGCAGCATGTGGCGCAGGCCCCAGCGCCACTGGGTCACGTCCCATGTGCCAAAACCACCAAGCCCCGGCTCCGTGGGTTGTTTCCGCAGTCGCGTCAGGGCGTGCGTCAGCGCGAGCAGCAGCACCTCATCGCTGCGCTCGACCACCACGGTGTCGGCGAGATCAAACAGCACGCTCTCCTCGGTCTCCTTCTTCCAACTAGCCTGGTTTTTCGGGTTATTCGCGCCGCGGCCGTCGAGCAGGTTGCCCAGACCACGCAACGCCACCATGGCGCCAAACGGGACGTTTTCGTCGTCGTACACGGCGTGCAGCAGCTCCGTCGTCCAGGCGTTGAAGAGCAGGGTGGCGACGCTGTCCGTCTTCTGCTGGGCAGTTGGCGCATGGTAGAATGTCTCCACACCGCTCTCCGCCGGATAGCCGCGTTTCTGCCACGCCTCCAGCCGCGTCTGCACCACGTCCATCGTGACTTGCTCGGCGAGGTACAGCGCATGCAGCCGCTTGCCTGCGTCGTTCGTGGCTGCGCTCGCCTGCTTGGCCTTGGCGAGCGCGCCGAGCAGGGCCGGAACAAACTGCGCACCGAGCGGGGACGCCGTTGTGCCTTGGATCGCGCTCATTTTGGCGACGTCCGCCGTGCCCGTCTTCACGGCCTCCGCGACCCGCTCGTGGATCGCCTGCGCGCGATAGCCGAGCACCCACGGCCCGCCGAGATACCAGACGTCATCGCCCAACTTGCCGTCGATGCTGGTGTTGCCGAAGTCATTGTTGGCGTTGACGATGAAGCCGTTGGTCGGGTTGAGCGCGACGGGCCAGTCATCAAACGGAATCACGCAGCTGTAGGGGTCCGTCTTGCCGGGCTGCTCGTCGACCACGCCGTCCACGACCGGGATGTTGAACCCCTTGTACTTGGTGCCGTCGATGAGCAGGCGCGGGTCCGCGTCCGCCGCGAAGTGGCCATCTTTGGTGCGCTCGAGGTAGTTCCGGCACGGCGTCGCGTTGTAGCCGGTGTAGAGGATGTCGCCCTGCTTGTCGGTGGCCATCATGTTCTGCGCCCAGCCCACGAGACGTTTGCCCTCCGCTCGGAACGCGTTGACGTTGGTGCTGTGTCCCATGCCCCACACCGCGCCGGCCGTGTCCGCGACGTCGAGCGTGCTCAGATCCATCGAGATGCCCGTAATCACGCCGTCCTTGTCCATGTCCTTCGGTACGATGAACGTGCCGAGCATCGCGACGATGGCCTCGCCTTTGCCGAGCTTGGTCGTGCCAGCGCGCTCGTCCTCCGTCGCCGGACGTCCCTCGATACCCACCAGACGACGGCCGTCGAAGAGCTCCCAACGGGTCCAGGTCTGCTTGCCACCGGCGCTTTTGAGCAGGTCGATTTTGGCGATCTCGTAGACCTCATCCACCGCGGCCAGCGGCTTGCTGTCTTTGCCGAAGCGGGTGGATATCGGACGCCCGGCAGCATCGAGCGTGATCTCTTCACGGTAGTAGTCCGTGATGTCGCTATAGAGATACGTGTTGCTCCAAGCCACATCCCCGTTGGTGCCCGCGCCGATCATCGGTAGGCCGGCGAACGTCAGACCAAGCTGATGGGTCGGTCCGCCGCCGAGCACCTGCGTGTCGATGCCAACGCGCCAAAACAGCGAAGGCACCTGCAGCGCGAGGTGGCCATCGCTGGCGAGCAGCGCGGCGCCGCCTTTCGCCTTGTTGCCTGCCACGACCCAAATATTGGACCCAAACTCGCCGCGTTCCGCCTTGCCAAGCGTCTGGCTCAGCTGCGCCAAACGGCCGCCAACTCGGTCAAATAGCGCGTTGGGCACCGCCCCGCCAAACAGCGGCCGCGCCTCGGTGGCGACCGGCGGCAGCCGTCGGTTCGGATCGTCGGTCTTGCCCGGCTTGCGCGCGCCGTTGACCCCGTATCCCGGCGTCGTCGTGAGTGGATGCACCGGCGCCACGGCCATGAACACGTCCTCGATGAGCCCCGCCTTGCGCAGCGCCTCGTCGGGTTTGCCCGCCGCTGCCGTCTCCAACTGTTGGCGCACCTGCGCTCGCCGCAGATCCTCGGTCTCGTAGCCCTGCTGGAACAAGATCACCGTCAACACACCCGCCATGTCGTGCAGGGTGAAGGGTTTCATCGCGTCGGCCGGGGTCTTGTAGCCGAGCAGCGGCGCGGCCAGCTTGAGCTCGCTCGGCGCAGACAGCTTCCCGGCTTTCACTTGAGCGATGTAGGCGTTGAGCCCGTCCGCGTAGGCCTGCATCGTGGCCTTCATCGTGGGGCTCATCATGCTCAGCACTCGCGTCGCGACATGGGACATGCCGGTGCCGCGGGAGTCCAGATCACTCCCCAGCGCCACATCGCCGAACACCTCCGTCAACCGACCCAAACCCAGTCGACGCATCATGTCGATCAGGAAGTAGCGATCACGGGCCGCGACAAACGCGTGCACGCGGGCCAGATCTTCGGCGTTTTCGGCGTAGATGTGCGGCACGTTCGACTCGGTGCGCACGACCCAGACCTCACCGGTCAGGCCTGGCATCTGCCAACGCTCGCTCTCCTTGACGCCAGCGAGCTTGGCTTTGCGCGCTTCGTCTGGCTTTGGGCCCGCGTCCGCGCCGCCGTCTGGTACGCCGGCGTCGCCTGACATCGCGTCTCCAGCTGCCACGTCGGGCTTTGCCTCGGTGTCGTCGCTGCAGCCAAAGCCACCGCTGACGAGCAGCGCGGCTAGGGCGAGGGCGGCGAATCGGCGGGCGCAGGGCGAGAGACGATCGAGATTCATGGCGGAGCTCCAGGGCGTGAACGCGGGAGGAGGGTGCCGTAAATCGGACGGCGACGCATCACAGGCCGGCGTCGCAGGTCAATGCGTAAAACTCGGTGCAATTGCCAGCGCACCGGCGCATCATCACGGGTTCGCCTTGGAGTTGTCATGCTGTGTTTCTCGTTGAATCGCCGTCCCGGCAGCGTTGCGCTTCGCTTCATCCCGGCTGTCTTGGCGCTGGCCGCGCTGCTGTCCGGCTGCGGTAGCACCGAGGATGGCGCGAACACAGCTGGCGTCGATCCCAACGCCACCGGCGGCGCTGGCTGCACCGGCGCCTTTTGCCTGGAAGACGACATCCGACTCGCGCTCGATCCCGAGAAGCTCGTCTTCGTCGACGCAGCGGCGGGCTCCACCGCAGTCCTGCCACTCATCATCCGCCACGTCGGCAATCGCGGCGATCTGGTCGTGAGCGAGGCCACGCTGGTGCAGGCCTCCAGTGAGTTCAGCATCGTCGATTTCAAGCCGGTGACCCTGAAACCCGGCGGCTTCACGACCCTCGACGTTCGCTACAAGCCCCTGATCTCCGGCGCAAAGGCGGCGACGCTAAACCTGAAGAACAACGCCACGGAGCTCTCGATGCGGGACGCCGTGGTCCCGATCCGCGTCAATCAAGGCAGCGGCAACCTCAAGGTGGTGCCTAGCCCGCTCGACTTCGGCCCGGTGCCGTCGGCGCAGAGCTCGAAGAAGGTGACGAAGCTCTACAACAGCGGCAGCAAGCCGCTCACGCTCGACAAACTCAGCCTCTCCGTCACGGGCAGCCCCGACTTCACCATCAGCAAGGCGCCAACGACGCCGTTCGATCTCGCCGTCAGCGCGTCGGTGGAGGTGGAGATCACCTTCACGCCGGCGGCAGGCGGCGCCGATGCGACGGAGCTGCTGATCGACTACGACGGCGATCGAGAGGCCCGGGTTGACGTGTACGCAGAGGAGATCGGACCGAAGATCGCGGTGGTGCCACCCAAGCTGCTCTTTGGCACGATGGAGAAGGGCGACAAGGTCACCAAGCAGCTGAAGATCTACTCGAACGGCCTGGCGGCGCTGCACGTCAAGACGCTGACGCTGTCGCCGCTGAGTCAGGTGAAGACCGTGACGCTCAGCGAGCAGGGCCCGTTTGCGCTTGAACCCGGCGAAAGCAAGCTTGTAGACGTAACGTTGACGCTCGATCAGGTGGTGCAGAACACCTCGTCAGCCGTCGCGAGCCTGCAGATCAGCTCGAACGCGCCCGGCGCCGGCCTCGTGAACGTGCCGCTGGAGGTCGCGGGCAAGCCGTGCACCGCCAGCGAGGCCAGTCAGGACGTCGTCGCCGAGGCTTCGGGTGGGCAGGTCGACATCATGGTGGTGATCGACACGTCTGGGTCCATGAAGGAAGAGGCGAAGGCGGTGCAAGCCAACCTCAACGCGTTCGCCAGCATCATCGCCAACAAGAAGATCGACTACCACGTGATGCTGATCGCGAACGGTTTTGGCCTGTGTGTCCCGCCGCCATTGGGTGGCGCTGGGTGCGCGGATAGCCCGAGTTTCCGGCACATCAAGGTCGGTATCGGCTCCACGGACGCGCTTGAGAAGTTCGTCAACGCCTACTCGATGTTCCAGGGTTTTCTGCGCGCGGGGGCGGCGCGGCACATCATCGTGGTCACGGACGACAAGAGCAGCAAAGACGCCGCGTGGTTCAAGACCAAGGTCGGCCAGCTCAAGAACCCGACGTGGCCAGATGGGTTCACCTTCCACAGCATCGTGGCTTGGCACGACACGCTCGCCTACCTGCCGTGTTTCGGTGGCGCTGGCTGGGGCGGGGTGTATCTGGACCTGAGCAAGCAAACCGGCGGAGAGACCGCGAAGATCTGCTCCGCCGACTGGACCACCTTGTTTCAGGCGATCGGCACCAACGTCGTCAAGACCGTGAAGGTGCAGTGCAGCTACGCGTTGCCGACGTCCAAGGACGGCACACCAGCCGACCCTGCCCAAGTGGCGATGAGCTGGAGCACCGGCGGGGGCGCGAAGAAGCCGATTCCACGGGTCGATAGCGCAGACAAGTGCCCGGTTGGGTCGGTCGGTTGGCATTTTGACAACGCCGCCAAACCAACAGCAGCGGTGCTGTGCCCGGAGGCCTGCAAGGCGATGCAGGGCAAACAGCTTCACTTCGCGTTTGGCTGCTAGAGCTGAACATTGCACATGAAGTTGGCCGTTTGGGTGAAGCGTTGCAGGAGGAACTCCCGGCGCACGTCCGTGAGACCGGCCTCGTCGAGCGCCAGCTTCATACACGCCATCCACTGATCGGCAGCGTCCTGGTCGATTGGGAACGCCATGTGTCGCCGCGGACGGTACGGCGTCCATGTGGGCCTCGATCATCGTTTCGTCCATGACGGTAGACCAGGCAGTCTCGCGAACA
>CALENB010000124.1 GCA_937910235.1 uncultured Myxococcales bacterium | reverse complement strand
GTGGCCCCGTCGTGGCCCCGTCGTGGCCCCGTCGTGGCCCCGTCGTGGCCCCGTCATGGCCCCGTCGTGGCCCTGGCCGTCGTCGCCGGAGAGCTGCACCCAATTCATACGCTGGGTGCGTCAGAACGGCTCGACGTCCCGGACCTGCTGGATGCTGCTGTTCGGTCGCTGGTTATTTCGTGGTGAACAAAACGATAACCAAGGCCCTCCGGCTCGCGATCCTCAGCCTCCCGTTCCGCCGGATCCTGGGCCGATGGGGCTCGGACGACATGTTCTACTACGCTCAGATCGCGGGCAATCTCACCGCCGGCCGCGGTGTCACGTTCGACGGCGAGACCGTGACCAACGGCTTCCAACCGCTCTACTTCGCCCTGCTGCTGCCGCTGGGTCCCTGGCTCCACAATCAACCGGTCGTGACGACCTACCTGCTGTTGACGGTCGCCAGCGTGCTCACCTTGTTGGCCGCTTGGCAGTTCGCGCGCTTGTGTGAAGACCTCGACGCCCCGGCGCTTGGCTGGATGGCGGCGGCCGTCACCGTGCTCCATCCGAAGGTCCTCAGCGTGACCTTCAACGGAACCGAAGCCGCGCTGATCTTGCTGTTCATGGCGTTGCTCATGCGGGCGCTGGTCTGGGTTCAGTGGGGACAACGACTTCTGGCCTCGGCCCTTGTGTTCATGGGCGTGGCGCTGTGCCGTCTCGATCTTGCGTTCATGCTTGCGATGGTTGCGTTGTGGCTAGGTTGGCGTGGGCTGCCGCTGCGTCCGATCCTGCTCGTCTTCAGCCCCGCGCTCCTCGCCTTGGCGCTGCTCCTGGGCACCAATTGGGTGTGGCGCGGCAGCGTGGTCCCTGACTCTGGCGTCGCGAAACAGCTGCACGCCGCTTTGGCGGTCGAGGCGGGCGTAGCGCTGACGCCGCGCCAGCTGCTCAGCGACGTGGCCGACGCGCTGATGCGAGGGGCCTTTCCAGAGCGGCGGCGATTGGTGTGGCTCGCCGCGGCAGGCGGCGTCGTGGTCGTCGCCGCGGACATCTTCACGGTGGGTGGTTTTCGGGAGTGGTATCTGATGCCGCTATACACCGCCGTCATCTTCGCGATGGCTCGGGCCCTGCATCTGGGGTGGGAGCGGTTGGGTCGCTGGCGTCTCGCGCTCCTCGCTGTGCCGATGATGTGGTGGGGTGCGGCGAATGAGCGTCCCCGCGAGCACATGGCCCCAACCTACTTGGACGCAGCGGCGCGGCTACGCACGCAGCTCCCGCCAGGGACCCGGATTGGCGCCCTTAACAGCGGTCTCTTTGGCGCCGCGCTTGGCCCGACACACACCGTGATCAACCTCGACGGCGTCGTGAACCACGAGGTTCTGAGACACCTCGCGCACAGGACGCTCGACCGTTACATCGCGATCAAGCAGATCTCGACCGTGCTCGACCACCGCGGCAGCGTCGTCTTCTACAGCGGCTTCGCGCAGCGCCCACTCCTCGCCGAGCAACCGCTGTTGTTGGGCGCTGATCGTGACACGGCGCGCGGGATCATCGCCTTTTCCGCCCGTCAGACGCCGCCTGCGCCCGCCGCCGCTGTCATCCCATAGCGGTTGTCAGCCCGCATCGGGCCGAACTCATCGGTCATTCAATCCCTTACCATCGAGAATTCGGGGGGCGCACTTCTCAACCCTCGCCGTACGCGTCTTGGACTGTTTTGCGCCGCAGAAGTGAAGATTGTAGCCCCGCTGTCGCCCCGGGGTGAGCGCATCAAAGGCGGCCTTCAAGCCAGGTGTCGCAGCACAGATGGCTGTGAATTCATCGGGAAACACGAGGGCCGCGTTCTGCTTGAAATCCACCTTCAAGCCAGCCCGTTCCGCCGCGATCGCTTCGAGAACGTAGCCTTTCACCGCGGCCTCCGCTCCTGTGATCTGCTGCACATCGGTAAACCGAATGACGCGCATGGATTGCGAATTCTCACCCGCCTTCGTCAAGAGTCCGCCCTCCTGATCGGCGTCGCGCAGCAACGCACCTTTGAAAAACATGAGCCAGCAGTAGTCCTTGAGCCCAGCAATGGCCGCCACATTGCCATCTTGAAACGTGTAGCAGGGCTTGTTCCACTTGTAGCCTTCGCTCAACCCGCAGCTGAGCAGGAGCGCTCTCAACGCCGCCAACTCGTCTCGCCATTTCTCCGCTCTACCAAGGAAGTCGTCGACCTTCGGGCTCGTGACGTTCATGAGGGTGCTCCGCTAGCTTGAGCCGTCGTCGGTCTGTGGCGACCCGATGGGCCGGCGTTGGTGGTAGATCATCGGGCGCGATCTGTCCATCCGGGCAAGGGTTCAGACCGGACTGCCTCTTTTTTCAACGGCGAATCTAGATCGCATTGGCGGGGTGCAGCGCAGGGCGGGCGCCGCCACGGTCAACCGATCTCGGCTCGGCGCGGGGGGCACGCTGGCAACGACGGCCTCGACTCCGTACGCTTGTGACTCCAATGACCTGTCAGGGAGCGTGCCATGCCCAACCACACCATGTTGGAGACATCCAGGGTGACGTCGGAGCGGGCGGCGCTGCCACGTGTCGCGTCTCCAGCTGCGGTCTCGCGTCTCCGCCGCGCTGGCCTCCTGGCGGCGGTCTGCGGCGCGCTGCTCTTGGCCGCTGGGTGCGACGCCACAGCAGACACCAACGCCGACGGGGGGGCTGTTGATGCCGCCAGCGCCGTCGCGCCTGACGTCGCCGCAGACGCCGATCTCGACGGCGGCGCCGCCCCTGACATCGCAGACGCCGGCGCGAGCGCGCTGGACGTCGCCGCGGCCTGCCCAGGCGGGACGGGCTGCCCATGCAAAGCCAACGATGACTGCGACGGATCGCTGTGTCTCGAAGGCCCCAACGGCGCGCTGTGCGCTGGCTCCTGTACCGACACTTGCAGCGCCGGATTCCAGTGCAAGCTCGTGCCAACAGGCGCGGATGTGGCCGCGGTGTGCATCAGCGCGTGGGCCCGAATCTGTAATCCATGTCGCGAACACAAGGACTGTCGCTATCTCGGCATCGACAACGCTCGGTGCGTCGACCGGGGTGAGGCCGGCGGCTTCTGTGGCACGGAATGCACGCCCGAAGGGGACGATTGCCCGTCAGACTACGGCTGTAAATCGGTCAAAGACATCGACGGAAACACGACCAAACAGTGTGTGCCGGTCGGCGCGAACGACAAGCTGATCGCCTGCGTTTGCAGCGCCAACGCTATGGCGAGCGCCGCAAAAACGACCTGCCGCAAGAGCCTCATCGTGGACGACGTCGAGGTCAGTTGCGACGGCGAAGCGCAGTGCAAAGTGGTGGGTGAAGCCGCGACCTGCGTGGCGAAGGAGCCAGCGCAAGAGACGTGTGACGGGCTCGACAACGACTGTGATGGCGCGACTGACGAGAGCAGCTGCGACGACAAGAAGCCGTGCACGATCGATAAGTGCGACGCAGAGAAGGGATGCGTCCACACGCCGCTGACTGAAGGATCGAGCTGCGAGGCTGACAATTCGGTCTGCACGCAGGGTGACAAGTGCGTCGCGGGCGAGTGCGCGGCCGGCACGCTGATCTCGTGCGACGACAAGAACCCCTGCACCCACAGCAAATGCGACCCCAAGGCAGGCTGTGTACAGAGCAACTTTGACGGCGGGCCGTGTGAGGACGGCAACCCGTGCACGCTGGGGGATGTCTGCAAAAACGCCGGCTGCGTTGGCGGCGCGACCAAGCCGTGCACGGCGATTCAGGCCTGCAAGACAGGGGTGTGTGACGCGAGCAACGGCGGCGCGTGCGCGTTCGGGATCGCGGTCGACGGCACGAGCTGCGATGACGGCAGCGCTTGCTCCACGGGCGACGCCTGCAAAGGCGGCACGTGCGTGGGGGTGGCGATGCAGTGCGACGACAAAAACGCCTGCACGGTGGACAGCTGCGACGGCAGCGCTGGCTGCAAACACGCCGCAAACTCGGCGCAGTGTGACGATGGCGACGCCTGCACCGTTGGTGACGCGTGCAAAGCCGGCGTATGTGGGGCGGGCGAGAAGAAGGCGTGCGATGACGCCAACCCATGTACGACCGACTCGTGCAAGGCGGGCGTCTGTGTGCACACGCCCGTCAGCGACAAGACGGCCTGCCAGCTCGCCAGCGGCAACGCGTGGTGCATCGCGGGCACGTGCGCCACCAAGTCGAGCGGGACCAGCTGTGCGGCGGTGTTGGCGGCGAATCCGGCAGCGACGAGCGGGACCTTCACGATCGATCCAGACGGCGCCGGACCGGTCGCCAGCGTCGAAGTTCACTGCGACATGCAGCTCGGCGGGTGGACGCTCGTCGGCAACTACTACGACACCGCCGCGAACGATATGCCTGATTCTACGGGGTTCATCGTCGACGGTTGGCGCCGCACCGCGCCCGGCATGTGGTCGAAGGGCGCGCAGAAGGTGCAGCCGCTGGGCACCGCCGCTGGCAATAGCGCCGTCGGGTTGGCCTTCGTGGCCGCGTTGGCGACGGCCGGTGGCCAGCAACATCTCAAGCTCTGCCTCGTGCACAAAGACGGCTCCAACTCGGTCTGCCGCTCGACGTTGGCGGGCTCGCTGTCGCTCATCGCCTACACCACCGGCAACCCCAAGCTCACGGCCTACAAGACCGATCAGCTGACGTACACCTTTGGGCGCTTGGCTGGTTTGGCAGGCGCGGCGGATGGGTACGCCAGCTTTCAGGCCGGCGCCTTCGCCATCAAACGCACGCCAGGAGCGGCCGGTGAGTTTGGTTTCGGGGCGGAGGGGTTCGTCGAGAAGTCCGAAGATCCAGACTGTCTGGGTGATGGTGGCCCATGGCACGGCGCAGGCTGTGGCATCTCGTATCGTCCGCATCGCACGGGGTTTGACGAGCTGAGCACGGCGTCTTGCTGTCTGGTCGGCGGTGGCCACCCGACGCTCACGAGCTATGGCTTTCGCCTCTACGTTGGACCGGCGCCGACCCTCGGCAGCTTGAACACCCCGGCCAGCTCATGCCAAGCGATCGAGACGGCGAAGAAGTCCTTGGGCGACGGTCTCTACTGGCTGGATTTGGCCGGCACCGGCGCCAAAGCGGTGCAGGTGAGCTGTTTGACCGCGGCCGGCGGCGGCTGGACCCAGCTCACGGACGAGGTCACGAAGCACCTCAAACCAGGCGTGCAACGCAAGTACCTGCTCCAGAAGGGCCCTGCTTGGTACACGTCGCCGGCGACCGCGTTGCTCTGGTCGTGGGCGAAGGGCCAAGAGCTCTCCGGCACGTGGCAAGCGTTCAACGGGACCGCGTCCAGCAGCTTTCAGTGCCTCGGCAGCGCGGAGAAACCAGCGTTTGGCATCGGTTGTAGCGCTGGCGCCAGCCAGACGGCGAAGGTGCTGCCGTCGAGTGACGCCTCTGCGATTAACGCGACGATGACGGTCTGTCAGGACTATCCCAACGCGTTTGGTGGCAAGCCGTGCGAGCCCGGCGTGACGGCCTGGGTCCGGTAGCTCAACCCAGGTGCGCCAGCGGCCGCCCCAAGGCCTCGGAGATCTGGCTGAGCTGCGCGATGAGGAGCTGCAGCTGCTCTGGGAACAGGGACTGCGGGCCGTCGGAGAACGCTTCGTTGGGCCGCGGATGCGTCTCCACCATCACGCCGTCCGCACCGACGGCGACCGAGGCGCGCGCGACGGGCGCGACCATGTCTCGCCGGCCAGTCGCGTGGGCCGGATCGGCGATGATCGGCAGGTGTGTCAACGTCTTGGCCAGCGCGATCGCGGTGATGTCCATCACGTTTCGGGTCGCGGGATCGAAGCTGCGGATGCCGCGCTCACACAGGATCACCTGCTCGTTGCCGGCGTTGAGGATATATTCCGCAGCCAGCAGCCACTCCTTCATGGTGGCCGACATGCCGCGCTTGAGCATCACGGGTCGGCCGAGCCCGCCGACGTGCTTGAGCAGGGCGAAGTTCTGCATGTTGCGCGCGCCGATTTGGATGATGTCGGCATACTCAGCGACCGCGTCGGCGCTCTCCTGGTCAATGGCCTCCGTGATCACGGCGAGGCCGTACTGCTCCCGTGCTTTCGCCAGGATCTTGAGGCCGTCAACGCCCATCCCTTGGAAGCTATAAGGCGATGTTCTCGGCTTGTACGCGCCGCCGCGCAGGATTGTCGCGCCGGATTTCGCCACGACCGCAGCCACTTCCATCAGCTTCTCTTCGCTCTCCACCGCACAGGGGCCCGCCATCACGACGACCTCGTCGCCGCCGATTCTGACGCCGTTGTTGAGCGTGATCACGGTGCGGGACGGCCGCCATTCCCGGCTCACCTGTTTGTAGGGCGCCGAGACATGAATGACCTTCGTGACGCCGGGCAGGCCGCGGATGTGTGAATCATCCAACCGGCTGTCGTTGCCGACGACCCCGATCGCCGTGCGCTGCTCGCCGGGCATGGGGCGCGCTTCATAGCCGAGCGCGCTGATGGCGCTGCATACGTCAGCGACGTCTTGGGTGGTAGCGCTTTTGTTCATGACAACGAGCATGGAGACCTCTGTGGGGCAGGAAGGGACGGAGGGAGCGAGGGAACACGGGAGGGATCACGGGAGGGAACGAACCGGTGTTTCCCCAACGCGAGCGCGTCAGATGTCAGGTGGCAGCCAAGCGCCACGCGTAGCGGCCTTCATCTGCGCCGTGAAGGTGTGGATCGCGTCGCGCAGCGTGTCTAGATCCCGCCCGGTACCCACGCCGTGGTCCGCGATGCGACGGACCACCGCGCTGCCGCTGATGACGCCGTCAGCCCCGGCCGCCATGGCAGCGGCGACATGGCTGGGCTGCGAGATCCCGAACCCGACGAGCGTCGGAAGCGGCACCGCCGCGCGGAATCGAGCGAGCTGGGCGCCGAGACCGGCTGCCACATCGCGCTGTTCGCCCGTAATACCGACGCGGCTGACGGCATACAGAAACCCGCCCGCGACCGCCGCGACCTGGGCGAGTCGGGCGTCCGTGGAGAGCTCGCTGGCGATGAAGACGTTGCAGATCCCGGCCACTTTTGCCGCAGCATCCCGCGCCGGACCGGCCTCTTCGAGGGGCACGTCGGCGACGAGCACCGCGTTGACACCCGCCGCCGCCGCGTCGGCAAAAAACCGATCCACGCCGTGTTGCAGCACCAGATTGTAGTAGAGCAACAGCGCGATCGGGTGGTCGTGCCGGGCCCGCACCTCCGCGATGAACTGTAGGCAGCGCGCCGGCGTCGTGCCAGCGGCGAGCGCGCGCAGGTCGGCGGCCTGAATCACGGGTCCATCGGCGGGTGGATCCGAAAATGGAAAGCCAAACTCCAGCACATCGGCGCCACCGGCGACGAGCGCGTCCACCACCACATGGGAGGTGGCGAGGTCGGGATCGCCGATCACGATGAAGGGCATGAACGCCCCGTCACCCGCGGCGTTGCAGGCGCGAATCGTCTCGGTCAGATGATTGGCGAGCGGTGGGGTCGGCGTCATTGTGCACCCCCTGCGCCGCGCGCATCCAACGCGGCGATGGCATGGGCCAAGTCCTTGTCGCCCCGGCCTGAGAGGTTGATGACCAACACGTCGTCTCGCTGCCATTGGCCCGCGCTGGCGAGGGCCGCCGCTACGGCGTGGCTGGACTCCAACGCCGGCAAGATCCCCTCGTTGCGGCAGAGCCACGTAAACGCGTCGAGCGCCTCCGCGTCCGTCGCGCTGACGTAGCGGGCCCGACCTTGGTCCTTCAACCAAGCGTGCTCTGGCCCGACGCCGGGGTAGTCCAGACCGGCTGAGATGCTGTGCGCCTCCTGAACCTGACCGACCTCGTCCTGCAGCAAGTACGAGATCGAACCATGGACGCAGCCTGGACGTCCTGCGATGAGCGTGGCGCCGTGTTCGCCCGAGTCCAACCCGCGTCCACCCGGCTCGACGCCGATGAGCTGCACCTCCGAGTCGCCGATGAACTCAGCGAACGCGCCCATGGCGTTGGAGCCGCCACCGACACACGCCATGACGGCCGTGGGCAAGCGCTGCGTCTCGGCGAGCAGGTCGCGCTTGATCTCCTCGCCGATGATCCGCTGGAAATCCTTGACGATGGACGGGTAGGGATGCGGCCCGGCCACGGTTCCAAAGACGTAGAAGCTCTCAGCCACCGTCTCGGTCCAGTAACGAAGTGTCTCGTTGATGGCGTCTTTGAGGCTGCGACTACCGGAGTGAACCGACACCACCTCGGCGCCGAACAGCCCCATTCTCCGCACGTTGGGCTGCTGCCGCGCGACGTCCTTTGCGCCCATAAACACCTTCACCTTTAACCCGAGCAGCGCGCCCGCCATCGCCGTCGCCACGCCGTGTTGGCCGGCGCCCGTCTCGGCGATGAGATGCGTGCGCCCCATCCGCTTGGCCAGCAGGGCTTGACCGATGGTGTTGTTGGTCTTGTGCGCGCCGCCGTGCAGCAGGTCTTCACGCTTGAGATAGACCTCGCAGCCAACAGCGGCGCTGAGCGCAGGCGCGCGATAGAGCGGGGTCGGGCGGCCGGCCCAACGTTGGAGCAGATCGGTCAAACGCGCCTGAAACACGGGGTCTTGGCGCGCATCGAGCCACGCCGCCTCCATCTCCTCGAGCGCTGGGATCAGCAGCTCAGAGACGAAACAGCCGCCGTACGGGCCGAATTTTCCGTCTAGTTGCATGACGCTTGCCTCGCCGCCGCGCGGGCCGCGGCTACAAACGCGACGATCGCCGCGGGGTCTTGGGTCTGGGTGGTGTTGGACTCAACGCCGGACGCGACGTCGACCCCGGCCGGGCGAACCGTCTGCACGGCGGCGGTGATGTTGCTCAGGTTGAGTCCGCCAGCGAGCCAGGCCGGGACGCCAGCGAGGCGGCCATCGGCGAGGTTCAGGTCGTGCCACGCCCACGCGCGACCGCTGCCCGCCTCGCGACCGTCGAGCACAAAGCGCTGCGCGACCTCGCTCCAGGCCTGGACCAGGGTCGACTCTGTGAGATGGCCCGCATGGAGCGCTTTCGCCACGAAGATGCCGTGTTGTCGCAGCGCGGCGCCCAGGCTGGGCGACTCTTCGCCATGAAGCTGCACCGCTCGAACGCCAGCGTTGGCGACCTCTGCGAGGATCGCGTCGAGCGTCAGGTCGCGCAGCACCAAGATGGGTTGGACGGCGCCCAGCGCCGCGCACACTCGCGAGATCTCGGCTGCATCAATGCAGCGCCGCGCTTTGGGCACACGATTGAGGCCGGCCCAGGCGACGTTGGCATCGGCGCAGGCCCGCGCGCCGGCCTCGTCGCGCACACCGCAGATCTTCACTTCGAGGGGCCGCAAGGTCGGATTGGTGTGACGCGTGGGGGGCTTCCTCATGGCGTCGCGCCCGGTGTCGCCTGCGCCGCGTTCAGCCCCAACGCCACAATCGCGGCCGCTGGGTCTGGCGCGGCCATCAACCGACTCCCGATCAGGCAGGCGTCCGCGACGCCCCGCACGGCGTCGACCTCGGCACGGCAAGACAGCCCGCTCTCGGCGACGCGAACGCGGTCGGCCGGCACAGTCGCGAGCAGCCGCTGGCCTCGCGCCAAGTCGATGGTGAGGGTTCGTAGGTCCCGCGCGTTGACGCCGATGACCTGCGCGTTCGCCGCGACGGCCTCTGCGATCTCCACCGCATCGTGGGTCTCCACCAGCGCCACCATGCCGAGCGCGTGAGTGAGCGAGAGCAGGGCGCGCAGGCTGTCGGGCGGCAGCACGCTGCACATGAGCAACACAGCGTCCGCGCCCCACGCGCGGGCTTCGACGATCTGATACGGCGCCACCACGAAGTCTTTGCACAGCACCGGCTGCTGCACGCGCGAACGCACCTCCGCCATGAGCGCGTGGCTGCCGCCGAAGTCGGGGCCGTCGCAGAGCACGCTGATCGCTGCGGCGTGGGGCCCGTACCACGACGCGATATCCCCTGGCGTGACCCCGGGCCGTATCGCGCCGCGCGAGGGCGAGCGCGGCTTCATCTCGGCGATGAGCGACAGCCCCGGCGCGCGCAACGCGGCCTCAAAATCGCGCACGCTGGACGTCGCGCGACGCATCAGGGTGGCGACTGGGGTCGCCTGCGCCCGCATCCGCACCTCTCCGACCTTGCGCGCACAAATACGACCGACCACACCTGGCACGGGTCGAAGGGGCAGGGCGTCACCCATCTCCAGCAGCGCCGCGAACCGGTCCTCCGTGAGCGCGTTCGCCCTGGTCGTGTCACCGCTCACGCGCGCTCCATCAGCGCCACGGTCGCGGCTCGATAGGACTCGAACGACCGCCACCCAGCGCCCGACGCGATGAGTGATAGCGCGCTATTAACCCCGGATTCAAGGGTTTTTGCACGGCCAGTGACGAAGAGCCCCGCCGCGACGTTGAAGGCGAGGTGGTCACGGTGTGGCCCGTGGTCGCCGCCTTGCAGGACGGACTCGAAGATGGCCTGGTTCTCAGCGGGTCCGCCACCACGGAAAGCCGCGAGCTCGGCACGGGCCAGCCCGACCGACTCCGGCGTCACCCGCTGCACGTCGACCCGGCCATCGGCAACCAGCCACACAGTGGAGTCGGTGCTCAGCGTTAGCTCGTCGAGGCCGTCGTCGCCATGCACAACCATCACCCGCTCGCTGCCGAGGTCGGCCAGGGCTTGCGCCATCAACTCTGCGCGGCGCGGGTCGCTCACGCCGAGCACTTGATGCGTCGCGAAGGCTGGATTGCAGAGCGGGCCGAGAAAGTTAAAGACCGTACGAAACCCCAAGTCGCGGCGCACGGGCATCACGAAGCCGACAGCGGGGTGGTACAGCGGCGCGAACAGGAACGCGACACCCTGGGTACGCAGCAGCGTCGCGGCGTCCTCAGGACCGACCTCGATGTGGACGCCCATGCGCTGGAGCACATCCATTGAGCCACACCGACCCGAGCTGCTGCGGTTGCCGTGCTTGGCGACGCGCACGCCGGCCGCCGCGAGCACGAAGGCCGCCATCGTCGATGTATTGGCCGTGTCGAGGCCGCTGCCGCCGGTGCCGCACGTGTCCAACAGCGCCTCGCCGGGCGCCGGCGTGAAGGGCACCCGTCGCGCCTGGTCGCGCATCACAGTGGCGAACCCGACCAGCTCGTCAGCGGTCTCGCCACGCAAAGCCAGGGCGGTCAGCACCGCGGCGATGCGGGCGTGGCTCACGTCGCCGACCATGATGTCGGCCATCAACGCCCGCGCGGCGCCGCGGTCCAAGGCGTCGCCAGCGATCAAGATCGGCATGGCATGGTGGTACGACGACGTCATGACGACACGCTCCGACCGAGGCTGGTCATGGCCAGGAAGTTGCGAATCAGGCCGTCGCCATCCGGCGTGCCGATGCTCTCAGGATGAAACTGCACGCCAACCAGCGGCAGGGATTGGTGCGCAACCGCCATGATCAGCGGCGCTTTGCCCGGCTCGTCCAGGCTCGCGGTGACCCGCAAACTCGCCGGGAGCGTGGCGGCGTCCGCCACCAAGCTGTGGTAGCGCATCACGGTCAGCGGCTGGGGCAGGCCACGAAAGATCCCGTCACCTGCGTGGCGGACACGCGCCGTCTTGCCGTGCACGATCTCCGGCGCGCGGTGCACGATCCCACCTAGGCGCGAGACGATGCCCTGATGACCCAGGCACACCCCCAATACCGGCAGCCCTTCCATGGCGATCTCGTCGAGAATTGCGGCGCAAATACCGAAATCTCGGGGGTTGTCGGGATGCCCAGGGCCGGGCGACAGCACGATGTGCGTCGGCGCCATGGCGCGCACCGCGGCGAGGTCGACGGCGTCGTTGCGCGCCACCGTCACCCGGGCGCCGAGCACGCCGATCTGCTGGTACAGGTTGTGCGTAAACGAGTCGTAGTTGTCGATGAGGACCACATGCATCACGAGGCCTCCGCCGTTCTGGGGGATAGAGCGGCGTCGGGGGATAGAGCGGCGTCGGGCGCCTCAGCGAGCGCCGCCGCCACCGCCCGCAACCCAGCGCGCGCCTTGTGCAAGCACTCCTCGTGCTCCAACGCGGGCACCGAATCAAAGACGACGCCAGCCCCGGCTTGGGCGTGCACCGCGTCGGGTTCGACGACCAGGGTGCGAATCGCGATGCAGGTGTCCATGTCACCCCCAACACCAAAATACCCGACCGCGCCGGCGTAGATCCCACGGCGATCCGGCTCCAGCTCGGCGAGCAGCTCGCAGGCCCGCACTTTCGGCGCGCCGGAGACCGTTCCGGCCGGAAAACAGGCGCGAAAGACGTCGAAACAATCCAGACCGTCGGCCAGCGTGCCCCGCACGTCGCTCACGAGATGCATCACGTGGCTGTAGCGTTCGATGTGCAGCGGATCGTCGACACGCACCGTGCCGAGCTTGGCCACCCGCCCGACATCATTGCGGCCTAGGTCCAACAGCATCCGGTGTTCTGCTAGCTCCTTCTCGTCGGCGAGCAGTTCCGCGGCCAGCGCTTGATCTTCTGACTCGGTGGCGCCGCGGCGGCGTGTGCCTGCGATCGGTCGCACCAACACCTCGTCGCCCTCCAGCCGCACCAACACCTCGGGCGAGGCTCCGACGAGCGCGACGTCGTCAAACTCCAACAGAAACATATAGGGCGAGGGGTTCAGGGCGCGCAGGCAGCGGTAGAGGTGGAGCGGGTCGATCTGGGCGTGCACCGTCAGCCGCTGACTCACCACCACCTGAAACACTTCGCCCGCGGAGATCGCCTCCTTGCCGCGCAACACGGCGGCCTCCATGTCGGCTCGGGTGCGGTTGGCCACGAAGTCAGGGGTCGGCCACGACGTGTCGTCCGGATCGACGAGCGGCTGCAGCTCCGCCGGGGTGTGTAGACGTCGCGCCGCGCGCTGCAGACGCGTCCGCGCCGCGCGCCACCCTGTGGTCCGAGCGTCGGTGGTCCGAGCGTCGGGCGAGTCGCTTCGCAACGGCGCGTGAGCGATGAGGGTGATGCGATGGCGCAAGTGGTCATAGGCCGCCACAAAGTCCGCGGAGAGCAACCGCGCCTCAGGCGCATCAACGCCTGCGCCGGGCGGCAGCGGAACCCCCTCAAAGTATTGGACACAGTCGAAACCTAGCCACCCGACAGCCCCGCCGTGAAAGCGTGGCAGCGGCACAGGCGACCAAACCCGCCAGTCCGCGAGACGCGCGCGCAGCAGGTCGAGTGGGTCCGTGAACGGTACGTCGCGTGACTGGCCACGCTCGGTGATCGTGGCGATCCCGTCCTTGAACGAGACGCCGTCCGTCAGGCCCGCGGCCATGAACGAATAGCGACCCATCAGCTCGCCGCCCTCGACGCTCTCAAAGAGGAACGTGCCGCCTTGGACGCCCTGACGCAGCCGCGCAAACGCTGAGATCGGTGTGATGGTGTCGGCCACAAACGTCGCGCTGACGGCGACATGGCTCGCGTCGCCGTCATAGGCCAGCAGCTCATCGAGGCTGGGGTGGACGCGCAGCGCTCGCCCCGGCTGCGACGCCGTCGTTTCGAGGTGGGCGGGGCTCACGTGCGCTCCTCTGTCGTTGCGGCGTGCGTGGTCGGCGACGCCGGCTCTTGTGGCCCTGAAGACCGCCGCGGATCGGGATACCCAGCGCTGACCAGCGCATCGAACGCCAGATTGAACCCGCCGGCCCCGTATCGCGCCTGATTCGCGCCGCGGCTCACCGTCGTGATGGACACGTTCAACGCGTCTCTTACCTTGCGTTGGCTATCGCCGGCGGCCAAACGCTTGACGATCTGCCAGCGCTCCCCAACGCTGCGCACCTCAGCGGGCGTGAGCAGGTCGTCGAGCAGCAGCGCGACGGCATCGGCGCCATCGAGCCGTGTGAGCGCGACAAGCAGGTCATCCGGTAGCGCGGGTCGGTCGACGGGCATGGTCATCGCTCCCTGGCGCGTTCCGCCGCGAGTGCATCTCGCGCCTCCGCCCGGTGTATTAGTGCAGTGGAACGGTGTCAACCCCAACTGACGGAGCAAGCGATGAATCAGCCCCGGACAGATGGCCACGTGGTCTCGCCTACTCCTTGCCACCCAGCGCAGCATGGTCGTGGTGCGCATCTGGTGCTGACGGGCTTCATGGGCGCCGGAAAGAGCACCGTCGGTCGCCTGTTGGCGGCGCGCCGCGGCCACGTGTTTCTCGACCTGGACGCCGCGCTGGAAGCGCGAACGGGTCGCACTATCGCAGAGATCTTCACGACCGATGGCGAGACTGGATTTCGAGACCTTGAGACAGCGTTGCTCATTCAGTTCGCCGATCAGCTGGCGGACGCACCCCCGCATGTCATCGCGACCGGCGGCGGCGTCCTGGAGCGTGAGGTGAATCGCGCCATGCTCGAGCGCCTTGGCCTCTGCGCCTGGCTCGCGGCGCCTTGGCCGACGCTGCATGGTCGGATCGCTGCGGACGCAGACATCACGCGACCCCTCGCCGCGGCCGGGATCGACGAGGACAACGCGGACCCAAGCCACCTCAGCCCGGACAGCGCGCTCGAACATCGCTGGCGAAGGCGACTGCCGTCCTACGCAACGGCTGATTTCGCCGTCTCGGCTGACCAGGCAGCCGCTGAGGTCGCGGACGCGCTCGACGCCGGCCAAGCCGAGGTCGCCGCGCAGGTGCGTGTCACGGTGCCGCTCGGGGACCGTGAATACGAGGTGTGGGTTGGCGAGGGCGCCCTCGCTCGCGGTGCGCTGCAGGTGGCTGCGCTGGCGCCGCCGCGGGCGTTGGTGGTCGTGGACGCGCAGGTCGCCCCGCATTGGCTCCCGCCGCTGCGGGCGGCCCTCGACCGCGCGGGTGTGCGACACGACGTGCATGTCCTTCCGGTTGGCGAAGCGCACAAGACCCTGCGCACCGTCGAGGGGATCTGGGACCACTTGCTGGATGACGGCGCGGACCGTGGCGTCGTGGTGATCGCGCTCGGTGGCGGCGTGACGGGCGACATGGCGGGCTTCGCGGCCGCGACGGCCCTACGAGGTGTCCGAGTCGTGCAGCTGCCGACCACCGTCCTGGCGATGGTCGACGCGAGCGTTGGCGGCAAGACCGGCATCAACTACGCGCAAGGCAAGAACCTCGTCGGCGCTTTTCACCAGCCCACCTGGGTCGGGTGTGACTTGGCGACCCTCAGCACGCTGCCGCCGCGTGACCGCGTCGCTGGCCTCGCCGAGGTGGTCAAGGTCGCGTTGACCCTCGACGCTGAGCTGCTGCGCTGGCTCGAGCGAGACGCTGCAGCGCTGCGCGCGGGTGACCTCAACACGCTGCGGCCCATCGTCGCACGCGCCATCGCGCTGAAGGCGTCTGTTGTCGCGCGGGACGAACGCGAAGGCGGTCTGCGCAGGGTGCTGAATTTCGGCCATACGGTAGGCCACGCGATCGAACACGCCACGGACTTTGTGACGTTTCGACACGGCGAAGCCGTCGCGCTGGGGATGGTCGCCGCGCTCGCCGCCTCCGTCACCGCAGGTTGTTGCACCACCGCCGACGCCGCGAGGGCCATCGCGCTGCTCGCCGCCCTTGGCCTACCCACCGAATTGCCGGCAAACATCGACCGTGACGCAGTGCGCGCTGGCCTTCGACACGACAAGAAACGCGACGCAAACGGGGTGCGCTTCATTCTTTGCGCCGGTCCCGGTCGCTACGCCGAGCGATGGCTCGCGCTCGACGCGATCCCCTTGGAATCCTAGGAACAGTCATGCCCATTCTCACCGCGAACGATCTGCGCAAAGCCTTTGGCGACAAGGTGATCCTCGACGGCGTCGAGCTCAACGTGCTCCATGGCGAGAAGATCGGCCTGCTCGGCGTCAACGGCTCGGGCAAGTCGACCATCCTGTGTATGTTGGCTGGCGAAGACACCCCTGATTCTGGCGAGATGGCGTGGCGCAACGGCATCATGCGGACCTGGCTGCCGCAAAATCCGCCGCTGGATCCCAGCCACACCCTGCGTCAGGTCGCTATCGCAGGCGCCGGACGGAACCGCGTTGGGCTCGAACAGTTTGAACGCGAACTACGCGCCGATCGGATGCTCACGGAGCTGCATGTCGACAACTCCGCCATGACGATCGCCGAGGCATCGGGCGGTACGCGCCGCCGGGCCGCGCTGGCTGGTGCGCTGCTCGAGGAACCCGATCTGCTGCTCCTCGACGAGCCGACCAATCACCTTGACGTGGAGAGCATCGAGTGGCTGGAGGGGTGGTTGGGCCGCTTCAACGGCGCGGTGGTGCTGATCAGCCACGATCGCTATTTTCTGGAGCAGGTGGTCGACCGGATCATCGAGATTCGCAACGGCAAGCTGTGGTCCTATCCCGGCTCGTTCTCGGCCTACTTGGAGGCGCGGCTGGCGCAGGAGGACCTCGAGGCGCGGTCCGAGGCCAACCGCAAGCGCAGACTGTCGACCGAGGTTGAGTGGATGAGTCGGTCGCCCAAGGCGCGGTCGACCAAGCAAAAAGCCCGGATCCATCGGGCTGAAGCGCTGATGGAGACCGACTACAAGGCGCCCAAGACGGTGGATTTCGGCGTCGAGCAGGGGCGGCGTCTCGGCAAGACGATCCTCGAGACTCGCGGGCTCTGTATTGGCTACCCGGCGACGGCGGAGCAGCCAGCGCACCGCATCGCTGAAGGCATCGACCTGACGCTGACCCGCGGCTGGCGTCTCGGCCTCATCGGCCCGAACGGCGCGGGCAAGACGACGCTGCTGCGCACCATCATCGGCCAGCTGCCGCCGCTTGGGGGCACGTTGACGTTGGGCAAAAACACGGAGGTGCTCTACATCGACCAAGAGCGAACTGGCCTCGACAGTGAGGCGACCGTCAAGCAGATGGCGACGCCGGCTGGGGGGGATTGGGTCACCGTCGAGCGCATGAAAGGGCGGGAGGTCGTCAGCGACAAGGTGCACGTCGCCTCCTGGCTGGAGCGGTTCCTGTTTCGTGGCGACGACTTGCAGCAGCAGGTGAGCACTTTGAGCGGCGGGCAGCGCTTTCGCCTGCTGTTGGCGCGCGCCCTGCAACGCCCGATGAACCTGTTTGCCCTCGATGAGCCAACCAACGATCTCGACCTCGAGACGCTGTCCGTGCTGGAAGAGGCCTTGATCGCCTACCCCGGATGTCTGGTCGTCGTCAGCCACGACCGCGCGTTTCTGGACCGGGTCTGCACCAACGTCCTCCACCTTCCGGGTGATGGCGCGTGGCATCTGCACAGCGGCGGCTGGTCGGCGTGGCAAGCGCGGATGAATGAAGAGCGGATCGTCAAGCGTGAACAGGCCGCGGCTGCAGCAAAAACACTAGAAAATCAGGATCCGAAGCGAGCGGCCGCGCGTGGCCCGGCTGCGCCAAAGCTGACGTGGGCGGAGCAGAAGCGCCTCGATGTCATCGAGGATGAGGTCGAGCGCGCCGACGCCGCTGTCGCCGCGGCTGAGGCCCAGATGATCGCGCCAGACGTCCTGTCTGATCACGAGCGGTTGCGAACCGCGAGCGCGAGCTTGGAGGCGCTGATGGCCGCGCGCGACGAAGTTTATGCGGCGTGGGAGCACCTCACGGACAAGCAGGAGCGCTGGCTCGCCGCGCGAGGCGGCTAGGGTGCGCACCGCAGCTTGCAGGGCCAATTGTTGGAGAGCGTCATGAGTCACGAGGCAGCATTTGTTGCGCGCATGCGGATCGCGGGGCAGCCGGAGCCGGCAATTCGGTCCTTTGTCCACTACTATCGGCAGCTCGTCTCGGGCGCGACGGGGCTGCTCCACGAAGCGGAGCTCTCTCCAGTGGCCGCGGTGCCGGACATGGAGACGCTATCCGAGACCGACCCGGACGGGACGCGGGTCGGTCAGCTCGCCCTCGACTCGACCGTGGTGATCAAGCTCAACGGCGGCTTGGGCACGTCGATGGGGATGGCACGCGCGAAGTCGTTGCTTGAGGTCAAACCAGGCGCGTCGTTTCTCGACATCATCGCTCGCCAGACTTTGCATCAGCGCCGGGTGTTTGCCGCGCGGTTGCCGCTCCTGCTGATGAACAGCTTTCGCACGCAGTACGACAGCCTCGCCGCGCTCGCACACCATCCGGGGCTCGCAGTGGCCGACTTGCCGCTCGGCTTTGTGCAGCATCGCGTGCCGAAGGTGCTGGCCGCGGGGCTCGCTCCAGCGAGCTGGCCGGACGAGGGACAGACCTGGTGCCCGCCCGGCCACGGCGACCTGTACAGCGCGCTGTTGACCTCGGGCACGCTCGATAGGCTCCGGGGCGCCGGATTCCGTTGGGCCTTCGTCTCCAACGCCGACAATCTCGGCGCGACCCTAGACCCGACGATCCTCGGCTACCTGGTGAGTCGAGGCCTGCCGTTCCTGATGGAGGTCGCTGATCGCACGGAGGCCGACCGCAAAGGCGGCCATCTGGCCCAGGACCGGCAGGGGCGGTTGCTGCTCCGCGAGTCTGCGCAGTGCGCGGCCGAGGATGCGGCGGCTTTTCAAGACTGGCGCCGCCACCGCTTCTTCAACACCAACAACCTCTGGTTCGACCTGGACGCCCTCGCCGCGCTGCTCGCCGATCGCGATGACGTTCTGGGCCTGCCAATGATCCGCAACGGCAAGCTCCTCGTGCCCACAGATCCCGACTCTCCGCCGGTTTGGCAGCTCGAGACGGCGATGGGCGCCGCGCTGGAGGTCTTCACCGGCGCGGGCGCCATCCGGGTGCCGCGTGCGCGGTTCGCACCCGTGAAATCGACCAACGACCTCGTTCGCCTGCGCTCAGACGTCTATTCGCTCAGCGATGCGGCGATCATGGTGCCGCATCCAGACCGCGTCGAGACGCCCCCGGTCGTCGACCTCGACCCGGAGTGGTTTGGACATATCGATCAACTCGAGCGCCGCTTTCCGCACGGCCCCCCCTCGCTGCTGGCCTGCACACGGCTGACGGTCCGTGGCGATGTCACGTTTGGTAGAGATGTGCAGGTGGTTGGCGACGTTTTGATCAGCGCCGATGGGCGAGATGGCGCGCAGATTGCGGACGGAAGTGTGTTTGGGTCGGACTAAATCGACGCGAGGTAACTCCCCGGGGATTGGCTCAACCCTTTAATAGTGCACGGCAATCAAGTGGTGCCGGGGCGTCGGTCGCATACAGCGAGGACGCTAAATGCACGACGGACTCAAAAAAACCCCGGTTTTCCGGCCTAAACGGCTTGTCGAAGCGCATTCGGCGCGTATCATCCGGTCACCTTAAGCCCCTAACGTTCAGCGCTGAACGTCCAAGACATCCACTGGAGGACCCAAATGACTAAGAAAGAACTCGCAGCTAAGCTCGCCGGCAACACCGATCTCTCGCAGGCCAAGGCCCTTGAGGTGGTTAACGCCATCTTCGACACGAAAGACGGCTCCGGCATCATCGCCATCGAGATGGACGCTGGCCGCAAGGTCACGCTCCCCGGCTTCGGCACGTTCAGCACGCGTCGCAGCAAAGAGCGCGAGGGCCGCAACCCGGCCACCGGCGACAAGATCACCATCGCCGCGCGCACCGTGCCCGTCTTCAAGGCTGGCAAGGGCCTCAAGGATCGCGTCTTCAACTAGATCACGTCGCAGTTGCAGGCCAATCGCGGCTGCACCCACGGCAATTCGGTTGATGTCAGCGGGGCGGTACTTCTTGAACGAAGCGCCGCCCCGCTGACTTTTTATGGGCTGACTTTTTATGGGCTGACTTTTTATGGGCTGACTTTTTGTGGTAGGTGGGTGTCGAGAACGGCTTTGGGAGCTGCGCATATGGTCCAAGTTGCCGACTCGAAGACCGCTGAACCGCCGCGTTATCGGGTCGTCGCGCGTACCTCGTCGCGTGCTGGTTTGCCCTCGGGGAGCCATGACTGCGCTTGGATGGTGCGGGCGGCGATGGTGGCCTTCGCAGGCGTGGTGATGCTCGCGTGCTCGCCGACGCCAGATGGCGCCGCGGGTGCTGCAGATACCTCGACGGCCGACACGCTCGCGGCCGACACGCTCGCAGCCGACACGCTCGCAGCTGACACATTTGCAGCCGACACCGGGGCGACGATCAACATCACGCCGAACCTCTCGCACGACCTCATTCGCCTCGACTTGACGCTCGACCTGAGCACCAACAAAGGCGTGGCGCACTGGAAGGTGATGCCAGCGTTTACCGGCGGCAGCGTGACGTTCGAGGTCGGCGGCCTGAGCGACATCACCGTCCTTGGCAGCCCATCTTACCAGCACAGCGGCAAGCTCCTGCATGTGTCGCTGCCCGCGACGGACTTCACGCCGAGCCTCATGATCAGCTACACCTTCAAGCGCTACGACGCGATGATCGGCCTCATGAACGCCGGCTCGTCGGTGACGTGGCCGCGGCACTGCAGCAACCTCTTTCCGTGTCACAGCGCCCCCTCGGAAGGCTTCTCCTACACGCTCAAGGTCAAGGGTCTCGCCAAGGGCGACGTGGCCGTGTTCGCCTCGGAGGTGACCGCGCGTGTGCCGTCCTATGCCGTCGCGCTGGCGATCGGCGCGTACAGCTACCACAAGGTCGGCGAGACGCAGAGCGGCCTTGAGTTGGGCGTCTGGCTGAGACCCGATCAACTCGGCACCGACGGCAAGCTTGATCTACCGGGCATCGTCGATTGGCCCAAGGCTGTGTCGTGGCTTGAGGCGACCCTCGGCCCCTATCCGTACGGCAAGCAGCTCGCGGCCGTGACGGTGCCGTGGGGACCGATGGCGTACGGTGGCCTGGAGATGCATCCGATCTACCACGTCTCCGATCTGGCGATCGGGGATCTCGCGGTGCACTGCCACGAGTCGGCGCATGGTTGGTTTGGCAACGGCGTGCGCATCGCGTGCTGGGAAGATCTGGTGTTGTCGGAGGGCGTCGCAGACTACTTGATGGTCCGCGCGATGGCCGCCGCCAAGGGCGAGCAGGTGATGCAGCCGATGTTCGCGGCGATGGAGAAGAGCGTCGCGGCGAAGGCCGGCACCCAGAAAGACGTGGTGGTGTGGCAGTCCACCTGCGACGAGATCGACGTGGAGGCCTCGGGTGTGAGCGCGAAGATCACCTATCACAAAGGCGCGCTGTTTCTACGAGCCGTGGCGCAGCAGGTCGGAGTTGCCAAGCTGGACGCCGCGCTGGGCGTGTTCGTGAAGACACACCTCGGCAACGCGGTGCGCTTCTCGGCGCTGCTCGATGTCATCGCCGCCGAGACGGGGTTTGACCCGAAGCCACTCGCGAAGACCTGGCTGCAGAGCAAGGGCGACCCGCTCGCCCCATGAAGCGACCTGAACACGAGAGGGCGCCCGTCTCAGGCAGGCGTCGTGGGACCGGTGTCGCCGACGTCGTGCCCCGGCGCAGGGTGGAGTCCATCCGCCAGCCTCGTATCCGCCTGGCGGTTTGGCTTGGCGCCGTCGCCCTGGTCGGACGCCTGTTCGCTGATGCTTGCCCCGCCATCGCGGCTGAAACCCCCGCAAGTCCAGCCTCAAAGTCCACTTCCGCCCGCACGGCCCGCGCCAGCGTCACCCGCGTTCCCCTCGACATCGACGGCCACCTAGATGAGCTGGCCTGGCGACACGCCAAGCGACACGCCGGCTTCATCGAGCGCAAGCCCAGACTGCGCGCTCGGCCGCCTGAGGTGACGTGGTTCTCCGTGCTCTACGATGGCTCGTTTCTCTACATCGGCGTGTTCTGTGGCGAGCGCGACGCCGCTCAGATCAGGGCGCGGACGACGGCGCGCGACAGTTTTGCCATCTTCTCCGATGACGCAATCAGCGTGAAGCTCGACGCGGGCCACGATCACCGTACGACCGCCGGATTCGTGCTCAACCCGGCCGGGGCCAGACTCGACTATCGCGGTATCAATGAGTCGCAGATGCGACGGGAGTTCGACGCTCGTTGGTCGGGTGCCGCCGCGCGTGTGCCTGGTGGCTGGAGCGCGGAGTTTCGAATCCCGTGGGCGTCGCTTGGCATCGATCCGGCCGATCCGCCCGAAACGATTGGCCTCAACTTGACGCGCGACCACGCCGGTCGCAACGCAACCTACGACTGGGCGCTCATGCCGCCCCCCTTCAGCGCGATCTCTGCGAGTCTGTACGGCCATCTCTCCGGGTTCAGCGCGCTCGCCGGGTTGCCTCGCGAAGCCAGCGCGACCTCCAGCGCACCCGTCGACAGCGCATATCGCATCGTGCCGTGGTTGCTAGCGGGTGCCGCCTCCACACCGCGCCTCGTCGCGACGTTTGACGGCGGCGTGGACGCGAGCCTGCGCCTCGGCAGTGGCGTGCGCGCCCAGGTCACCGTCAACACCGACTTTGCCCAGGCCAACGTGGATGATCAGGTCGTCAATCTCTCGCGTTTCAGCCTCTTCATGCCCGAGAAGCGCGAGTTCTTTCTCCGTGACGTCGAGGTCTTCACGTTCGGCCGCAGCAGCAGCGCCCAGCTCTTTCATAGCCGTCGCATCGGGCTCAACGCAGGACAGCGAATCCCCATCTTTCTCGGCTTGAAAGCGGTCGGGCAGCCAGCGCCGTCGCTGCGTTTTGGCTTGCTCGACGTGGTCACGCGGCCGCCGAGCGATGGCGAGCAGCCGTGGTCCAATCACAGCGTGGCCCGAGGGCAATGGCAGGCCACCGATGGGTCGAACATCGGGATCATGTGGACCCACAGACAGTCCTTGTCGCTCGCCGGCGATCACAACTCGGTTGTTGGGCTGGACGGCGCCTTCCGCGGCGGTGGGTCGCCGCTGCTGATCGAGGGTTTCACCGTGCTCGGACGCAGCGGCACCGCCGCCAAGGTCCCGACCGCCGATGTCGGCGCGGTGACGAGCGGCACCGCAGCAGCGCAGCGCGTGCACGCAGGAACGGCGATCGACGCGACGTGGCGCGGCGCCGTCGTCCGACCCAGCGTGGCCTACAGCTGGTTTGACGGCGACTTCCGCGCCGACCTCGGCTTCTATCGCCGCGTCGGTGTGCACAGCGCAGAGACAAGCCTCGTGGTGGAGCCGCGCATCGGCGCTTACGGCCTTGAGCGCGTGAACGTGAAGGGATGGGTCAATGGGGTCGCTGACCGCGCGCACCTGCTCGACCGCGGCGCCGGCGCCCAGGCGTTGGTCGTCTGGAACGCGGGCTACACGATTGAGGTCCTCGCCGACCAGACGCAGCTCACGGTGCAGAACGCGTTCACGGTGGGGAGGGACACCACGATCGGGCCCGGCCGCTACGACCACACCCGCATCGGCATGACGGTCGGGACGCCGTGGGTGCGGGCGGCCGCCGTCAACACGAGCCTGATTCTGCGGGACTATTTCGACGGTCACATGCTGGAGAACACGGGCTCGCTCGTGTTCCGGCCAGGCGGATTCCTTCGGCTTGAGGCGGGCTGGTCGCTGTCTCGGGTGTCGTTCACCGACGAGCGCGCGGGCTTCCTCGCCGCCGTGATCAACGGTCGCGCAGCGGTGGGCTTCACGCCGGACCTCAACCTCGACCTCTTCGTTGGCTGGAATCGGCTGGAGCGCAGAGTTCCGGTCAACGCGCGTCTGCGCTGGACGTGGCGGCGCGGCAGCGATGTGTTCGTGGTGTGGCAGGGTACGTTCCAGGGCGAGCAGCCACAGCAGCATAGTTTGCTCGCGAAGTGGACGTGGAGCCTGCCGTGATGAAGGGTTCGCCCTGGTGGCGCGTCTGAGCTCCGGCGTAGCGGTTGTCTCTACCGAGCGCGTTGGCCCCTCTGCTACATCAGGATTGAGGGGTTGCCGCGGGTTGGCTCGAATGTGGCGCGGCCGCTCGGCGCTGGCTAGCATCCACACGCCACCGTCGACACCGGCGGCTCGCGTGCGCTCTGGAGGAATTCGATGATCCCAATGACTCAAGCCACTCGGGCCTCGCTGGCCACCCCTGTCTGCCGTCCACGCGCGGTGTCGGGATGGCTGCTGTTCGCGCTGCTCGCGACGTCGGCGCCCGCCGCGGCGCTGCCTCCCGCGGCGTCGTCGACCCCGCCCCCACCGGCAGCCAAGCCGCCTGCCGCAACCCAGCCACCGGCAGCGGCCCCGCCTCCAGCACCAACGTCGGCAAAACCACCCCCCGGCGCGACTCCGGTCGCGACTGGCGCGCCGCCTCCGCCTAGTGTCGAGGCGAAGTTGGTCCTGCCGGTCCTCGTCACGGGCGCGGCTGCGTGCCCGCCCGGGGCGACGTGGCAGACCGTCCTCGATCGCGCCCCAGTTCCGCGGTGCACCACGCCGGTCCAGGCCGGCTGCATGCTCGCCGACGGACGCCGCCACGGCCCATGGATGCAGTACGACGTGAAAGTCGCCTGCGCCACGCGCACCGAAGTCCTCACCTACGACAAAGGCCGAAGAACCGGCCCGGCGGCGCGATTTGGGGCGGTGTGCACGGGCACAGGCGTGACTCAGGTCTGCCGCGAGGTGCTGACAGAGCAGGGTGGCTACCTCGATGGCAAGGCGCACGGAATGTGGCTGACACGGGACGCTCAGGGCCGCAAGCGCAGTCAGTCACAGATGCACACCGGCGTGAAACATGGGCCCTTCTACTTCTTCAACTCCACGGGACTGCTCATCGGGCGAGGCTGCAACTTCGAGGGCGCAGAGACGTGGCGCTTCGACTTCCACCAGAAAGACCAGTGGCAGACGCCATGTGCCTCCGAGCGCGTCGTGGTGAAACCGCCGACGGGTGATGGCACGGCCAAGGTGTCGGAGGCCCAAACCAAGGCCTCCAAGCTGGTGCGACTGGCGCAGGCGACGAAGCTCAACTCGTTGCGGGTGCGATACTTGCGCAAGGCCGTCGAGCTCATCCCGGACAACGCGGGGTACAAGAAGCTGCTCGCGGCGGCCGAGGCTGAAGCGGCGGAGGCGTCGGCGGCGGAGAGCAAAGGCGCGGGCTCCACCGGCGGCGGGAGATGACGTCCCGCCACCACCACCGCCGCCCCCCAACCCTTAGTCCCATCGAGCTGCAGGAGGCCGACCCATGTGGATCGACGCGGGCGTAGCGCTCATCGTCCTAGTCACCATTGCGCTCGGCTGGGCGCAGGGGTTCCTGGGTCAGTTTCTCGGTATCGCCGGGCTGGTCGTCGCGTGGCTCGCCACGCCGCATCTGTCGCCGTGGATCGCAAAGGCGTTCGCCGGTCATGGCTACACGGCAGGCAGCGTCGCGGTCGCCAGCGCGTTGCTCAGCTTCGCCGCCGTGCTGCTGTTGTTCCGTATCGCGCAGGGCTATCTCCCCGAAGCGCTAGAGAAGTGGAGCCACGGCGCGAAGCGATTCGATAGCGGCTTGGGCGCGGTGTTGGGTGGCGTGCGAGGCCTGCTGCTCTGCTGGCTGATCTTGTCTGCTGGCGTCCTGGTTCAGGGGACGCTCTTTGAGCGGTTTCCGCGTGTTCGAAGCCAGTGGCGCGTGAGCCAGGCGGTCGACGCTACGCGCCGCTACAACCCGGTGGCCGAGGTGAGCTTGGCGCCGCTCGCGGCCCTGCAAAAGGCGCTCGCAAGGTCGTCACGACGCGCGGATCGACGGAGGCCCAACGCCGCTGGTGATGACGGCAGGGTCGATGACGACGCGCTCGAGCCGCTGCAGGGTCCGGGGCCTGGGCCAGCGCGAGGTGCCGGCCGTGCGCGCTCGCGAACGACCCAACGGCCGGCGACGGGCACGCTGGACGATCCTGTGCTGCGCGCCGCGGCGCGCCGTAAGGACTGGGGCGCGCTGCTCGCCGATCGGCGTGTTGAGGCCCTGCTGGCCGATGACGCCGCACTCCAACGCGCGATCGCCGCGCTTAAGTGAGCCGGGGGCCGCGCTGCCGATGTGGCTAAAATCCCCGTCAGACCGTGGGATTGCTTGCCCAGCCCTTGCTCCGTGCGTGCCGGAAGGCTAAAGCGTGGCCCACCTCGACCCAGTTGCCGGAGGCACGCGTGAGTGACGAGCACATCCAGGACCAAGCCCCCGACGCCAGCAAGAGCGGCAGCAGGTGGGAGGAGGTCACTTTCGTTCGCGACTGCGACGCCATCATCATCCCCGACGGCTTTCGCATCCGCGTGCCGCAGGGAACCCAGGGCGTCATCAATCAGCTGCTCGGCGGCAATTATACGATCCGTGTAGACACGGGCTACCTCGTGCGCATCGACGGTCCCGACGCCGACGCGATCGGCAAAGAGATCGACCCAGCGCTGCTGGACGCCGAGGACGCAGAGATCGACGAAGACCGCGTGCTCGAAGTGCTGACATCCTGCTACGACCCCGAGATCCCGGTGAACATCGTCGATCTGGGCCTGATCTACGGCTGCGATGTCGTCGAGCTCGAGGATGGCAGCGTCCGAATCGACGTTCAGATGACGCTCACGGCGCCAGGTTGCGGCATGGGTCAGGTGCTGAAAGACGACGTGGAGCGCCGACTGATTCGCCTGCCGGGCGTCTCGGCCACCGAGGTGGAGCTCGTGTTCGATCCGCCGTGGAGCATGGAGCGGATGAGCGAAGAGGCGCGGCTGGAGCTTGGTTTCGGTTGACCGACGGCTCGCCTGCACGATCGCCTGCTGCGCTGGCGACGTGCTGACTGTTCACTGACTGTTTATGACGTGTTCACGCGCTGTTCGCTGGCTGTGCGCAGGCTGTGTACTGGCTGTGCACAGCCTGGCCAAATTACACCTGCGCTGCGTCGGCGTCGTCGTGCTGCGGTGCGCGGTCGTGGTCCGCGTTGATCGACTCGGCGGCGGGCTGCGTCGCCGGGTGCGCTTCCATGTGACCAACGTTGGCCGTGAACGGCGCCCGCTGCCGATCGGCGGAGCGATCGAAGGGCATCGCGCGGCTGCCACGACTGGTGAGCACATAGTCTCTTGAGGCGTCGGTGATCAAGATCATGTGGCTCTCCAGAGGGGGCGACGGGGTCATCGGGCCGCGGGGATGCCGCGATGCTCCCGCGTTGTCAACGTGTGCACCGCTGCAATCTCATGA